>DBPO01000078.1:0-20809 GCA_002304915.1 Verrucomicrobia bacterium UBA1418
CCTCGCTGGACTCATGTCCGCGAGTGGTCGGCAGCGACGCGCCAGAACGAAAAAGAGACCCTTGGTTTTCGCGCCGCCCCAATGCAAAAGAAATCCTCTCCCGCTCTCCCCTACCGCCCAGTCATCCCCCCCCGCCGCGCCCGCGCACCCAAACCCGCAAAACCCTGTTTTCCAAGTTTGCATCGGGATGGGCGTTGTCCTATTATGAGGCGTTAGATCGGCAGGAGTGTTGAATGTCCAAACGCAGCAAAAAATCCGACCGCTGGGTCGGGCAAAGCATGATTCGCGTGGATGGCGACGGCAAGGTTCGCGGCCGCACGCAGTACCTCAATGATATTCCCTACAAGGGGGTCTGGCAGGGCGTCGTGGTGCGCACGCCGGTGGCTCATGGCATCTTGAAGGCCGTAACGCTGGACCCGGCGTTCGACTGGAGCCAGGTGGTCGTGGCAACGGCGGAGGACATCCCCGGCGAAAATATCGTCCACATGCACGATCGCACCATGCCGCTGCTGGCCGCCGTGGGCGGTGAAATTAAATATCGCGGCGAGCCGGTCGCGGTAGTGGCGGCCCCCACCCTCGCG
The DNA here is from genome assembly GCA_002304915.1 of Verrucomicrobia bacterium UBA1418. GTDB lineage: Bacteria > Verrucomicrobiota > Kiritimatiellia > CAIQIC01 > Lenti-01 > CAZNGD01. The sequence continues at coordinate 582 of DBPO01000078.1, forward strand.
TTGGCCCAAGAGGCCGCACGGCACATCACCGTCACCGCGGATGAGTTGCCGGCCCTGCTGACGTTGCCGGAGGCCATCAAAATCTATAAGTCCGCGCCGAAGAAATTCGACACCATGCAAAGCAAGCGAATCGTCAAGGGCGACGTGGCCAAAGGCTTTGCCCTCGCGGACGAAATTATCACGGGCGAATACTGGGCGGGGCATCAGGAGCAGCTTTATCTGGAAAATCAAGGCGTCGTCGTGTTCCCGCAACAAGATGGCTCCATCTGGGCCGAAGGCTCGTTGCAATGCCCCTATTTCCCGGTGCACGAGCTGAACGACGCGCTCCGGTTGCCGCCCGAGAAAATCCGGGTGCGGCAAACCCCGGTCGGCGGCGCATTCGGCGGCAAGGAAGAATATCCCACCATGCTCATCGGCTACGCCGCGCTTCCGGCCCTCAAGTCCGGCAAGCCCGTCAAAATCACCTACGAACGCAACGAGGACATTCTCTTCACCCCCAAGCGTCACCCGGTCTGGGTGCGCTACAAAACCGGCGTGAAAAAAGATGGCACGTTCACGGCGATTGAATGCGACTTCGTGATTGACGGCGGCGCATATTTGACCATTTCCGACGTGGTGATGTTCCGCGGCATTCTGCATTGCGCGCTGGCCTATCGCTGCGAAAACGTAATCGTGCGCGGCGAAGTCGCCCGGACGCATTCCTTCCCCTCCGGCGCATTCCGTGGCTTCGGCGCGCCGCAAGCCGTCTGGGGCATGGAATCGCATCTGGACGTCGTGGCCGCCCGCCTCGGCAAAAAGCCCGACGAATTACGTCTGCAACTGCACGCCCGCCCCGGCGACATCACCCCCACCGGGCAAGTGCTTTCCAGCGAAAATGGCTCGACCGCCTGCCTGCAGCTCGCCCTGAAGCGCTCGGATTTTGCGCGCAAGCTCAAGGAGTCCTCGCGCGGCCGGCTGAAACGCGGCCAGCAAAAGTTGCGCGGCATCGGCATGTCTTTCTTTGGTCACGGCGCGGCATTCACCGGCGACGGCGAAGCCAATTTCAAGGCCAAGGGCCGCGTGGAACTGGCCTTGCTGGAGGACGGTCAGCCCGGCGTGAATATCCGCGTTTCATCCGTCGAAATGGGCCAGGGCGTGCATACGGTGTTGACCCAAATTGTGGCCGACGCCATGCAAATTGGCCCGGAGCGCATCCGCTACCCGATGGCCGACACCGGGCTGGTGCCCAACTCCGGCCCCACCGTGGCCTCGCGGACAACCATGGTGGTCGGCAACGTCGTTCATCGCGCAGCGGGCGACCTGAAAGCCCAACTGGAAGCCTTCGCCGCCGAGAAATTCTTCAAGGGTAAAGCCTGCGAACTGCGCACCGGGAAGTTTGTCGTCAAAGGCACGCGGGCAATTCCATTTGCCAAGGTTGCGCAAGCCATGCTGACCGAATGCCAAAACATCAGCGGCAAATTTGAATTTCTTCTGCCGCCGGAAATCCAGTGGGACCAAGGCACCTTCGTAGGCGACGCCTACCCCGGCTACTCGTGGGGCGTCAACATCGCCGAAGTGGAAGTGGATGCCCTCACGTGCGAGGTGGCCGTCAAACGCGTCGCGGCGGTCTTTGATATCGGCACGGTCATCAACCCTGTCAGCGCCTCCGGTCAGGTGGAAGGCGGCCTGACGCAGGCGCTTGGCTACACCATCATGGAAAAACTCGGCACCGGCAAAGACGGGCTGTACGACGCCACGCGCTTGCAGACCTACATCATCCCCACCATCCTCGACGTGCCGGAGTTTGATGTCAGCTTCGTCGAATATCCCTATTCCTTCGCGCCACCCGGCGCCAAGGGGCTGGGTGAAATCCCCATGGATGGCCTCGCGCCGGCAATCGCCAACGCAATAGCCGCCGCCACTGGCCGTCGCATCAACCAGATTCCCATCACCCCCGAGGTCATCTATCAGGCCCTGCACGCCGATTCGAAAGGCACCCCATGAGCAACGTTCAAAGAACTTGGACCATCAACGGCAAACAAACCAAATTGCGCTTTCCCCCCGGTCGGCGGCTGCTGGACATCCTGCGCGATGATCTCGGACTGACCGGCTCCAAGGAAAGCTGCGGCGAAGGCGAATGCGGCGCTTGCACCGTTTTGGTGAACAAGGAACCCGTCGTGTCGTGCATCCTCCCGGCCGGCCAACTGGTCAACGGCACGGACATCCTCACCATCGAAGGCATCGAGAAAAAACGCATCGGGCGCGTGATTCAACAGGCATTTTTGGAATGCGGCGCGGTGCAGTGCGGTTTTTGCATCCCCGGCATGGTCGTCGCCGCCTATGCACTGCTCATCAAAAACCCCAAGCCCTCGGTGCGCGCCATCCGCGAAGCCCTCGCCGGCAATCTGTGCCGCTGCACCGGCTATACCAAAATCATTCAGGCGGTAAAATTGGCCGCCACGCGGATGCCTCAACGAAAGTGACCGGACCCCCGCCATGAAAATAACCGAAAAAATGAAGTTTGAATTCCCGCCAACGTTGGCCGTCGCCCTGCGCATGCAGGCCAACCAGAAAACCCGTGGCAAATTGCTGGCGGGTGGCACGGATTTGATGGTGCAGTGGGCATCCGGCGTCACACCGCCCAATCGTATCATCTCCATTTGGGGACTGCCGGAGCTGAATCTGATTGAAATATCGCGCTCGGAAGTTTTAATCGGCGCGGGCGTCACCCATGCGCGGATGGCGCGCTCCCCGGAACTCAAGCGGCATCTGCCAGCCCTGACGGCCGCCGCAGCCACCGTCGGCGCCACGCAAATTCAGACACGCGGAACGCTCGGCGGCAACGCCGCGAACGCCTCCCCTGCCGGCGATACCGCCCCGGCGCTGCTCGTAACCGGCGGCTGGGCGGTGCTGGCCTCCCTCGCCGGCGTCCGGGAAGTGCCGCTGACCGAGTTCTGGACCGGCTACCGCCAAATTGCCGCGCGGCCCGACGAAATTATTTTGGCATTCCGCCTCCCCAAGAAAAACAAGGCCAGAGAGCGTTTCCGCAAAATCGGCGCCCGCCAAGCCCAGGCCATCAGTAAAGTCATGTGCGCCTCGCGTATGCTTATGGACGATGGCCGAATTGTTTCCGCCGCTATCGCCGTCGGCTCCGTGGCCCCGACGCCCATCCGCCTGTCGGCAGTGGAAGAATATCTGGCCGGCAAAAAGTTGACGAACCCGGTGATTGCCAAGGCCGAAGCTCTGGCCCGCGCCGTGGAACCCATCAGCGACATCCGCTCCACGGCGGATTATCGCCGCTGGGCCACCGGACGCCTGGTGCGCGACGCGCTGGAAGCCCTGAAAACCAAAAGCCGGAGCACATAAAACAAGTTTGCGTTTTCACGAATGCTGTGAGTACACTTTAGGAACATTGAAACCTTATCATCAGGAGAAAATTATGTGGCGTTGGATGGTTATTGTGTTGAGCGTTTTGGCCTTGGCAGTTACCTCATCCGCTCAGGATGATCTGGATGCCCTGCTGGCGGGTTTGGGCGATGACGACACCCCCGCCCTCGAAGAAGCGGTGGACACGGCAGCCGAAGCCCTGACGGAAGAAAATGTAGAGGATCCCTTCGCGGACCTGCTCAGCGACATCGCCGAGCCTCTCGCCGAAGAACCCCCGGAAGCGGTGACAGACCCGTTCGCGGATATCGGCATCGCGGCTGAACCCGAAGTTGCAGCGGAGCCTGCGGTGGAAGACCCGTTTGCCGACCTGCTCTCAGGCGTTGCCGAAGAACCCGTCGCGGAACCCGAAGTCGCGGCTGAGCCGGTAGTTGAAGACCCCTTCGCCGATCTCCTCGCCGATGTCCCCGAAGAAACCGAAATGGCGGCAGAGATTGAAGAAGTTGCGGAACCGGAAGTGGAAGACCCCTTCGCTGATCTGCTCGCGGACGTTCCCGCAGAACCCGAAGTCGCGGAAGAAGTTGTCGCCGAACCCGAGCTTGTGGTGGAAGACCCATTCGCGGATTTGGAGCTGGACGCGGAACCTGAAGCCGCTGTGGAACCCGCCGCGGACGATGCCCTTGACGCTCTGCTCGACGATTTCACCGAAGAAGCGGTTGCCGAAGTCGAGCCGGAACTGGCAACAGAACCCGCCGCCGAGGCAGATCCCTTCGCCGATCTCTTGGATGAAGCTATCGAGGAAGAAGCAGTAGCGGAAGAAGTCGTTGCCGAAGAACCCGAAGCGCTCGCCGAGGAAGACATTTTCGCCGAAGAGGCCACCCCTGCTGACGTTGAGCCGGAAGGTGCCCCGGAAGCTGAAATCGAGGCCGAAGCCGAAGCCGCGGTCGAAGCCGAAGCTGAAGAAGCGCCTGTTGCCGAACCTGAAAAGAAGGCCGAAAAGAAGGCCCAGCCGAAAGCGGACAAGGCCGAAAAGAAAGCCCCGAAAGAGCCTAAGTCCGATGCCAAGCCGGTGTTAAAACCCAAAGTGGCGGACAAGGCCCCGAATTGGAGCGAGCCAGTGTTCTGGTAAAATCATTCGATTCATAACCGGCGGAATTTTCCGCCGGTTTTTTATTGGCCGGATTCGGCATGCGACCGCAAAAAAGCGGCCCAATCCTCCGGCGTATTGATGTTGGCAAGGATGCCCGGATCGCCCACTTCCGATATCCGGGCATGAGGCTGAACCCAGGCATCCACGCGGGCATCCGCCGGCAAGTTCAGCAACGCCATCGCCTGCTCGCGCGGCAGCCATAGCAGATTCCCCTTCCGCCCCTCACAAACAGGCCGCCAAATGGCATCCAGATTTTCTTCTGCCGCCGCCAAAACAGCTTGGATGGTAACGGACTTCACGCCAACGGCATCCACCGGCATAAAGAGGTAACCGCCCGCTTCAGGATAAGCCCGAATACCCGCTTGCAGGGAAGTCGCGCGGCCTTCCGCCCAGCGCGGATTGACCACGACGGGCCACCGGGGCGAAAAAAACGGCCGAATGGTTTCCGCTTCCGACCCCAAAACAATCGCCACGGGCTTACACCCCCCTTTGTGCAACACGCCCGCCTGGTGAGCGGCCAGCGGAACTCCAGCCGCCATCGCCAAAAGAGCCTTGGGTTGTCCCATGCGTTGCGAAGCCCCCGCCGCCAGCACAATTCCGACGGTTTGCATCCGGTTCAATTCCGCTGGCGCGCCACCACGCGGCGATAAATGGCCAGATAGCGTTGCGCCGAGGTCTCCCAATCAAAGCGAACCCGCATCGCCTGCTCGCGCATCTGGGTCACATGGCTGGGACGATCGTACCACGTCGAAACCGCCCAACCAATCGTGTCATGAAACGCCTGACCCGTGGGTGAATAAAACTTGAAGCCCGTCCCCCGCCCTTCGTCCGGATTGTACTGCTCGATGGTGTCTTCCAACCCGCCCGTGGCGTGAACCACCGGCAAGGTGCCGTATCGCAACGCATACATCTGGGCCAAGCCGCAAGGCTCAAAGAGCGATGGCATCAGAAAAAAATCGGCGCCGGCCTGAATGCGATGCGCCAAATCCTCGGAATAACCAATTTCCGCAGACACGCGGCCCGGATAGGTGCGCGCCAGCCAGCGGAAAAACTCCTCATCATCCGCGTTGCCAGAGCCCAGCGCCACCAGTTGCATGTTCATTTCGTTCAAGGCCCACGGCAATGCTTCGCGCATCAGCCCGGTGCCCTTTTGCGATGCCAAGCGCGTGACGATGCCAAACAAGGGAACAGCGGGGTCTTCCTGAAGTCCCCGCTCCGCCTGCAACTCACGCTTGCAGGTCTGTTTGCCAATCAACGACTCCGCGCGATAGTTGGCGGGAATGCGCCTGTCCGTTTCCGGATTCCAAATATCGTAATCCGCGCCATTCAGAATGCCTTCAAAATCATCGCTTCGCCGTTGCAAATACATCGCCAGCCCCTGGCCGCCGGGCTCGCTCATGATTTCCCGCGCATACGTCGGCGAGACAGTCGTGATGGCATCTGCAAAATTAATTCCGCCCTTGAGTAAATTGATTTTTCCCCACGCTTCGATGCCGTCCGGCGTGAAAAACTCCGCCCCCAGCCCCAAATAACCCATGGCGGATGGATGATAGTAGCCTTGATAAGACTGATTGTGGATGGTCAGTACGCTGGCGGTGCGCCCGGATGGGAGTCCCGCCTTGCGCCAAGCATGCACCTGGGGCATCAGTACGGCCGTGGGCCAGTCATGGCCGTGAACCACATCGGGCAGCCAGTCGCGGTCGCGGCAAATCTGCATCGCCGCCATGCCGAGCAAGCCGAACCGGAAGGCGTTGTCGCCGAACTCATAACCGTTGTCATCGTAAATGCCCGTCCGCGCAAAGTACCGGTCGTGCTCCACAAACCCAATCGGCACATCACCATCCGCTTGCCCCCTCCAAACGCCGCAGCCATTCACTTCGCCATTGCCGCAAAGCACTCGCACGGGCGGCTCGGGCTGAAGCTGGTATTTTTCTTTTGCGATGGAGGCATACAGCGGCATGACAATCCGCGCATCCACCCCCTGCTGGCGCAGGGCTTTGGGCAAACTGGCCACCACATCCCCCAGCCCGCCACACTTGGCGTAAGGGGCGCATTCCGATGCCACCAGCAGCACCTTGAGCGCGCTGGGTTCCATTCTGTCGGCTATGGCACTCATCCCAAGCACTATATTCACCACCTTGGGCCCAGACAATGAGAAAACGGCCCGCCGCAATTGCGACGGGCCGTTGCATCAAACAGAATCCCGATGTTTAGGGCTCAAACGAATTCACTGTGGGCAATTGATCGCCCAAGAGTTCTTCGGCGGCAATCGGCTCGGCCAGCGGCACCAGCTTGATGTTGCGATACATCGGGAATCCGGTTCCGGCGGGAATCAAATGACCCATGATGACGTTTTCCTTGAACCCGTTGAGGTAATCCACGCGAGCCAGGGTCGCCGCATCGGTCAAGACGCGCGTCGTGTCCTGGAAGGATGCCGCGGAGATAAAGCTCTCGGTTTCCAGCGAAGCCTTCGTGATGCCCAGCAGAATCGGCGAAGCTTCCGCCGGCTTGCGTCCTTCCTCGGCGACCCGACGGTTCACTTCCAGGAAGGTCTGTTTCTCAACCTGTTCGCCCCAGAGGAATTGGGTATCGCCCGGCTCGGTAATGCGAACCTTGCGCAACATTTGCCGCACAATGATTTCGATGTGCTTGTCATTGATTTCCACGCCTTGGAGGCGATAGACCTCTTGCACTTCGTTCACCAGATATTCCTGCAATTCCTGCGGACCGCAAACTTCCAGAATTTCCTGAGGAACAATGGGGCCTTCCGTCAGTTGCTGACCTTTTCGCACGCGGTCGCCGGCATACACCACAATGTGTTTATTCAGCGGAATCAGGTGCTCTTCGGTGTCATTGGTAATGACGTCACGCACAATCAGCTTGCGCCGTTCGCGGGTGGTTTCACCCATTTCCACAATGCCGTCAATCTTGGCGATTTCCGCGGCATCCTTGGGCTTGCGAGCTTCGAACAATTCCACCACGCGCGGCAGACCGCCGGTGATGTCACGCGTGCGGGCCTGCTTGCGAGGCGTCTTGGCGATTACCGCACCGGCATAGAGCTTGTCGCCCTTCTTCACGGTCACGTGAGCGCCCGCCGGAATGGTGTAATACGTCAGGATTTTCTTGGAGTCAGCCGCATCGCGCACGAGCACCTGCGGGTGAATTTCATCGCGGTGCTCAAGCACCACGAGGTCTTCCTTGCCGGTGGCTTCATCCACTTCCTTGCGCACCGTGACGCCCAGAATGAAATCGCGCATGTCCACGACACCGGCGAATTCGCTCAGAATCGGCACGTTATACGGGTCCCACTTGGCAATGGACATGCCCTTCTTCACTTCGCCGCCATCGCCGACCGCCAGAGAGCTGCCCAACGGCACGGTATGGCGTTCGAGCTCACGGCCATCCTTGTCGTACAGCACAATCATGCCGTTCTTGTTCAGCACGATAAAATCGCCGTCCGGACCGGCCACATCACGCAAATCTTCAAACTTCAGAATACCATCGTGCTTCACGACGATTTCCGGCTGCTTGAAGGTGCTGCTGGCCGTACCGCCGATGTGGAAGGTCCGCATCGTCAACTGGGTGCCCGGCTCGCCGATGGATTGCGCGGCAATGATGCCCGTCGCCTCGCCCAGCACCGCCGGACGCCCATTGGCCAAATTGCGCCCATAGCATTTGGCGCAAATGCCGCGCTTGGATTCGCAGGTCAGGACGCTGCGGATTTTCACGCTGTCAAGATCGGCGCGGCGGACTTTCTCCACCACTTTTTCATCAATTTCAAAGCCCGCCGCCACAATGATCTCGCCACTGCGGGTGCGGATGTCATCCACGGCCGTCCGGCCCAGAATACGTTGCCCCAGAGGCACCAATTCTTCATCGCCCTGCATGATGGCATGCACTTCGATTCCGTTGAGGGTGCCGCAGTCTTCCTCGACCACGATGACGTCCTGTGCCACGTCCACCAGCTTGCGGGTCATGTAACCCGAGTCGGCGGTCTTGAGCGCGGTGTCGGCCAATCCCTTGCGAGCGCCGTGCGTGGAAATAAAGTATTCCAGCACGCTCAGACCTTCGCGGAAGTTGGCCATAATGGGACGTTCGATAATTTCGCCCGAGGGCTTGGCCATCAAGCCGCGCATACCCGCCAACTGGCGAATCTGCTGGCGATTGCCACGCGCACCGGAGTCCACCATCATAAACAGCGGATTCACGTACGGGCGGTTTTCATTGTATTCCATGGCTTGGAACATCTGGCCCGTGACCTCGTCCGACGCGTGGGTCCAAATGTCAATAATCTTGTTATAGCGCTCGCCATCGGTGATGACACCTTTGCGGTACTGCGCTTCAACTTCGGCCAATTGCTTGCGCGCGGCTTCAAGAATTTTCGCTTTGCCTTCCGGCACAATCATGTCCACCAGACCGATGGAAATGCCGGCCTGAGTCGCGCTTTCAAAGCCCAGGTCTTTCAGCCGGTCGAGGGTCTGAACCGTCATTTCGTGGCCGGCAACCTGATAGCAGTGGCGAATCAGCTCTTCCAGTTTCTTCTTGGGCACGGGGGCGTTGATGAAGCCCATGTTTTCCGGCCAGATTTCATTGAAGAATACGCGCCCCACTGTGGTAGAGATCACGGAAAAATCCTTCATCCCGTACTTGGTGTCCATTTGGTAGTTCGGGTTTTTAATCCGAATGCGGTCGTGGATTTTCAGAGCGCCCTCATCGTACGCCGTATGAACTTCATGGGCGTCGGTGAACAAAGGCAGGTGTTCAATCGCGTCGGCGTCCTTCGGCTGACGCGCGCGCAGACGATCCTGCTGGGAATCCACCGTCAGGTAGTAGCACCCGAGAGCGATATCCTGCGTGGGCGTCGTGATCGGCTTGCCGCTGGAGGGCGAAAAGATGTTGTTGGGCGCCAGCATGATGAGCTTGCTTTCCAACTGCGCTTCAATGGAAAGCGGCACGTGCACGGCCATCTGGTCACCGTCAAAGTCGGCGTTATAGGCCGTGCAAACCAGCGGATGAATGCGAATGGCTTCGCCTTCGATGAGCACGGGCTCAAAGGATTGAATGGAGAGCCGGTGCAAAGTCGGCGCGCGGTTCAGCATCACGGTGTGACCGCGGGTCATTTCTTCAAGAATGTCCCACACCTGGTCTTCTTCGCGCTCAATCATCTTCTTGGCGCTGCGCACGGTATGCACCACGCCCATGGCCTTGAGGCGACGAATAATGAACGGCTCAAAGAGCAACAACGCCATCTTTTTCGGCAAACCGCACTGATTCATGCGCAAGTTCGGACCGATGACAATCACGGATCGCCCGGAATAGTCCACACGCTTGCCGAGCAGGTTCTGGCGGNNACGATAACGGAACGTCCGGAATAGTCCACACGTTTTCCCAGCAGGTTCTGACGGAAGCGTCCCTGCTTGCCCTTGAGCATATCGCTCAGGGACTTCAGCGGGCGGTTGCCCGCGCCGGTCACGGCGCGACCGTGACGGCCGTTGTCAAACAAGGCGTCCACGGCTTCCTGCAACATGCGCTTTTCGTTGCGCACGATGACATCCGGCGTCTTGATCTGAAGCAGGTTTTTCAACCGGTTGTTGCGGTTGATAACGCGGCGATACAAATCGTTCAGGTCACTCGTGGCAAAACGGCCGCCATCAAGGGGCACCAGCGGGCGCAAATCTGGCGGAATAACCGGCAAGACTTCCAGAATCATCCATTCCGGCCGCGTGCGGCTGGTGCGGAACGAATCCAGAATCTTCATCCACTTCGTGAGCTTTTTACGCGTCAGCTTGCTGCGCGTTTTGTCCATTTCGATTTCGAGCCGCTCCAACTGCTCTTCGAGGTTAATCTTGGCAAGAATGTCGCGGACACCCTCCGCGCCCATCTTCGCCGTGAACGTCTCGCCGAACTTTTCGAGATTTTCGCGATACTCGTCTTCGCTGATGATTTGGCCCAATTCCAAGCCCGTATCCTCGCCGGGTTCGACGACAATATAGCTTTCGTAATACAACACGCTTTCAAGACGCTTGGCGCTGATGTCCAGCAGCGTGGCCAACCGGCTCGGCGCGCACTTGAAGAACCACAAATGTGAAACCGGCACGGCCAACTCAATATGGCCCATGCGCTCGCGACGCACCCGGGCCAGAGTCACCTCCACCCCGCAGCGATCGCACACGATATTCTTGTGCTTAATGCGCTTGTATTTGCCGCAGGAGCATTCCCAGTCCTTGGTGGGACCAAAAATCCGCTCACAGAACAGTCCACCTTTTTCCGGCTTGAACGTGCGGTAGTTGATCGTTTCCGGATTCTTGACCTCGCCGTGGCTCCACGACCGGATCACATCCGGCGACGCCAGGGTTATGGATACAAAATCAAACCCGGTTTGATTGTCGGTTTCAAAAATCGGCTTGGCAGGAACGTTGTTTTCCACCGGTGGCCTCCTCTACTTCAAATGTTGATGGTTGGGTTTGCGCATCACGACGGTTCAGGTCTCTTCGTGACGCTGCACCCGGAAATCGAGTGCCAGGCTTTGGATTTCCTTCATTAATACGTTGAAGGATTCCGGAACGCCTGCTTCGAGGGAATTGGTTCCCTTGACAATGGACTCGTAAATGCGAGTCCGGCCAGCCACGTCGTCGCTCTTGACGGTCAGCAATTCCTGCAACGCGTAAGCCGCGCCATACGCTTCCATGGCCCAGACTTCCATTTCGCCGAATCGCTGCCCCCCGTACTGGGCCTTGCCGCCCAGGGGTTGCTGCGTAACGAGGCTGTAAGGCCCAACGGCGCGCGCATGAATCTTGTCGCTGACCAGGTGATGGAGCTTGAGCATGTAAATCACGCCCACCACGACGCGCTGATCGAATGGTTCGCCCGTGCGGCCATCATAGAGCACCGTCTTGCCGTCTTCCGGCAGGCCGGCCTGCTTCATCATCTCCCAGATTTTTTCTTCCGGGCACCCGTCAAAAACAGGCGACGCCGCATGCAGGCCGAGCATCTTGCAGGCGATGCCCAAGTGGGTTTCGAGCACCTGGCCCACATTCATTCGGGAAGGCACACCCAGCGGATTCAAGACGATATCCACCGGCGTTCCGTCCGGCATAAAGGGCATGTCCTCTTCCGGCAAAATGCGCGCCACCACGCCCTTATTGCCGTGGCGGCCCGACATCTTATCGCCCACGCTCAATTTCTTTTTACTGGCGATAAAGACCTTCACCTGCTTGATGATGCCCGGCTCGGTATCCTCGCCGCTTTCCAGACGCAACTCCATATTTTCGCGGTCGTCCTTCAACTGGACGAACTTCGCGCTGTATTCGCTGATAATGGAGCTGATCTTCTGCTGAATGGGGCTGGGATCAATCGCAATCACATCATAGGCCGCCGCCAGCTTGCGCAGCAGGGTCTTGGTGATCTTGCGGTTGGCAGGGATGATAATTTCGCCGCTCTCGCCATTCAGCACATCCAACGGAATCTTTTCGCCGAGCAGAATGTTCGACAACGCATCCGTCAGATTTTCGGTCAGCTCCGCATTCCGCTTCTCGAAGTCTTCGTGAATTTGCTTTTGCTGTTTCTTGCGCTCATTGGCGCTCACCTTGGTGCGCTGGGGCAAATCGCGCGACGTGGTCTTCACATCCATCACGATTCCGTAGGTGCCGCTGGGCACTTTCAGCGAGGTGTCCCGCACTTCGGCGGCTTTTTCGCCGAAGATGGCGCGCAACAGTTTTTCTTCCGGCGCCAGCTCGGTTTCGCTCTTGGGCGTGATTTTGCCCACGAGAATGTCACCCGGCTTGACTTCCGCGCCCACGCGAACCACCCCGTCCAAACCGAGGTTTTTCAGGGCCTCTTCACCCACGTTGGGGATGTCGCGGGTAATTTCTTCCGGACCCAGCTTGGTTTCGCGCGCGCCGCATTCAAAGGCTTCGATATGCGCCGAGGTGAACACATCTTCGGCCACCAGCCGCTCATTGATCAGGATGGCGTCTTCGAAGTTATATCCGCACCACGGCATGAAAGCCACCAGCACGTTGCGGCCGAGCGCCAGCTCGCCGCCTGCCGTCAGCGGGCCGTCCGCCAGCACATCCCCCTTCTTGACGCGCTGCCCCTTCTTGACGATGGGACGCTGATTGATGCAGGTGCCCGCATTGGAGCGGGTGAACTTGCGCAACTCGTAGGTTTGATACTCGCTGGCAGGCGTCTTTTTGGTCGGCATGGAGCCATCGCGTGAAACCACGATGCGATTGGCCGCCACATAAGCAACCTTGCCGTTATCGGTGGCAATCACCATCACGCGGCTGTCACGCGCCACACGGCCTTCGATGCCCGTCGCGACATACGGCGACTCCGGCTGCAACAGCGGAACCGCCTGACGTTGCATGTTCGCACCCATCAGGGCGCGGTTGGCGTCGTCATGCTCCAGGAACGGGATTAAGCCCGCCGCCACGGATACCACCTGCTTGGGCGACACATCCATGTAATTGCAACGGCTCGTTTCCACTTCGAGGAACTCGCCGCGGTAGGTGCCCGCCACGGTTTCGCGCTGGAAGGAGCCATCCGGATTGAGCGGGGCGTTCGCCTGCGCAATCACAAAATTTTCTTCCTGATCGGCCGTCAGGTAATCCACGGTATTGGTCACCTTGCCATCCACCACGCGCCGATACGGTGTTTCAATGAACCCGAATTCATTCACGCGCGCAAACATCGAAAGCGACGAAATCAAACCGATGTTCGGCCCTTCCGGCGTCTCAATGGGGCAAATGCGGCCATAGTGCGAGGAGTGCACGTCACGGACTTCAAAGCCCGCGCGCTCACGGCTCAAACCGCCCGGCCCAAGGGCGCTCAGGCGCCGCTTGTGGGTCAATTCGGCCAATGGATTCGTCTGATCCATGAACTGCGAGAGCTGACTGCGCCCGAAGAAATCACGAATCACGGCGGCCAAAGCCTTCGGATTGATGAGTTTCTGGGGAGTCAATTTCTCCGCCTGCGGGTCCAGAAGCATCATGCGGTCGCGCGCCAGACGTTCCGTGCGCGCCAATCCGACCCGGCACTGATTCTCCACCAATTCGCCCACCGTGCGAATGCGGCGGCTGCCGAGATGGTCAATATCATCAATCGTGCCTTCGCCACGGCGCAGACCGATGAGATACTTGACAGCCGCGACAAAATCTTCCTTTTCGAGGATGCGGCTTTCGTTCTTGGGGTCAAGGCCCAGCTTTTGCTGAATCTTATAGCGCCCCACCCGGCCCAGATCGTAGCGGCGCGGATCAAAGAACAAGCGCTTGAGAAGCTGACGCGCATTCGAGGTCGTCGGGGGATCGCCCGGACGCAACTTGTTATAGATTTCCTTCAGCGCGTCGTCGGTGCTGGCAATGCCACCTTCCTTGCGGACGCTCTTCAGAACCAGCCCGTCATCCCAGCTCACATTCACCACGTCAATCGTGGCAATACCGGCGGCCTGCAACTGTTTCAACAAGTCCGAGGTAATCGGCTCAAATTTCTTGACCAATACACTTTGGCTGTCCGCATCCACCACGTCATCTTTGACCACGCGGCTTTCGAACTGCTCCGGCTTGGCTTTGGCCACGTTGAGCTTTTCAAAGGTGTAGAACAGCCCCAACAGTTCCTCATCCGTGCCATAGCCCAAGGCGCGCAGGAATGTCACCGCCAGGAATTTGCGGCGGCGCTTTTTGCGATCCAGATAGATATTCAGCAAGTCCGAGGTGTCAAACTGCACTTCGACCCAGGAGCCCCGGTCGGGGATGATGCGGAACGAATGCAGCAACATGCCGTTGGCATGCACCGACTGCTCAAAGCAAATGCCGGGCGAGCGGTGCAACTGGCTGACAATCACGCGTTCGGCGCCATTGATGACAAAAGTGCCCTGCTCGGTAATCAGCGGGATTTCGCCCATGAACACCGTTTCTTCGCAGACTTCATCCTTGGTCTTCAGACGGAAAGTCACATGCAACGCAGCCGCATACGATTCGCCTTCCTTCAAGCTCTCCAGCGCGGGTTGCTTGGGAGGCGTGATTTCATACTTCACGAAATCCAGGATATAGTTCCCGTCAAAGCCATGAATGGGGAACATTTCCTTGAATACGGCTTGCAGACCAACATGTTTGCGCCGGTTGGGCGCCACATCCATCTGCAAAAACTCATGGTACGAGCGAGTCTGAATCTCAATGAGATCCGGCAACTCGATAACGTCCGTCAACTTGCCAAAATTTATCCTGTCAATCATCCTTGCCACCTACTCGTTGGGGGTGAAAACCACAACATCCAAAAGACAGGCACACCCCGAGGGCACATCTTGTGCCTCGGGGCGGCCTTCACACAACTTGGGAAGGGCTACTTGATGGTGACTTTGGCGCCAGCAGCTTCGAGCTGCTTCTGAATCTTTTCAGCCTCATCCTTGGCAACGTTTTCCTTCACCGGCTTGGGTGCGCCTTCAACCAGATCCTTGGCTTCCTTCAGCCCCAGACCCGTAATCGCGCGCACTTCCTTGATGACGGCGATCTTCTGGGCGCCCGCCGACGTCAATTCCACCGTGAATTCGGTCTTCTCTTCAGCCGCTGCCGCAGCGCCGCCGCCGGCCGGAGCCGCCGCCACCGCCACGGGGGCCGCCGCGCTCACGCCCAAACGATCTTCCAGCGCCTTGACCAACTGAGACAGTTCCAACACTGAAATCGTCTCGATCCAGTCAACGAATTCCGCCATTTTACCTTCGAGTTTTACTTCTTCGCTCATGGGTTTGATCTCCTGCTTTTTCTTTTTAAATCGTGATGGTTGTTTTTGTGCCGACCTTGAGTTTAGGCGGCGTTCTTTTTGTCAGCGGCGGCCTTCAACACATAGACCAGGCTCGCCAACTTTTGGCTCATCACGCCAACCAAATTCGACATCGGGGCCGCGAGGGTGCCCACCAACATGCCCTGCATGACCTTCTTGCTCGGCAGGGTGGCCAGCACGTCCACCTGTTCGGCGGAGATAACCGTGCCATCCATGTGGCCCAGCTTCACCACGGGAATCTTGTCGTTGGCCCGCATGAATTCGCGCAAGGCCTTGGCGGTGGCGGCAATATCGCCCGCGCCGAAAACAAGCGCCGTCGGACCTTTCAGGGCCGCATCCAGGCCCTCATAGCCCAACTCATGGGCCACCACACGGAACAACCGGTTGGGCACCACTTGGAACCGGGCGCCATGCTCGCGCAGAGCCCGCCGCAGATTCATTGTTTTCGTTGTGTCCATGCCGGTGAAATCGGTCAGAATGGCAAACGTGGCGTCCGCCAACTGCTCCTTGATTTCCCTGACAATCGCTTGTTTTTCCGCTCTCATGTTCGATTCTCCAAAAAGATGCCGCGTCTATGCCGTTTCGCGCGGGTCCAGCCGGAGGCCGGGGCCCATGGTGGACGTCACCGTGGCGCGCTTGATGAAAATACCCTTGGCCGCTGGCGGACGAGCCGCGTTGAGCGCGTCAATCACCGCCTTGCAATTGGCCTGCAACGCTTCCAGTTCAAAAGACATCTTGCCGAAAGGCACCATGACGTTGCCGTGGCGGTCCATGCGGAACTCCACGCGGCCGGCCTTGCACGCCTTGACGGCGGCCGCCGTGTCGTCGCTGACGGTGCCGGTCTTCGGGTTCGGCATCAGTCCCCGCGGGCCGAGAACCTTGCCCAGCTTGCGGACTTCCTTCATAGCGTCCGGCGTGGCGATGGCCACGTCAAAACCGGTGAAGCCGCCGGTGACCTGCGCAATGACATCCTCAAAACCCACGATTTCCGCCCCGGCTTCGCGCGCCGCATCAGCGGCGGGGCCGCTGGCGAACACCAGCACCCGCACCTCTTTGCCGGTGCCATGGGGGAGCGTCACGGTGCCGCGCACGGCCTGATCGCTCTTGGTGGGGTCCACGCCCAGCCGAAAAGCAATCTCGGCTGTGGCATCAAATTTGGTCGTCGGATTCTCTTTGAGGAATCGCAGCGCGCCTTCGATGGTGTAGAGGGCTTCGCGGTCCACTTGGGCCGCCACCTTCTTATATTTTTTGCCGTGAAATGCCATGACGCCCTACTCCACTTCGATGCCCATGCTGCGGGCCGTGCCTGTCACCATGCGAATCGCATGATCTTCATCGTTCGCGTTCAAATCCTTCATCTTCAGCTTGGCAATTTCCGCCAACTGCTTTTGGGTCACTTTGCCCACCTTGTCGCGGTTGGGAATGCCCGAGCCCTTGGCGATGCCCACGGCCTTCTTGAGAAGCGAGGCCGCCGGCGGACTCTTGGTGATGAACGTAAAGCTCTTGTCCTGATAGACCGTGATCACCACCGGAATAATCATCCCGGCTTCCTTTTGGGTTGCCGCGTTGAATTCCTTGCAAAACGCCATGATGTTCACGCCCTGCTGCCCCAGCGCGGGACCAACCGGCGGCGCTGGATTCGCCTGTCCGGCGGGGATTTGCAGCTTAATAATGCCTGTAATTTTCTTCGCCATAAAAACCTTCCGGGCCTATTCGCCCCGTTCCACCTGCCAATACTCCAATTCCACCGGCGCCGTACGCCCAAAGATCGAAACCGATACCTTCAGCCTGCCGCGCTCGGGGTCCACTTCTTCCACCAAACCATTGAAACTCAAGAAGGGGCCATCCGTGATCCGAACCATCTCGCCCGGCTCGAAAACCACCTTGGGTTTGACACGATCTTGTTTTTCTTCGATTTGTTGCAGAATCTTTTGCACTTCGTCCGGGCTCAACGGCACGGGATTCTTGCCGCCGATAAAGCCCAGCACGCCCGTGGTGGCCTTGATGAAGCTCCACGGCTTTTCCATGAGCCCTTGCTCAGCTTCCAGAGCCATCTGAATCAGCACATAGCCCGGAAACAGCTTCCGCGTCTGGGTGATCCGCTTGCCCTGTTTGACTTCCGACACCTTTTCCGTCGGCACGAGAACTTCGCCAACGTAGTCCTGCATTTCTTCAATTTGGACACGTTTCAAAAGGTTTTCGCGCACCTTGCCTTCTTGCCCGGCAAGAACATGCAGCACGTACCAGCGTTTTTCCATGGCGTCGTCCGTCCCCATCCTAGAGCACCAGTTTAATCAGTTCCCGAAGGATCAGATCACATATCGCCACGAAACCGCCCAACAGAAAGACGGAAATAATCACGACCACGGTGGAATCGAAAAGCTCCGGCCGCGTGGGCCACGCGCATTTCTTCAGCTCGGTGCTGACCTCGCCGAAAAATGTGCGCATGGCGCTGAAGCTAAAACTCGACTTGCTCATATACCTTTATACCTTTTCGATTCGGTTGGTCGCGCGGTTAACCCTGCGGGTGAGAGTGGCAGGCCAGGAGGGACTTGAACCCCCAACAACCGGTTTTGGAGACCGGTGCTCTGCCAATTGAGCTACTGGCCTACGGGTTGCCGGACGCTCTCGCCTACTTGGTCTCCCGGTGCAGGGTATGCTTCCGTTCCGCGGGACAATATTTCTTCAACTCCAGCCGCTCCGTCTTGACTTTTTTGTTGCGGCTGTTGATGTAATTGCGGCGCTTGCACTCGGTGCACGCCAACGTAATGCGTTCCCTGGGCATGTTAACAACTCCCGTGGCTGGGGTTGCGGGCGGGCGCGTTGCCGCTGCCCGCCGTCACCACCGGCCTTCGTCTTATTGCACGATTTCCGACACCACGCCGGCGCCGACCGTGCGGCCGCCTTCGCGGATGGCGAAGCGCATGTTCTTCTCCATGGCAATCGGCGTCAACAGCTCAACGGCCATGTCAATGTTGTCACCCGGCATCACCATTTCGACGCCTTCGGGGAGGGTCACGTCGCCGGTCACGTCCGTGGTGCGGAAGTAGAACTGCGGGCGATAGCCCTTGAAGAACGGCGTATGACGGCCGCCTTCATCCTTGCTCAGCACGTACACGCTCGCCTTGAACTTCTTGTGCGGGGTAATCGTGCCGGGTTTGGCCAGCACCTGACCACGCTCCACTTCTTCCTTCTTCGTGCCGCGCAGCAGCGCACCGATGTTATCACCGGCCTGGCCCTGGTCCAGCAGCTTGCGAAACATTTCAACGCCGGTAACGGTCGTCTTCTTGGTGTCGCGCAGACCGACAATTTCGACTTCTTCGCCAACCTTGATCATACCGCGTTCCACACGACCGGTCACCACGGTGCCACGGCCTTCGATGGAGAACACGTCTTCGATCGGCATCAGGAACGGCTGGTCCAGCGGACGCGCCGGTTCCGCAACGAAAGTATCCAGCGCATCCATCAAATCCTGAATGCACTTGGCATCTTCGCTGGCCGGGTCTTCCGTCTGCAGAGCCTTCATGGCGCTGCCGCGGATAATCGGCGTCGAGTCGCCGGGGAAATCATACTTGCTGAGCAGGTCGCGAATTTCCATCTCGACCAGTTCGAGCAGTTCCGGATCGTCCACGGTGTCCACCTTGTTCAGGAACACCACAATCGAAGGCACACCCACCTGGCGGGCCAGCAGGATGTGTTCGCGGGTCTGCGGCATCGGGCCGTCGGACGCGCTGACCACGAGGATCGCGCCATCCATCTGCGCCGCGCCGGTAATCATGTTCTTCACATAGTCCGCGTGTCCGGGGCAGTCCACGTGAGCATAGTGCCGGTTTTCGCTTTCGTATTCGACGTGGCTGGTCGCAATCGTCAAGATTTTGGTCTTGTCACGACGGCCTTGCGATTCGGAAGCCTTCGCCACTTGATCATAGCTGATGTAGTTCGCCAGCTTCTTCAAGCTTTGAATGTAGGTGATCGCTGCGGTCAGCGTGGTTTTGCCGTGGTCAACGTGGCCAATGGTGCCGACGTTCACGTGAGGCTTGGTGCGTTCGAATTTATCTTTTGCCATGGGTAGGTCTCCCTTTCTTTCTTTTTTAAATCTCCACGCCGTCGCCGGCGTTCGGTTCCTTCAACATTCCTTGTTTCTCTTCGCGCCCGAAACTGGAGCCTACGAGCGGGATCGAACCGCTGACCTCGTCCTTACCAAGGACGTGCTCTGCCAACTGAGCTACGTAGGCCCGCTCGCGCTTCAAAATCCCGCCGCGTAAATACGCAAACGGGCACAAGACAGAGCAATCCCATCCTTAGGTTTCCCGTAGAGGCTAGGAAAGCACTAACTTGTGTCAGACGCTGAATTTCCATTCAAAATCGCTTACCGGCAATCTCGAATGTGGCAGGCATCTTACGGATATCCATCCGCTTGTCAACCGATTTTTTCAAAAAAAATGTGCGCGCGCGCTTTCCAATATGCTCCCGCCAATGCGCCCCCCCCGGCGCTTCGGCTTGATTTTCATCCGCAATGCCCTATCATCCCCACCCATGAAACGCCAGCCCGGCGCGAAAGGAATCAGGGAATGAAAATTGTATTGGCATACTCCGGTGGACTCGACACATCCGTCATCTTGCAATGGCTCAAGGAAAACTATCAGGCCGAAATCATCGCTTTCGCCGCCGATGTCGGCCAGGGCGAAGAACTCAAGGGCCTCAAGAAAAAAGCCCTCGCCACCGGCGCCAGTAAAATCTACATAGACGACCTGCAGGAAGAATTCGCGCGCGATTTCATTTTCCCCATGATGCGCGCCAGCGCCATCTATGAAGGCCAATACTTCCTCGGCACATCCATCGCGCGCCCGCTCATCGCCAAGCGCATGGTGGAAATCGCCGCCGCGGAAGGCGCGACCGCCATCGCCCACGGCGCCACCGGCAAAGGCAACGACCAGGT
>DBPO01000078.1:20860-20993 GCA_002304915.1 Verrucomicrobia bacterium UBA1418
TGCGCCCGCCACAACATCAACGTGCAAGCCTCCGCCAGCAAACCCTACTCCATGGATCGCAACCTGCTCCACATTTCCTACGAAGCCGGCGTGCTCGAAGACCCGTGGTTCGACGCCTTCGCCCCCGGCAATA
>DBPO01000003.1 GCA_002304915.1 Verrucomicrobia bacterium UBA1418
GAGGCGGGGGCGGAGCAAGGTCCGATGGAAAGAGGTCAGAATGCAGAGGTCAGAGGTCAGGAAAAACCGAACAGCCAACAGCCATTTAACGCAAAGGGCGCGAGGGGCGCAAAAGGTACGCAAGCGGGGGGCGAGGGGCGAAGCGCAGCCTTAAGCACACCGGCGCAAGGCCGGTGGATGGGGCTGGAAGGGGCGGGAGGGGAAGACACCGAGAGGGAGGGATGGTTTTTCCCTGCAACCTGAAACCGGAACGAACAGCCCGTGGGGGCTTATTGTCGTGCGAGGGGTTGTTGGTCTTGTTGGAGGCGGTAGTAGCGTTGGAGGTGGGCGGGGACGCGGTCTTTGACGATGATGGGTTCGCCGGAGGCGATGGCGCGGATGTTGATGGCGTCGGGCAAGAGGGTCCAGCGTGCTTTGGCGCCGCGTGCGTCCGTGTACATCACGGAATAATACATGCCGCGAACGCCTATCCACGACAGGGTGACTTCGTCGCCGGAGCGGGCAACGGTCAGGGTGGTTTCGCGCAGGGGTTGCGTTTCTTCGCGGATGGTTTTGCAGCCGGCGGTGAGCAACCATGCGCCACAGCAGACTACCACGAGGCTTAGGGCGCGCCGCAGGAATGGTTTCCGCGCGGTCATTATCACGGCCGGTTTGTTTTACGGGGCTGAGGAAACGTCGGGTTCGCTGGAGGGGACCTGAACCGGCTCAATCGCCGGGGTGGTGTCCACCGCCCGCCCCTTGCGGGAGCGCGTGAAGTATCTGAAGAACGAAGGGGGCGCATCCTTGACGGGGCCGGATTCCTTGTACCAGCTTTGTTCGCGGGCGGCTTCGGCTTCGGCGGCTTGCAGGTTGCTGAGGGTCAGGTTGTAGCGACCGGCAAACCAGCGCCAGTCGGCGGGGGTGAAGGGCAGATAGGTGCCGATTCCGTTGACGAGGTCGTGTGTTTCCAATCCGCCCAACTGGATGCTCTGCGAGCACCACGACTGAATGTTTTGCAGGGACGCCGGCAGTAGGGCGTTATCGCCCAGGAAAATCGCGCGGCCGGGGTTGGTTTGCAGGAATGCGCCGCTGAGATAATCGTCGTTGCTCAGGGGCATCCATTCGTAGCCGTTCCAGACGTGGAGCGTGGGTTCTTGAGGATTGCCCTGATAGCTGACGAGGACCGTGGGGTAGCGGCGGGCGACGTCGAAGGCTACTTGCATTACGGAATAACGCGCGGGGGTGACGAGCAAAATGGCATCGCTTTGCGCATGTGTCACGGCGGGCGTGGCGGTTAGCGCGAGGGCGAAGAGCAAGCTAATCAAAAGCGTTTTTTTCATGCGGTTCTCCATTCCAGTTATTTTTGGAAGTTCTTATTAGAGCAGTCGGATGCAGAAAAGGCAAGCCGTAGGTTTGCGGAGGAAGGAGGTCAGGGTTCAGGGTTCGGGGTTCAGGCAAGAGGTCAGAAAGCAGAGGTCAGAGGTCAGGGGGAACCGAACAGCCTTTCGGCGGCGGGCCGCCGCCGGTCCCTTGTGAGAACCGGAACAGCGTCTGCGCTCGGCGAGCGCAGCTACAGAACAGCCGGGAGAGAGGTCAGAGAGCAGAGGTCAGGGTTTTGGGGGTTCAGGGGAGGTTATTGGCGGAGGGCGCGGGCGGTTTCGCGGTCGTGAATTTTTTTGCGGAGGGCTTCGCGTTTGTCGAATAGTTGTTTGCCTTTGCCGAGGCCGAGTTCCATTTTGATTTTGCCGCGGGCGAGATAGAGCTTGAGGGGAATGAGGCTGTGGCCTTTTTGTTGCAGGAGGCCGGCGAGGCGGTCGAGTTCGCGGCGGTGCATGAGGACTTTTTTGGGGCGGTCAGGCTCGTGGGTGTTGAAGCTGGAGGCGGCGGCGGCGTAGGGCTGGATGCGCATGCTGTAGATGAAGAGTTCGCCGTTTTCGAAGGCGGCGTAGGCTTCGGCGAGGCTGGCGTGGCCGGCGCGGCAGCTTTTGACTTCGCCGCCGGTGAGGGAGAGGCCGACTTCCCACGAGTCGAGGATGTGGTATTCGTGGCGGGCTTTTCGATTGGTGGCGAGAGCGCCCTTGCCGGCATCTTGCCGCGAAGTCATGGGGCGGTGGGGCGCCGGGGGCGCTTAAAGGGCGAGGAGCGAGCGGCCCACTTCCGCCTGGGGAGTCGGCAGCGCGCCCAGTTCGGCGGAGAGCTTGCCTTCGGCAATTTCCTTGAGCGCCAGGTCGAGGTGGTCCATATCCAGCGTGTCCGGCTTAATCAGCGGGCGCTGGCCGGCGTTCAGTTGGCGGACGCGCTTGGAAACCACGTTGACGAGCAACGGAATGTTGGGCATTCGTTCCTTGGCTTTTTCCAAATAATACGCGTTCATGGGATTCCTCCAGATACAAAAAGGGTGCAATCAAATTAACAAGAGGACGCACTATAGGGAGGCGGGGCGGGGGAGTCAATGGCGAAAATGCGAAGGTAAAACACTTGCCAGTGGTGGGCGGCGGGCGTATATAAGGAGGGTTAGTTCTTTTAACGACCGCATAGAAAGGTGAGGCAGGCGAGTGGCTAAGGCGATTGAGCAATTGTTGGTTTTGCAGACTTGTGATCAGGAGATTCGTCGGTTCCGCAAGGAACAGGATGATATTCCCTTGCGCCGGCAACAGATTGAATCGCGGCTGAGCGCGCATCAGGAGGGGCTGGCCCAGGCCGAGCGCAAGGTGCTGGAGACGCAGACGTTCATCAAACGGCTGGAGGGGGAAATTGAAGAGGGGCGCAAGCATATTCTGAAGCTGCGCGACCAGCAGTTGCAAATCAAGAGCAACGATGGCTACAAGGCGCTGGAAAAGGAAATTGCCGTCACGCAAAGCCGCATCCGCAAGCAGGAAGATGACGTGCTCGACGCCATGGAGGGTGTTGAAGCGGCGGAGGCTGAACGGGCGACGCGCCGCGACGCGCTGACGAAGGAACAGGCGCGGGTGGCGGAGGAGCTGAAGGCGCTGGAAGAGCGCGCCGGCGGGCTGGGCGGCGAATTGGAGCGCAAAGAGGCGGAGCGCACCGCTTTGGCCGCGGAGATTGACGCGGTTTGGCTGTCGCGCTATGAGCGGATTATGGCGAAGCGGCGCGATGCCGCGATTGCGCTGGTGGAAGGCGAAACCTGCGGGGGATGCCATCTGAAGCTGACGCGCGCGCAGATTGTGGATGCGCGCAAGGCCGACACGCTGACCTTGTGCAACCAGTGCGGCCGCATGCTGTATCTTGCCCTTTGAACGCGGGTGTGAGAAAACATAGGGTAGTTCTTTGACAGCCGGAGCTTCGGGCGCCGGTCGCTCGCGTGTCGCTTCGGCGGCGGCGCGGGAGGAAAGTCCGGACTCCGCAGGGCAGGGCGTCCGCGTTGGTGACGATGCGGAATCCCTTTGGCAAACGAAGGGAAAGGAAAGTGCCACAGAAACCAAACCGCCCGGTTCGCTTCGGCGGGCCGGGCAAGGGTGAAACGGCGGTGTAAGAGACCACCGTGCGGGATTGAGAGGTTCCGCGCAAGGCAAACCCCACCCGGAGCAAGATCAAATAGGGAATCGCAGGGGCGGCCCGTCCCGATGCGCGGCGACGCGCGGCGATTCCGGGTTGATCGCCTAGACAAATGACCGGGCCCGCGCGAGCGGGCGACAGAATCCGGCTTATTCGCCCGGAGTTCCGGTTGTCAGAGAAACATTGGGAGAAAAGGTTGCAAACATTATTGGGACAAACGCGTTGGCTGCGACTTGCCACGCTCGGCTTGGGCGTATTGGCGGCGCTGCTGGCCGCGCGGCTGGCGTTGAGCCTGCGCCGGTCGTCGCCCGCGGGCGGCGAAACGGGCGCGCGGGAGCCGGCGGCGGTTGCGCACCTTTTCCGGTGGCCGCAAGTGGAGCCGGCGGTTTGGCAGCGGTTCCGTTCCGGCGCGGCGATTGAAACGACAGCGCCCAGCGGCGGCTGGGCGGCCCGTTACCGGCTGGCGGGCGTCTTTCTGGCGCTTTCGGCGCCGGAGCATCCTGAAGATGAGTACCGTTGCGCCATTCTCGATGACCGGCAAACGAAGCAGCAGTATTTGCTGACGGAGGGGGAGTGGCTGGAGAATTTGCGGGTTGTGCGCGTGGCCAGCGATTATGTCGTTTTGAGCGATGGCGAACATGAGGAAACGGTGCGATTTGTCGCCGGCAGTCGCGCGGGGGCCGACCAGACGCAAACGGTCGCCATTGAAGATGAAAAGCCCGTGGTGCTTGAAAGCAATCGCTTCGGCAACCGGATTGGCGAGACCCGCTGGGAGATTAACCGCGAGGCGGTGATGGAGTATTACCGGGAAATGATGGACAATCCGGAGCGGCTGGCGAAGCTGTTCCTGGCGATGGAGGCCGACCGTGATGAAGAAGGCAAGGTTGCGGGATACCGGCTGAACATGGATGTGGGCGAGCGCGAATTTTACACGCAAATCGGCCTGCAACAGGGCGATATTGTCCGCCGTGCCAATTCCATGCGCATGACCAGCCAGCGGCGGGCGGAGTATTTCATCGGTGAATTCGCGCAGGGGCGGCTGGGCGCCGTGGTGCTCGACATCGAGCGCAACGGCGAGGCGAAGAAACTGGTTTATCTTATTCAGTGAGTGAATGGGTTGGCATGGCTAACGCTACAGCTTGGACATCCACGCGACCTTCAAAGGGTACAGCCCTGACCTGATTGACAATATATTGACAAGCATCAGAATGAATCATGAATGAGGCGACAAGCGGGTTCAGCGTGTTCGTCGCAAGGTGTCGGGGCTGCGGAACTGTGAATTCGGGCATTTTTGAAAAAATGGGTTGCGTGGGCGGGGAAAAATGGTAAGTTGGGGACAGTCTCTTTTTGTTTTTAGTTAGGGGCGAGCGTAGCTCAGTGGTAGAGCTCCACCTTGCCAAGGTGGTTGTCGTGGGTTCAAATCCCATCGCTCGCTCCATTTCATTTTCCCCGCTTTTATTGGGCTTTTTGCCTTATTTTTCGATGTTTTCGGCGTCGCGCCCATTTTTCCCCATACCCTCGATAATGGCGCATAATGGCGTAGTTAGGCGGCCAATTTGTCAAAAATTGTCAACGCATCCCCCGACCGGCGGCGCGTTCGGCCCGGCCTTGTTGGACGGCGCTACGCAAAGAATCCCGCGTTGCCCGATCCAGTATCGCCATGATGTCATGCGCCTTGTTCTGGTCTTTCAGGTGAGGAATAATCAGGGGCATGACGCTTGACGGAATGCCAAGCACGGCATTCTTGACGCTCACCATGATGCGCTCGTAGGCCGTTATCATCTCCGCTCGGGGGGCAAGCTCGCCCATCCGTGTTTCATACTGAACCGCCGCATTTTCCAGCACGGCCAAGGCTTTGACTTCGGCAAGATGGCGCTCACTCACGGCAAGAACCGCGTTGAGGTCGCTTTTGCGCTTCAGTTGGAGCAGTAGGCGGTGACTTTCAATCTCCTGCTTCCGAAGCCTATCCAACGCGGCCAACAAACCCTCATCATCGGCGGCATCCGGCGTTGACGGTTTGGAAGCGGTGGCGGCATTCGGCGAATCATCCGAGCCGGTTCCGGCTGTAGCGTTGGCAATGGCAATCGCCCGGTGCCGGGCGGTCTTGTTTCCGTGCGCCGAAACCCATGAAAGCGCATCGGAAGGATCGAAGAATACTTGCGCCCGGCCCCCACCAGCACGGGGGATTCTTAAACACGGAAGCCCTTTTTTCAACCAGCGGGAAACCGCCGATTCACTCGCCCCGGTTGCCAAACGGAAAGCGGACATTGTGAGAAGATTCTTGTTG
>DBPO01000032.1:0-5611 GCA_002304915.1 Verrucomicrobia bacterium UBA1418
CTTTAAAATCAGGCATTTCAACTCTCAACATTCCATGGTTAATTAACCATTAGAGTGTTTTTTGGAGGCGGGGAAGGGGGAGGAAAGGCTGCTTTTTAGCTGTTTTTCGGGGATGGGGTGGGGTAGAGTGGAACGAAATGATGAAAGGGTTGCCTTCAGTTGGTTGGGTGTGGGTTGTTGCCATGCCCTGAGTGGCAAACATCATGGCGGAACGTATTATTCATTTTGAAAACGCGCGCGAGGCGCAAGAAATCGTGGGCCGACGCGAGGAGTACTTGCCGGCGTTGGAGCAGGATTTCGGGGTGCAGGCGGTTGCCCGTGACGGTTGGCTGAAGCTTCAGGGCTCTTCCGCGCAGATTGAGGCCGCGCGGCATTTTGTGAATGGTCTGGTGCAGGCACGTCATGCGGGGATGGCGCTGAATCGGCATACGGTGGGGGTGTTGCGGCAGGCGTATGTGGAGGGGCGGGGACCGGCGGAGGTGGAACGGCTGGCGAGCTTGCGCGTGGATGTGGCTCCGGGGCGCGCGCCGGTGTTTCCGCGGACGCTGGGGCAGGCGACGTTTCTGGAGACTATTCGTACGTGCGAGCTGACGTTCGGGCTGGGGCCTGCGGGCACCGGCAAGACCTGGCTGGCCATGGCGATGGCGGTTTCCTCTCTGCTGAAAAACGATGTGTCGCGCATCATTTTGACCCGTCCGGCGGTGGAGGCGGGGGAGGCTTTGGGCTTTCTGCCGGGCGATTTGCAACAGAAAATTCTGCCGTATTTGCGGCCGCTGTATGATGCCCTCTACGAGATGATGCCGCGCGAACAGGTGGCGGATTTGGTGGAGCAGGGCGTGATTGAGGTGGCGCCGCTGGCTTATATGCGCGGGCGGACGCTGAATCGGGCGTTTATCATTCTGGATGAAGCGCAAAACACCACGCGCGAACAAATGCTGATGTTTCTGACCCGGCTGGGCATCGGTTCCAAGGCGGTGGTGAACGGCGATTTAACGCAGGTGGATTTGCCGCAGAACAAGATGCCGGGGCTGTTGGAGGCGGAGTATTTGCTGCGCCGGGTCCGGGGGGTGGGGATTGCGCGGCTGACTTCGGCGGATGTGGTGCGCCATGCGCTGGTGCAACGGATTATTGATGCGTACAAGGACCGCAACCGCGATGCGGACCGTGGGCCGTATGAAGGGAGCGCGGGGCGATGATGGCTCGTTGGCGTGGCAAACGGAGATGGCAGCCGGATTACCACCGGCATGATAAGGCAGGACCGGCGACGCCCCGGAAGCGATTTTGGTGGGGAACCGGCCATACGCTGATTTTGCTGTTGGTTTGGCTGGTCGCGGTGGCGCTGATTAATTATCGCACGCCACAACGATATGCTGGACTGGCCGAGGGCCAGCGCGCCACGGCCACCGTGGTGGCGGCGGTGGATTTCGAGTGCGTGAACATAGCGGCCACCGAGTTGCAACGTCGTCAGATCGGCGAACAGGTCGCGCCGGTGTTCACCATTCGCACCGGGCAACTGCAGGCGGCTTTTCGCACGCTGGAAAAGCTGGCGTCGCGGGCGGCCGAGCTGCGCCAGTCGGCGCCTGCTGAAGCCGTGGACAACGAAGGCGTTCGGCAATTGCCTCGCGATTTGGCGGCGGAGCTGTCCGTTGCCGCCGACTTGCTGGATGTGGTGATTGCTGGCGAGGCGCTGGTTGAACTTTTCCCGCCCGCGCGAGAAATGGATGTGCTGGCCACGCTGAACGATTGCCTTGCCGAGGTGTGGATGCGCGGCATGGTCGCGTCGTCGGAGCAGGCGGAGCGCTGGCTCGGTCTTTCGGCCAGCCCGACGATTGAATTGGCGACGCCGCAGGCGGATTCTGACGAGCTGACTTTTCGCGCCGTGGCGCCCGCGGAAATTCCTACGGTGGAGATGGCGGCGGAGGCTTTTCTGAGCGAAGCCTCCCGGCGCTTCAAGAAAATGGGGATTACCCAGGTGGATGACACTCTGGCCGCGTTGGGGCAGGCGCTGTTGAAGCCCAATCTGGCTTATGATGAGTCCGCCACCCAGGAACGTCGTCAGGCCGCGTGGCGCGGGCTGGAACCTGTCCGCATGACCGTGCGTCAGGGAACCACGCTGATGGAAGAGCGCACCACCGTTACCGCGCAAACCATCGAGATGATTACCGCTCATCACCGCCGGTTGGCCGAGTTGGAAACCACGTATGACCGACGCCTGAAGCAGGCTGGGGATGCTGCCTTGATTCTGCTGACCTTGATTATTTGCGTGGGCTGGCTGCAGAGCACCCGCCCGGGAATCTTCGCCGATGTTCACCGCCGATGGTTGCTCGTGACGCTGGCGCTTCTGGCGCTGGCGCTCAACACGCTGTTTCACTATTTTTCCGTGGGCCTCAACTGGATTCCCCCGTGGCTGGTTGCCTTCGCGATTCCGCTGGTATTGGCCGCGATGCTGAGCGCGCTTTTGCTGGGCGCGTCCGCCGCGCTGGCGATGGGTTTGTGGAGCAGTTTTACCGCCGCGTTAATTTTTGACCGCAACTTTGAATTGCTCTTGCTGGGGCTGGGCGGAGCCGTGCTGGCGGTGATGCTGCTGCGCGGCGCGCGCAAACGCTCACAAGTGATGCGCGCCGGTCTGGCGGTGGGCGTGCTGAAGGGTCTGGTGGCGCTGGCGCTCGCCAGCCTGCATCAGCATTTGCCGGAGATATTTTTAACACAGATGGGGATGGGCCTGATTAGCAGCCTTCTCGCCGCTCTTGCCGCTCTGTTGCTGTTGCCGCTGGTGGAATGGATGTTTAACCAAACCAGCAACATCTCTCTGTTCGAGCTGACGGATATGAGCCATCCGCTCCTGCAACGTCTGGCGTTGGAAGCGCCGGGGACGTATCACCACAGCCTGATGGTCGGCGCCATCGGGCAGGCGGCCGCCACGCGCATCGGCGCGAACGGGCTGCTGGTGGCGGTCTGCGCCTACTACCACGATATTGGCAAGCTGACCAAGCCGGAATTCTTCACTGAAAATCAGCGCGGCGGGGAGAATCCGCACGACACGCTCGCGCCCAGCATGAGCGCGCTTGTCATTCAATCGCACGTCAAGGAGGGCCTCACGCTGGCCAAGCGCTACAAACTGCCCCGCGTGGTTAGCGAGGGCATTGAAGCCCACCACGGCACGACGCTGACCTCCTACTTTTATCAAGTCGCGCGTCGCGCCGTCGAAGAGGCGGGCGGCATGGAGGACGCCGGCCTGGAGCACAGCTTCCGCTATGACGGCCGCAAGCCCCGCACCCGCGAAATGGCCGTGCTGATGCTGGCCGACAGCGTCGAGGCCGCCTCCCGCTCGCTGGAAAAAGCCATGCCCAACCGCGTGGATGAAATGGTCACGCGCATCATTCAAGACAAGCTTCTCGACGGCCAGCTTGACCGCTGTCCCATCACCATGGCTGATTTGTATGCCGTGCGTAAGTCCTTTGTCTTTTCCCTTACGAATATCCTGCATGGAAGGAATCCCTATCCCCGTGAAACTACGCCTTATCAACCGCCAACAAGCCCTGACCATTCAAGCGGCCAACCTGCGCCGGCTGACCCGGGAGCTGCTGAATCTGGCGTGGCCGCCCCCTGACGCTCCGCCCTTCGCCGAGTTGATTATCGTCCTGACGGACGCCGCCGCCATGCCCGATTACAAGGCCCGCGCCTTCGGGCAGCGCCGCCAAACGGATGTGATTGCCCAAAGCTATCAGCCCGTTCCCGGCGCGCAAGCCGCCGCCGCTGAAATCATCATCAATGCCGAGCTTGCCGCCGCCGAAGGCCGCCGCCGTCGCGGCGGCCCTGCACGCGAACTGGCGCTTTACCTCGCGCACGGGCTGGATCACCTCGCCGGCGGACGCGACGACACCCCCGCCCGCAAGCAGCGCATGTTGCAACGCGAAGAGAAATGGCTGGCCCAAACCGAATCCCTCTGGGCGGAGGTGATTGCGCCATGATTCTGAAGGACGACGCCATCGTCCTGCGCATGTATTCCTTTGGCAACACCTCGCGCAGTGTGGTCTGGCTGACCCGGCAGCACGGCAAAATCGTCACGCTCGCCAAAGGCAGCCAGCGGCCGGGCAGCGCCCTGCTGGGGCAGTTCGATTTGTTCTACACCTGCGAAGTTCTCTTCTACGCCCGCGAACAACGGCAGGTGCATATTCTGAAGGAAGCCCTCCCGCTGCGTACCCGCGATGGCTTGCGCCGCGATTGGCGCGCCTGCGCCGCGGCCTCCTACAGCGCCCATCTTTTTAATCGCGCCTTGCCGCTCGGCCCGGCGCCAACATCCGCTTTTCAACTCCTCGCCAGCACCCTGGACCATGTGGCCGCGCACAGCCCCGGCCCGGCGTTTCTCCTGCGTCTGGAGGCCCTATTTCTCCAAGAACTGGGCCTCGCGCCGGACTGGACCACCTGCGCCAAATGCCGCCGCCCTCTGGCCGATGAACCCAGCGCCTTTTTCGAGGCTGCCCAAGGAGCGTTGCATTGCCCGCTCTGCGCAAACGGCCACGAGCGGCCGATTGCCCCGGCATCCATCGCCGCCCTGCAGGCCGTGTCCGCCCAAACACCCCTGCCGGCGGCACTGCCCAGGCGAGTGTTTCTGGAGCTTCAGGCCCTGCTCGGCGACCTGCTGATTCACCATGCCGACCTCGCTCTCGACTCCCGGAAATTGGCGTTTGAGGTTCTCCGCACAAAAACCACCCCCGATGGGTAAAACGGTTCGGTAAAAAGAGAAATTTTAGTGAAAAAAAACTTTACAAGCGGTGACGGTGTGCGCTATAAACATAGGCGATGATTGGAAAGGAAATTCTTTCCAATGGAGTTATAAGTTAAATTAAAAACCAAAAACTAAAGGAGACAGAAATGAAGAAACTGTTAATCGCGTTGGTGGTTGTTGCAATCGCCTCCGTGGCGCAAGCTGAACTGCTGGCGACGTGGACGTTTGAGGGTGGTAATTCCACCGTTGCGACGGAATCCACTGCGGCCAACATTGATAAAGTCACGTTCGGCGAACTGACCCGCGTGAATCTGGGCACCGCCAGCACGCTCGTGAACCAATTCGCGTCCAACAACTGGGGTACGGAGGGCAACGGCATCAGCTTGGCCGTCACCGTGGCTTCCGGCTATGAGATCGCGAATTCGGTTATTGGCGTCGGTGGTCTGAACGGTTCCAACACGGGCCCTGGCACCCTGCAGTGGTCCTTGGGCTATACGGGCGGCACGTCGTACGGTACCGACGTGGGAACCGCTTGGACGGTGGCCTATAGTTCCGGCAGCTCTGTGGCGGGTGAGGTTGCGGTGGGCACGATCGGTTCGGGTGCCAACACGCTGTTCCTGCGTTCCACGGGCGGCCAGGTGGCCACCCCGACCGCAACTCCGGCTACTAATGGTGGTGCGCGTCTGTTGAACAACCTGACCATGAATGGCACGATTCAAGCGATTCCGGAACCCGCGACGATGGGCCTGTTGGGCCTTGGCGCGCTGGCCTTGGCGCTGCGTCGCAAGATGAGCAAGTAATCACCCGCAAGGGATGATGCAAAGAGCGGTCGAAAGGCCGCTCTTTTTTTTATGGCTTCGCAGCCTTAAGCACACCGGGGCA
>DBPO01000032.1:5738-21565 GCA_002304915.1 Verrucomicrobia bacterium UBA1418
CGGCGCAAGATCGGTGGATGCGGGGGAATCCCCCGGGCTTGCCCCGGGGATGCTTAGGTTGATACTCTATAAGCATGTTCCTGCCCCCCATCATTCCTTCCGCCCTCCACCTCGCCACCACCTACAAGGTCTATCTGCGCTGGCATACCCATCGCCAGCGCCCGCTGCCCGCCTTGGCGGCGCTGACGTTCACCGAGGCGCAAGCTTTCGCCGCACCCGCCGGCATCCGGATTCTCGAACTCCGCGCCGATGAACGGAACCTGTTGGTGCTGGTTTCTCTTGCGCCAACCGATTCGGTTTCCATCTGTGCCAGCAAGCTGAAAGGGCGGCTGAGCAAATGGCTGCGCATGCGCTCCGGATTGTCCGAGGCGGAGAACCTGCTTGGACGGGGTTATTTCGCCTGCACCTCCGGCCACAATACGAAAGCCGACGTGACGGGCTATCTGGACAAGCAAGCGGCGCATCACGGATATGATCGGCGTGTGCGACCCCCGGTGTTTGTCAAGGAATGGGAACCAACGCCGGCCGAGGAAGCACGGTTGAATCCGGTGCATGCCATGGCGATGTTGCAGTTTCACGTGGTGCTGGCCGTGGCGAACCGGCATGGTGTGTTCGGTGATGAATCGGGGCCGGTGATTGCCGAGGACTGGCGGATACTGGGGAATGAAGAGAAGTTCGCCTTGCTGAAGGTATCCTTCGTGCCGGACCATATCCATCTGGCGGTGCGGACGCATCCATCGGTGGCGCCGACGGAGCTGGTGGCGCGCCTGATGCAGACGGCCCAGGAGCGGATGCTGCGGGATTTCCCGGAGCATCTGATTCAGGCGGGGCTGACGCGGCTTTGGCTGGACGGGGCCTACGTGGGAAGCTATGGCGACATCACGGCGGGGAGGGTTCAGGGGTATATGCGGAAGTGGGAGGCGGGGCAAGGGCTGTAGTGGCGAAGCGCAGCCTTAAGCACACCGGGGCAAGCCCGGTGGATGCACTCCGGGACAAGCCCGGTGGATGCGGGCGGGGCAAGGGCTGTAGCAGCGAAGCGCAACCTTAAGCACACCGGCGCAAGGCCGGTGGATACATAGCGGGACAAGGCCGGTGGATGCGGGCGGGAATCCCCCGGGCTTGCCCCGGGGATGGTTAGGTTGCGAAGGGGGCGGAGGGGTGTTATATAAACGCTATGAACCGCTTCATTTTCTTTGTTTCTTTCCTGTTTGTCGCAACGCTCTTGGCACCCGCGCTTGCACAGGCCCAGACCGACGGCATCTTCGCGGATTTCACGACGACGGCCGGCGCATTCACGGTTGAGCTGGACTACATGCGCGCGCCTCGGACGGTGGCGAATTTCATCCGTCTGGCGGAGGGGACACAGGCGTGGATGAATCCGGAAAACGGCGCGGTGGAAACCGAGCCGTGGTTTGCGGGCAGCGCTTTCTACCGCATTCAGTATTCCGTTCCGGCGGCCGGTTCGACGAACGTGCTGGCCTTGCAGGGCGGCTTGCGCGCCGTGGGTGGAATGTACAACTTTGGTCCGGGATACGGCCTTCTGGACGAGGCGCTCAACGGCTTGAGCCACTCCAACGGAACAATCGCGATGGTGACGGACGGGCCTCATACCGGGGCGGCGGAGTTCATGCTGCTGCTGACCAACGGCGCGATTTTTTGGGATGGACGGCAAACGGTTTTTGGTTGTGTGAGCGCCGGCATGGACATCGTTCAGGCCATCGCGAACGGGGGGCAGACGAACGGCATGCTGGATTCGCCGGCGGTGATTTCCGGCGTGGCCATCCGGCGGGTCGGCGCCGCCGCGGAAGCGTTTGCCGTCAATTGGGACGATTTGCCGACAGTTCAGGCTGATGGTTGCCGGGTGGATATGCTGGCGGGCGATCAGGCGCAATACGTTTGCGCAAAGGCGCCGCAATCAGAAACCTGGATGGCGCATACCGACGATTTGCTGAACCCGCGGTGGTCGCTGTTTTCTTTGGGTTTCAACGGAACGACGCAGGCCGTGGATGGCACGACGTCCTTCAGCACGGCACAGGAGGGCTGGGCGCGCCATTATTTTCACGGGACGCGCGTGGAGTATCCGGTGTTCAGCGCAATTCCGCTGGAGCAGATGGGCGGGATTACGTTTGCGGTGCAGTGGGGCGACGGCAACGTCTACCAGTATTGGCTGAATCTGACAGCGAAAACAGGCCTCTGGCAGAATGTGACGACGCCGGGGGCTGTTGTTCGCATCAACGACTGCCTGTTTCGGACGCGGGGAGCGAATTGTTCGCAGTTCAACTTCATGGATCAGAGCGGCAATATTTTCGACTATATTCTGGGCTTTGAGGCCAAGGGGGCGACGGCGGGGCGGTACTATTTGGTGCTTTCGTCGGCTTGGACAGGCGAGCACCTGGGCACGGAATGGGGGGATTGTGAATATGCGCTGTGGAATCCCGGCATGAAGGCGAAATCTCTTGCCAAGCAAGTCCCCGGCCGGGATTGGTCCGGGCGCGAAGCAGGCCCGGTTTTGCCGCGCGGAATCCGCCGGCTGGAAACGGGGGGCGGAGAAAGGGCCTTTGAGGAGCGTTAGGGGCTTTCGGATGGTGGCGGAGGGGCATCCACCACATAGAGGCGCGTGGGGAGCCGGGTGAGCGCCCACTGGCCGATTGCCGGCACAAAGGTGTAGAGCGGGGGATTGACCGTTTGGTTCAATGGTTCGTCGTAGCGCAACCACTCGGGGATTGATGTGCCAATGCCGGTGAGGGCGCCGCCGACGGTCTGAGCGGCACCCGCCTGATCGTCGCGGCCCGTATGCAGATAGTGGAACATCAGGGCATCCTGGGCGCCTTCGTTCATCGCGACGTGGGTGATTCCGCGCTCCGCGATTACTTCACGCGCGCGGGCGCCCGGCAGCGGGTCCGCAAAGCATTCCGCGGCGGCGGCCAGACCGTCGAGGTTTTCCCAGTAGAGGGTGCCAATGGCATCGCCGGCGCCGAAATAATAGGCCGCCGGTCCCATTTCGGCCGGGGCTAGCAGGCGGACAGGGGTGGAGTCGGCGGTTTCTTTCAGGTTGACCATCCAGTTGCGCAACTGAAGGGCCTTGAGATATTGAGGATCGATTTTGGATACTTTGGCCATCAGAAACAGTGGATGGAGGCCGATAGCGATGCCCACCAGCCACTGAAGACCCAGCATCAGGACGAGCGCTTGCGCGGAACGCCGGGCCAGTGGCGCGGATTCCGTTCTTAACGCCCATAAAGCGGCGACTACCAGCAACAGGCTGGCCATTGCGGCAAATGACCGCCAGCGAATCTGCCAGAGCAGCAGCGCCGTGAACAACAGGAAGATTGGGGTAGCGAATGCCAGCGTCAGGCGGGCGGCAAAAGGCAGCCGCAGCTTGGGGCTTAATCCTACCCAGCCGACGATACAGGCCAGTCCGGGGCCGAGGAAACGCAATAGCAACCCAACGGCGCTTTCCTGATTTTGGATTGCAAATGCGCGAACAGTCAGAAATTCGTGGATATGGCGGGCGTGGAGACGCCACATCAGGGTGGTGCGCGGCAAGTAGCTGGATTCGGGACCCCACAGGACGAGCGCCGGAAGTGCGGCGGCGGCCAGCAGGGCCAGCGCGGCGTGGAGCAGGCGCGGCGCGGAGAGACGCCGGTCCTGGTGTTTCCAGCGGGCCAGAAGAAACAGGCATTCGCCGATGCCCAGCCAGGAAAGGGCGTAGAGCGGATGGTTGACCTCCAAGCGCGGCGGGAAGGGGCCGGGGGCGTATTCCAGCGCATAGAGGAGAAGGGCGGTCCCGGCGCCGGCCCACGCCCAGATGCGCCAGACTCCGGGGTGCATTTGGCTTTTTGCCGGATGGGATGGTTGCGGAGAAATCAGCAGGACGCCGGCGGCGGAAATGGTAAGGGCGGCAAGGGTGAAATAGAAGACCGTGGCGCCGAACCAGAGCCCGAAGCCGCCGCAGATGCCTGATGCGATGAACAGGCGGAGGGGCGGGCGGTCTTTTCCTTTTTCGGTCCAGCCGAATCCGCTGAACAGGAGGAACAAGGCGCACGAAAACGCGGCCATGATTTGGAAAGCGTGGTGGTCGGGACGCAAGGGATGGAAATCCCAGAACAGAAGCGCGGCGGGCGCCAGCGCGCACAGGGCCGCCGCTCCGATTCCGATGCGGCGGCGCAAATACAGGTAGAGCGCCGAGAAGAGAAGGAATCCCGCCAGCGGCATCAGCAAGCGTCCGGCGATTTCCAGAGCGAGGGGAGGCGAGAGGCCCGTTTTTTCCAGTCCGGCGGAAAGAGCCATCAAACTCCAGATGGGCAGATGGCACCAGTGCATTTCACGGCCGTAGGGGGCGTTGTCGGCCGCAGTGTGGCGCAAGCGCCAGTGGCCGGATTGGCGGAGATCGCGGGTATAGGAGAGCCAGAGATAGGCATCGGGATCAATGAAGCAGCGCGCCTGCCGCCAGGAGTCGTTGGGGTTGACGTGCGGGGGCGTGGCGGTGGTGTGGCGCTCGAAACGCCGGAGCGCGGCATCTATTCCCCAGCCCATTCCGCCGAACCACAATCCCAACAAAAGCAGGGGCAGGGCCATCATCCATTTGGAGGCGGAAACGGATGGAACCAGACGCATTGCTTTCATTGTGGAGCCTCCGGGGGAGCGTTGGGAGGAAGGTGGACGGAAAACACCTGATAGCGGAGGCGTTCCTTCGCATATCCGCCGGGGATGCGGAAGATGTATTCGCCGCGGCCGATGTCCGACAGGTTTTTGTCCGGGACTGTCCAAGCGGGACGGTTTGTGAAGGGTTCGTAGGTCAGCCACCCATCAAGGGTGTGGCGAGCCGCGTACACGGGATCATGGATGCCGGTGGCGACGTAGAAGTAGATTTCGGGGTAGGAAGAATGGACGGACGACACGATATGGGTTAGCCCGCGCGTTCGGGCGATTTCCAGCGCTTGGGTGGCGCCGGGCGACACATCGCCCAGCAGGGTGGCTTCCGCCTGCCAGCCGGCGGCGTTTTCCCAATAGTAGGAGGCAACGGAGGGAATGCCGGCGAAGTAATACAGCGGCGGGACTTCCGGGGCCGCGCCGCAAAAACGCCATTGGTTGGCGCCGGCGGCCAGTCCCCAGCGGAGAGCATTGCGTTTGTGCAGGTTGTTGGATATCCAACTTTCCGGCAGCGCCCGGTTTTCGGCGGCGTTGTTTTCCATTCGCAGGCGGGAGAAGTCGGCATGCAGGCCGTCCAGCACGATGAGAAGCGTCAGCACCGCTGCCGCCCATTGCCAGCGGGAACGGTGGGGGGATTCGGACGCCGTAGCCAGCGCGGTCAGGGTCAATACGGTCAACCACACCAGCGCGGCCGCGAAGCTGAAGCCCCAGCGCTGTTGAGCCAGCGCCGCCGCCAGAAATAGCGCGGCGTAGAGTCCGGCGCTGGCCAGGCATCGCCGCCGAGACGGGGAGATTTCGCGACGGGCCAGCAACAGGACGCCGATGCCGGGAAGGGCCAGAGCGTAGGCGCGGAATGTGGCAAAAAAAGATGCCCAGTTGCCTTCGCGAATCAGAACGGAAGGTTGGAATTCTGTGATGTAGCGGGCGTGCAGGCGCTTCAGGAACGGGTCGTTCATCTGGTGCCAGGCGTCGGGGCCCAGCAGCACCGCCAGCGGCAGCGCTGAAGCCACGAGGGCCGTCAGCAAGAGGCGAAGCATCTGCTTGCGCCCGATGTCCAAGGGGCGGCTCAGGTTTCCAAGAAGTTCGAGACCCATCGCCACTCCAATCCAGGAGAGCCAGTAAAGCGGGTGGTTGACTTCGAGGCGCATCGCGAAGTGGGCGGGCGCATATTCCAGCAAATAGCAGATAAGGCCGACGGCGCATCCGGCCCCCGCCCAATAACGCCATAAGCTCGGCACGTAAGTTTCTTCTTTCGTCGGCGGATGGAATAGCGGCAGGGCGGGCAGGACGGCGAGCGCGATGATTGCCAGCGAGATTAGCCAGACTGTAGCGCCGACCCAGAGGGCGAGGCCGCCGAACACGCCGGAAGCAATGAACCAGCGCCGGGCTTCCGCCGGACCGGGCGTTTCGGGAAAACCCAGAAGG
This sequence comes from Verrucomicrobia bacterium UBA1418, assembly GCA_002304915.1. GTDB lineage: Bacteria > Verrucomicrobiota > Kiritimatiellia > CAIQIC01 > Lenti-01 > CAZNGD01. The sequence continues at coordinate 11,817 of DBPO01000032.1, forward strand.
CATGGCGGCGGGTTGGCAGAAGCGCTTGGTGCGCGGACCCAGCCCATTCCGCCAAATTGCAGGCAGGCGAAGGCGGCGACGGTAAAAAAGAGCTGGAAGGCGTGATGGTCCGGCTTGAGCGGGAAAAAGGCGATGGACACGGATTCGAATGTCAGGAACGCGAAGGCGAGTCCCGCCGCCGGGAGCCAGCCCATTTTGCGGGCGATAGCCAGAAACGAAAGCGTCAGAAAGAGAAATTGAAAGAGGGGCATGACCCAAACGCCGGCTAATTCAATGGCGCGCGCCACGGGCCAGCCGGTGGCCGCGATGATGGCGGTGGCCATTCCTCGAATCGTCCAAATCAACAGGTGGGACCAGTGCATTTCGCGGCCATACGGGGCGTTGTCCATATGGGTCCAGCGCAGACGCCATGCGTCGGAATTCATCAGGTCGCGAGTGTGGGCCAGCCAGGCATAGCTGTCCGTTTCGAGAAAGAACCGGGGTTCCGGCACGCCGGTGATGGTGTCGGGAGGGACGGTGGAGCGGTTGAACGATTGCGCGGCGCGGTCGGTGTGCCAGGTGAAGAAGATGATATGGCCGGTTAGCAGCAGGAGGCCCAGCAAGGCCCAGCGCATTCTGGAACCCGTGAGGAGTCGGCGCGGAGGCGGGTGGGGCGGGGGAGCTGGCAACTTGTTTTTCACTGGTTTTGCCATAGGCGATCAGCGGCCTCTTCGCGATAGGGGATTTTGTTTTGGTAGAGTTTCAAGCGTGTTTGGAGGTTGCGGCGGAAGGTGTCGGTGGCTGGGATGTCTGGCACGAGCTCCAGCGCTTGGCGGATTGTTTGCGCGGCCGCGTCGAAATCGCCGGCGTTGGCTTGCGCCGCCGCCAGAGTGTCGAGCAGGGCGGGATGAGGGCCGGGCGCCAGCGCCTGCGCGCGCTTTGCCCATTCCAGCGTTTGCCGGGGGGCGACCGGCGACCATTCGGCGGTGGCCAGCAACCAAGCGATATTGTTGAGCAGATCGCCTCGGTCGGGAGAGGACTCAATCAGTCGCTGGAAATAAGCCCATGCGTCGCGCCGCAAGCCCAGTTGCCAATGGTAGGAATGGAGCGGGAGCAGGTCGGCCAGCTCGATTCGGTCCCGGTTTCGATAGGGCGGGAGTTGCCGGGCGTAGTTGAGCACGGCGGCGGCATCGCCTTTTTCGAAAGCGGCCGCCATTTCCAAAAGGGAGAGATTGTTCTGGCCGACATCCGTTGGAGCCAGGTGACGCCGGGCCTGTTCTGCGTAGGCGATGGTTTCTTCGTATCTGGCGCCCAAAAAGGAATACTGTGCCATCTGAAGCGCCCACTCACCGACGAGGAGTTCTGCTGTCGGCCGTTGGTTTTCGAGGAAGGCGAGCGCCGCGTCGGGGCCTTGTTGCGCGTGGATGCAAAGCGTCAGCGAGGATAGGATTTCGACGTCTTGGGGAGCGGCGGCGAAGGCGCGTTCCAATTCGGCTTGGGCCGTCGCGAAGTCGCCGTCGCGCGCGAGCTGGCGTAAGATTTGGACGTTGCGGGTCGCCGGATGGTCGGGGGTCAGCGCGGCCACGCGGGCGAACAGCTGCTCGCTGGTGGCCCAATGGGGCAGCAAGGTCAGGGTGAGGGCGGCCAAGGCGACCAACAGGCCGGCGGCGACAAGCGCGAGTCCGGCCCGCTGGCGAGGGGAAGCCGCGCGGGGCGCGCCCGTTAGCAATAACGCAAGCGACAAGCCCAGCGCCGGGAGATAGGTGAAGCGGTCGGCTACGCTGTGGACACCGACCGGCCCGAAAAATCCAATGATGGGCAGGAACAGCAACAAGAACCACAGCCAGCCGATTCCGACCTGCGGCCGGGAGGAACGAATCCGCCAGGCCCAGAAAGAGAAAACGGCTAAGAGAACGCCGACGGCAATGAAGCGCATCCACGAAAAAGCGATGAGGGGATAGAGGGGGCCGAGTTGCGCCGGCCAGAATATTTTGAACAGGTAGAAACCATAGTGGATTGGAACCAGCAGGGCGTGGCGCCATAGAGGCGCGGAGTCGAGCGCGCCGACATCCCGGTGTCCAAGGATGGTCATTCCAGCCACGGCGGCGGCCACCAGGATGAAAGGTGTTTTCTCCAGAGTGAGGTGGAACGCGCGGCGGAGGCGCGGACCGGAGCTCATTCGCCCCAGCGGCCAGATGTCCAGGCAGAGAAGCGCGAGCGGCAAGGGCACCAGGGCCGGCTTGGTCAGCAGGCCGGCGGAGAACGCGCCGAGAGCAGCCAGATACGGTACGGGACGCCATCTGGCCGGAGGGCGGTTGGCTTGGGCGTAGAACGCGACGGTCAGCAAGCAGAAGAAGCCGGAGAGCACGTCCTTGCGTTCGGCGACCCAAGCCACGGATTCGACGCGCAGCGGGTGGATTGCCCATAGCGCGGCACAAAAGAACGCGCTCCAGGGTCTTTTGCATAAGGCCAGCAGCAGTCCGTACAGCAGGAGCGCGTTGACGGCGTGCAGGAGTACGTTGGTGAAGTGGAATCCCCACGGATGGGATGGCGAGGCCCAGAAAAGAGAGACGTCGGCCATATAGGATATCCACAGGAGCGGCATATACATTGGCGCGGCGGCATTGGCGGGCGAAAAAGCGGCGCGAATGCCCTCCGGCGTGAGGCCGTTCCGCACGAGGGCGTTGTTGACGATATAGGCGGTGTCGTCCGCTTGGACCAGTTCGTAGCCGAGCGATGGAGCGAACAGGGCAAAGACCAGCACAAACAGCAGGAATCCAGGAAAAACCATCCGAAAGGATAACGAGGTTGGTCTGAAGAAATGCATCCGCCGGGCACTATACGATATCGTCGGAGGCGCGGACAAGCGGGGAATGGGAAGGTGGCGTTCGCACGAATAAGCCTTCGGCCTAGAAAAGGCGGGGGGCGGCTTCTTCGCGATAGGGTTGCTGATGCTGGTAGAGGGCGATGCGGGCCTGAATCCGCTGGCGGAACTCGGCTTGTTGCGGGGTGTCGGGTATGAGCGCAAGGGCTTGTTGGGCCGTTTGGCTGGCAGCATCATAATCGCCGCAGTTAGCTTGCGCCGCGGCCAGGGTGTCGAGCACGACAGGATGAGGGGCTTGGGCAAGGTCGTGGGCGCGTTTGGCGATTGCGAGGACTTCCTGTGGCGATGCGGGGGACCATTCGGCGGTGGCGAGGAGCCAGGCCACGTTGTTGAGAAGATCGCCACGTGTTGGATGAGTCAGGATGAGGCGCTGAAAGAAGGCCAGAGATTCCCGGCGCAGGAAGATGCCCCAGTGAAAGGAATGGAGGGGCAGCAGGTCTTCCAATTGAAGTTCGGTTCGATGGCGATAGCGCGGGGTTTGGCGGGCATAGGCCAGCGCTTGGGAGAGGTCGCCTTGTTCAAAGGCCGCAGCCATGCCCAAGAGCAGGAAATTGTTTTGTCCGACGTCATTTTGAGGCATGCGCTTTCGGGCATCTTCCACGTAGCCCAAAGCGATGTCGTAACGGGTTGCCAGAAAAGCGTAGGTGGCCATTTGCAGTTCCCATTCACCGCCGGTGGTAAAATGGGGCTGAAGTGGTCGCAGGAACTCCATGGCGTCGTTAGGGGTTTGCAACTCGTTGATGCATATGGCGATGCGGGTGATGATGTCCGTGTTGTATGGGCTGAGAGCCAGCGCATTTTCCAACGCGGATCGGGCGGCCTCGAAATCGCCTTCCTTCACTATGGTTTGGACGGCACGATCGATGAGGACCAAAGGATGATTGGGAGCAAAGGACGAGAGATGGTAAATGAGCCGTTGGCTGTTTCTCCAGACCGGGAGAGCTTGTCCGCTTCGGACGGACAGCCCCAGCAACAGCCCCCCTGCCAGCAGGGCGCGAAGGGGGGCGATCCATTTTCGCGGGAGGAAGGGTGTCGAGGTGGGAAATAAGGACAAGGCAGCAATGGACAAACCAATGGCGGGGAGATAGGTGAAACGGTCGGCCACCACCTGGGCGCCAAAGCGGATCAGGCCACTGACGGGCAGAAGAAGAATCAGAAACCATAACCAGCCGACCCATGCGTGCGGATGCCGCCGTCGCAGGCTCCAGAGCCAGAGAGACGGCAGCACAAGCAACCCGCAGGCGAGCCAGAAGTCGGACCACGAAAAGGCAACCGGGGCATAAAGCGGACAGAGATTTCGCGGACGGATAATCTTGAAGAGATAGAACCCATAGTGGATCGGGACTTCGAGAATCCGTTTGGCCAAAGGGACCTCAATGAGGGAGTGGGTGACCTGATGGGCCCGTATGGCCGCGACGGATGCGGCCAAAGAAGCTATGAAGAAAGGAATTTTCTCCACAAGCAGGCGCAGAACCGTGCGGGCTAGGTTTGCGCCGTTACGCCCGTATCGGCGCAAGGGCCAGTAGTCGAGGAGGAGTAGCACGAGCGGGATGGGCGTCAGTGAAGGTTTTACCAACAGCCCCAAGACGAAAAAGAGAAGCGACAGAGAGAAGGGGCCAGAGGCTCGGACCGTGCCCTCTCGATTTGCCCGCAGATAGCAGGCGAGGCTCAGGAGGCAGAACAGGCCGGACAGCACGTCCTTTCGCTCCGTGACCCATGCCACCGATTCAACGCGCAACGGATGCAGCGCCCACAGGGCCGCGAAAAAAAAGGCGCGCCATGGTTTTTTGCACCAAGCCAAAAGCAAGAAAAAGAGTATCAGGGAATTGAGACTGTGGAGCAAAACGTTCGTGAAATGAAATCCCCAGGGCTGCTCGGGACTCGCGCCTAGACAGCTGGTATCCAGCATGTACGAAATCCACAGGAGCGGCGCGTACATTTGCAGGTGAAAATCCGTAAAAGCCGCGCGAATGTTCGCCCAGGAAAGGCCTGACAACACCAGTTGATTGTGGCGGATGTAGTGGATATCGTCGATGGCCACCAGTTCATATCGGAGAGAGGGGCTGTAGAGAGCGAAGACGAGGAGGAAAAGTAGTATTGCCAGAACACTCGGCGCAAATCGAATCCGGGTGAGAGAAAAGCCCGGTCCTGCGGTTTTTGCGGTTGGCCTCATTGCGGCGACTATAGAAGGGCGGGGAGTCCCAATGCAAGACCTAAAGCTACTCTGGTGGACGATGTCGGGGAAACATTATTCCTTTGGTATTTTCGTTTGGGCTTGCTTTTTGGGGGGGATGCTTGAAAATTGTTGTGTTGAGTAAATTTTATTGAAAGGGAAGGTCGTTATGGCGCGAATGGCACAGTGGTTGGTGATTGGGATTCTGGCTTGCGGGTTGCTGGGGTGTGGCAAGCGGGAGGCGAAAGTTGTGAAGCCTTCTGGCGTTCAGGAGTCGGAAGTGGCTATTTGGGTGGATCAGGTGGGCATCACCTCGGGACAGGTTCAGCAAGAGGTGATTCGTTTGGCGCCCCAGCCCCCTGCGGGCCTTTCGCCCGAGGAGTTGGCAGCGTTTCAACTGCGGGTTTTGCAGCAGGCGGTGGACAATCTGGTGGTGCGTCAACTGGTGAAGGCCGAAATGGAGCGCTCGGATATTCTGATTTCGCAGGCGGATATTGAGGTGGCCAAGGAGGAGCTGCAGCAGACGTTGGGTGAGGGGCGGTCGCTGGTGATGCTGCTGGCGGAGGCGAATATCACTTTGAAGGAGCTGGAGAACAATTTGCGTCTGGATATTTTCAAGAACAAGGTCAATCAAGATAAAATTGACGCGGCGAAGGCGGCGGTGACCGAGGAAACGGCGCGTGAGTATTATGACGGCCATTTGGAGCAGTTCACCAAGCCCGAGGGGCGCATTGTTTCCCATATTCTGGTGAGTGTGCCGGCGGATGCGGATGAGGCGATTCAGGCGGAGCGGCGGGCGAAGATAGATGGCATTCGCAAGGCGTTGGTGGAGGGGGCGGATTTTGAGGCGCTGGCTCGCGAGGTGTCGGATTGTGGCAGCCGTGTTCGCGGAGGCGATTTGGGGGTGGTTCCGCACGGGCGGGAAGACAAGCCGTTTGAAGACGCGGTGTATAGCCAGAATATGGGCGACATCGGCGAGGTTGTGCGGTCGCGAGTCGGCTTCCACATTATTCGGGTGACCGGGGAGCAGGAGAGCGAGGTTGTTCCGTTTGAGGAGGTTCAAAGCCATATCGTGGCGGTTTTGAAGTCTCAGGCGCAACAGAAGATTACCTCGGATTATCTGGCTGAGTTGAGAGAGCGCGCCATTATTAAATTGGATGGTCCGTTGGCGGGTTCGAGCAAGGATGCGGCGGCGGAAGAGCCTGCGGCGGACGGGCCGACGAGTGTGGAAGAAGAAGCGGCTCCCTAATATTTGGCATTTGTGACGCGGGTTGAGGCAACGCCGCGGACAGGAATACGCACGTGATGATTGCGCCTCTCCAGCCATCTTCCATGCCGGACGTCTCGTTGCGTGAGGCTGTGGGGGCGGTTTTTTCACCGGGAGGGGCGCTGGCGTCTGTTTCGGGCAGCGATTTTGTTTTTGAGGCGCGCACGCAACAAGTTCAGATGGCGACTTCGACGGCGGAGGCGCTGGAGACCGGGCGGCACTTGATTGTTGAGGCTGGCACGGGCGTGGGCAAGAGTTTGGCCTATGCGGTGCCGCTTTTGCTTTTTGCCAAGCAGACGGGGTGCCGAGTCATGGTTTCCACGCAAACCATTTCGTTGCAGGAGCAGCTTATTGGCAAAGACCTGCCGCTGTTGAAGGCGCAACTGAATTTGGATGTCCGCGCGGTTCTGGTCAAGGGGCGTTCCAATTATTTGTGCCGCCGGCGGCTGGGGCGCGCGCGAACGCATCAGCAGGAATTATTTGGCGACGGGGTGGCGGCGGATTTGGAGCGTATTCGTGTTTGGGCGGACACAACGGAGGATGGCAGTGTGCAGGAGATGCGCCGCCAGCCTTCGCAGGATGCCTGGAATGCGGTTTGCGCGGAGCATGGCAACTGTCTGGGGGGCCAATGTCCGGAGCGCAAGGGCTGTTTTTTGCAACGGGCGCGCGCCCGGATGCATGACGCTAATTTGCTGGTGGTGAATCACCATTTGTTGTTTTCCGATTTGGCGCTGCGGCAGTCTGGTGCGAGTTTTCTGCCGGATGTCAGCGCGCTGGTGCTGGATGAGGCGCATACGGTGGAGGACACGGCCAGCGAGCATCTGGGGATTCGGCTTTCCGTATATGCGTTTGAGCATTGGTTGCGCCGGTTGTATGTCCCGGAGCCCGGCAAGGGGCTGTTGAAGGTGTTGAAGGCTGAGTCGGCGATGCAGACGGCGACGCAAATTTGGAATGCGACGGCGGACCTTTTTCAGGAGTTGCCGGGGGCGGTTGGCTTGGGTGCGCAGGACATGCAAAGGGTGGTTGACGCGCCGCCATCGGTGACGACCGCGCTCCCGGAATTGCTATCTGCCATGACCGGGCAGCTTTCTACTTTGATTGAAGGGCTGGATGAGGAGGATCCGGAGACTTGCGCCGAGTTGCGCGGGTTGCGCGGGCAGGGGATGGCTTTGACTCAAACGCTGGATGCCTTTTTGCGCCAGTTGCTGGAGGATCATGTGTATTGGGTGGAGCGCGAGGGGCGTCGTCGCCAGCCCGTGATGCATTCCGCGCCGATTGAGGTGGCTCCGCTGCTGAATCTGATGCTGTTTGAAAATAAGCCGCCGGTGATTTTGACCAGCGCGACTTTGGCGATTGGGGGGCGGCTGGACTATTTTCAGGCGCGCATCGGGGCGGGCGAGTCCTGCGATTTGCTGTGTCTGGGCTCGCCGTTTGATTATGCGCGTCAGATGCGGTTGCATGTGGCGACGGATGCGCCGGATCCGAATGACAAGGAGGCGTTTGCCGCCGCGGTGGCCAAGGGGGTTTTGGAGTGGGCGGTGAGAACCAACGGGCGCACGTTTGCTTTGTTCACCAGCGCGGACTTGCTGAAGCGTACAACACGGGCGTTGCAGGAGCCGCTGGCGCAGGCGGGTTTGACGTTGCTGGCTCAGGGCGGGGATTGGACCCGGCGGGCGATGCTTGAAACCTTCCGGCAGAATCAAGGATACGTGCTTTTCGGGCTGGATAGTTTTTGGATGGGGGTGGATGTGCGGGGGGAGGCGTTGAGCAGTGTGATTATTACGCGCCTGCCTTTCGCGGTGCCGGATCATCCGGTGGTGGCGGCGCGGTTGCAGCGAATCAAGGAGCGGGGCGGGGATCCATTCCGCGATTATTCTTTGCCGGAGGCCATTTTGAAATTCCGCCAAGGATTCGGGCGGCTGATTCGTTCGCAAACGGACGAAGGGATTGTTGTCGTGCTGGATTCGCGGTTGCTGACCAAGTGGTATGGGCGGCTGTTTTTCCGCTCGCTGCCGGAATGTCCCGTGGAGACGTTTGAGCTGAATCCTACGTGAGCGCGGCGTTGCGCGCGTCGTTGCCCGGGGGACTTTCCCCTTTTATTCTTTGGGTTGGTTGAGGCGGTGGTCGAGGGTTTCGGCGTTGCGGCGGGTGGCCTTGCGGAGTTCTTCGACATTTTTTTCAAAGGTGGGCGCATCCGGCTCCTGCAGGATTTCCCACGGCATGATGTCGGCGATTTGCGCGGCCATGGTTTGGATGCGCTGGTCTATGGCTTCGTTGCTCACCTCATCGGCGCGCAGTTGCTGCCAGCGGGCGCGCACCTGCTCCATGAAGTCGGGCGATTCATCGCACAGGCGGTCAAACAGGTGATTGGACAGCCAGGGGCGGTGTTCATTGAAAGTGTGGTCGTAATCCCAAGGGATGAAAAAGAAGCGGGCGCCGGGATGTCCGCCACGTGAGAGATAAAAATTGGTGGTTCGTCCATCCATGTTGCCGGAGAAGTTGAGGAGGAGCAGAAAATCAATGGCGTTGGCGATGTCCAGATGCTTGCCGATGTCGCGCACAAATTCGGGGGTGTCCGTTTGGCTGGTGAACGCGACTACTTCTTGCAAGGGCGCGTCGCGCCGCTCTTGGTTGGGGCGGCGAAAGACTTGGTCAAATGAGCTTGTTTGCGGCAGGGCGAACAACATGCGTTCGTAGCGCATTTTGTAAAGCACGGCGCCCGGGTCGAGCGGATCGCTTGCGTAATCCAGCATGTCCCCGTCCACGCGGGTGCACATTTCGTAGATGCCCAGATATTGGCCGTTGACAAATACTTCGGCCCAGCCGATTTCCGGGGCGTGGCGCGGGTTTTCCGGCGTGCCCCAGTCGCGGAAGAAGTCGTAGGCCAATTTGTTGCGCAATTTGGTGACATCCACATATCCGTTGAGCAAATACAGATAGCGGCTGGCGCGTTGTCCGATGAGTTGGGCGGACTCGTCGAAGCGGAGGGAGAACGGTTTTTTCCTGCCCCGCCAATAACTGGTGTTGCCCCGGTATTTGAGGCCGCCGCTCGTGGCCTGACCGCCTGAGAGCCGCAGCGGCGCGTTGTCCTGATTGGTGGCATAGAATGTGGCCTGAAAATCCACGCGGCGGTTGTAGGCGGGAGGTTCCGTGCAAGAAATGAAAATGGCGGGCCAAGAGCGTTGCCTGGGCATGACCCGGAAATTAAATTCCGCCAGCGGAGGAGCGGCAGGCTGTTCGGCGGGGTGGAGGGTCAAGGTCACGGCTACCGGGGCGGTCGTTTCGGGGCGAATGACGCGGCCATCCGTGGCGATGATGTCGGGGCGCGAGCTGTGGAGTGTCCATCCGTGTGTGGACAATGCGGCAACATCCAAGTCGGCGAGAATGTATTCCGGGGCGGGATTGTCGCCGAGCAAGGCGGTTGCTGTGGGCAGGGGCGGGCGGGT
>DBPO01000124.1 GCA_002304915.1 Verrucomicrobia bacterium UBA1418
AAACTGCGGGATGGACTCCGGGCACAGCAATGAGGCAAGATGGCCCAACAACACGCTACTCACCTACACCTTGCCGCGGACGGTCAAGGTGAGGGAGAGCGTGGACGTTCGACTTGAGACGATTAAACTGATACTTGATTTCTAGGGTTAGAAGATCACACTACACGCAAAAGGAGATGCCGATGAAAATTAAATACGCGCAATTGCTCGGTCTGCTGTTTACTGCAAGCGCGGTCCTTTACTGGTCACCTACGCAATGTAGTGCCCAAGATGACGCGCGCGAACTTTACCGCCATATGTACCAAGGCGGCCTCATCACCCAATCGGCATATGAACAGGCGACTGGCGAATCCGCTCCGTTTAGCGATAATATCCAGCCGCTCGCCTCAAGCAACACGACGGAAGAAGACGGGGCTACCGGAAAACCAATAACCAACAAGCCCGATTCGCCCACGCAAATCCACCATCGCAGCCTAAGCGCCAGCGGCGAACCCGCTTCCGTCGAGCAATTCAGGCAAGCCAAGCGCGACAAACTCGCCGCGCGCATTCCTGCGCTTTTCGATCAGCAACGCACTGAAAAACTGGAAGCAGAACGAATTGCCAAAGCGCAGAATTTTCCGACTCGTTTCTTTCAAAAGGACGGTTCGACCTGCGAATTGATGGCGATGCGGGATGGTCACCCCGTCTTCTATGTCACATGTAACATTCAGTCGGCGGATTCCATTGGAACGGACGAAGTATGGCCCGGCGGAAGTCTTGGCCTCTCACTTTCAGGCACAAATATGGTTCTTGGCATGTGGGATGGTTATGCAGTTAGGACCACTCATGTTGAGTTTGCATTTGGCGGAAATACCAGAATCACGCAATTAGATGGAGCTACTAACTATCTAGTCGATCCCCATTCAACTGCCGTTGCTGGAACTATGGTGGCATCCGGAATAAATACAAATGCAAAGGGTATGGCGTTTTCCAGCCGCCTGCTTGCACACGACTGGAACTATGATTATGCCGAAATGGCAGTGGCTGCGTCATCAAATGGCCTGCGGATATCCAATCACTCATATGTGCTCAATGCCGGTTGGAGCCTGATTGATCGTTGGGGAACTGGCAATTGGCAGTGGGCTTGGTGGGGTGATCCTTATGTGAATCTCTATGAGGATTACAAATTCGGATTCTACAGCACGAATGAATCTCGCCGTATCGATCAGATTACCTATGAAGCATGCACTTATCTGCCGGTATGGGCTTCGGGCAACGAACGAGGCGGATTTAATTGGGGGCCGGCAACACAACCGATATTCCACTGGCTGTATATAAATGGATCATTTGCCTGGACGACATCAATGGTTCATTACAGCGATGGCACATATGATGGTTATGACTTGATCCCGCCGCAAGGAGCCGCAAAGAACGTGCTGACCGTGGGGGCCGTGAGCAATGTGCCCGGCGGCTTCACCTCGCCCACAAATGTATTTCTGGCATCTTTCAGTAGCACGGGGCCCACAGATGACGGGCGCATCAAGCCAGATGTGGTCGCCCAAGGCGTCAACTTGTTTACAACCTCCAACACCACGGATAACGCTTATTCAGTTGTTTCAGGCACCAGTTTCGCAGCACCGAGCGTGGCTGGATCTCTGAACTTGCTCCAGCAACTCTACTGCGATGTGCGCGGGACCAATCGCGCCTTGTTAGCCTCTACACTGAAAGCCCTTGCCATCCATACGGCAGACGATTGCGGCGCAACAGGTCCAGACTACACATTTGGATGGGGCTTAATGAATACACCCGCCGCCGCCCAATTGATAACCAACGATCTTGCGGGAGATGGGCATTCTCACATTAAAGAGGTGGCTCTACCCAACGGCGAAACCATCACCTTTCCAGTTCTTGCGACCAACACTAGCCCCTTGAAGGTCACCATTTGCTGGACCGATCCGCCCGGTCCGATGCTCTCGCCATCGTTGAATCCAACCAACTTGGTACTAATTAACGACCTTGATTTACGTGTCATCGGCCCGAATGGCACAACCAACATGCCGTGGGTGCTCAACCCCTCCACCCCTTCAAGTGCGGCCACCACGGGCGACAACTTCAGGGACAATGTGGAACAAGTCTATATCGCGGCCCCAACAAACGGCATCTATACCGTCAAGGTGACACATAAAGGAACCTTGTCGAACGATTGGCAAGAGGTTTCCATATTGATCTCTGGCAATTTGCCTATGAACAAACCCGAATTAGAAATCGTTGATGTCCACAGGTACTTTGCCCCGACAAATACGTTGGAATGGCCAAGTGTCGTTGGCCAATTCTACAGAGTGCAGTCCAACACCAATCTGATTGATGGGATATGGGTTGATCACACTGGCGACATAAGCGCGCTCCGCACGAATATTGTCGTTGGCGTGAGAACCAATCCCGAGCCCGTTGTGTTATTCTTTCGCGTTAACGAAGTGCCCTAGCCTTGTTCCCCGCCATGAAAACGATAAGGACGGCTATTGTACTGATTCTTGGCGGCATGATATGCACCCCTCGCGTCTGCGAGGGGGGCATATCCTATACTTGGGTGGACATGGGAATGTACACATCTGGAGAACCCATTGGGTATGATTTGGATTTCAACGGAGACTTAATCAACGATATTCTTTTCATGAGTACGGGCATGTGGTTTGGTGCCTTCGTTCAAGGTGATGGCCGCATAATTGCGGGAGGCAACCTTGTTCACGCGCTCGCGGAGGGGACCTCCATCGGGCCAGACACTCCGCAGGAAGATTGGCTGCAAGGTTATCTTGGCCATTTGGGCATCAATTCTAGCGCAACCGTGCCGCCGGGGGTTGTAATTAACACTGGGGAATTCCTGCTAATCACGGCCTACATGGGCGTCATGTTCTACATCGAGGATGCCGTTCACTATGGCTGGGTCCGCATCAGCAATCCCTTCAACGGCACCGGCGGCATCATCATGGACTTCGCCTACGAGACCGAGCCCGGCGTCGGCATCCTGGCAGGGGCAGGAGCCATACCAGAACCCGCTACCGCCGCCCTTATTACAACGGGTTGCATCCTTCTGGCACTAAGACGAAAGAAAAGATGAGTCGAACAAAGTAGGGATTAGTAGCGTGCGAAGCCACGCTGCAATCCCGGGTTGAACAAGCCCGGCGGGGGCGCATGTATTTTGCTCTCGGGGCGGGAGCCCGGATGGGGCTAAAGGGATGGCCGGAGGCCGGCGACGAGAGCATGGGGGCCGCTATAAGAGCGATGGACCGGGTGGTGCGAAGGGCGACCAGGGGCAAAACCAAGAAGTTTTTCGAACGCGGGACAAGGCTTCGCCGCGCGGCGCGGGGCGCGTCGCCTGCGAGAACAAATTGGGCGCAGCGAAGTCATGAGGCGGCGGGCGGTCCCCGGGCGTGAGCGAAGGGCGGCGGCACGGAGCCCGGGAGGGGCCGCCAGGTGCGTTCGCGCCGCTCCATGGGGATGTCGCAATGCGGGCAGCGCGGCGGCGGCAGGGGTTCCTCGGGTTCGGGGGCGGCGGGAATGGGCCGGTTCCGCAGCAGGCAGAGCATGGCGCGGACGAGCGAAAGCGTGCGCTTGCGCGAGGGATGGTGCAATCCGTAGTGGCGGACTTTGACGAATCCCGCGGGCAGAACGTGCTGAAGGAAACGGCGGATGAACTCCGGCGCCGGCAGCTTCATCCGCCGCACCTTCTTCGTCTGCGTCTCGCGGTAGCGGAACGCGACGCTGTTGCCGTCGTGGGCGTCGATGGCGGAATCGGCGATGGCGACGCGGTAGACGTAGCGCGAGAGGTAGCGCAGGGCGTTCTTGCCGTCGCCGACGGGTTTGGAATGCACCACCCACTTCCGCGTCCAGGTCTTGGCGGGGATCGTCGCGAACACCTCCGGCAGGCGCTGGCGCAGTCCGTCGCGGAAGCGCGCGCGGAAGACCTCCGAGAGCGCCTGCACCGGCACGAGAAACTTCTTGTGCGCCTCGCGCCAGGTACCATCGGGGGCAAGGCCGCCGCCGGTGGCGACGAAGTGGACGTGGGGGTGGTACACGAGCGAGCGCCCGTTCGTATGCAGCACGCCCGTCAGGCCCGGCCGGGCGCCGAGCCATCGGGGGTTGGCGCAGACGTCCAGCAGCGTCGAGGACGAGGCCTCGAAGAGGAGGGCGAGGCCTTCGCGCGGATGCGAGCGGATGGCGCGGCGCAGTTCCTTGGGCACGGTGAAGGTGCACAGGTGGTAGCGCACCGGCAGGAGGAGGGCCTCCTGCCGGCGCAGCCACACCCGCGCATCGTCGCCGCCGCAGGCCGGGCAATGCCGGTTGCCGCAGGAGTGCAGCGCCCAGTGCGTCCGGGCGCACCGGGGGCATTCCCACCGCTGTCCGCCCAGCACCGGCGTGCGGCACGTTTCGATCGCGCGCATGGCCTTCAACTGGTCCCAGGGCATGCGATCGGCGTACCGCGCCCGGTAGGCCGGGCCATGACGGCGGAGAATCTCCGCCAGGGCGCCCACGCTACGGCGCCGTCATCAGTCCGTTGAGCCTGGCGACGGCCGCAGCTGCGCCTTCGGCGGTCAGGTGCGTATAGACCGCGGTGGTCTTGGGCGAGTGGTGGCCCAGCCAGGCCTGGATCTGGCGCAAGTTCACCTGGTTCTCCAGCAGATGCGTCGCATAGCTGTGGCGCAGGGTGTGCACGTGGGCATCCTTGGTCACGCCCGCCGCAAGCATCGCCTTGCGGAACGCCTGCTGCACCGTCGAAATCGGCACGGGCTTGTCCGCGCCGCCCCCGTGGACGCCGCCGCGGCCCACGCAGGGGAACAGGAACGTGGGATTGCGGTGGCTCTTCCAGCACTCGCCCAGCAGTGCCAGGGTCTCCGGCGGCAACGGCACATAGCGGTCTTTGTTCCCCTTGGCCGCGCGGACATGGATGACGCCCCGGTCGCGGTGGACGTCGCCCACCTGCAGGCGGCAGCCTTCGCCCAGGCGCAGCCCGCAACTGTAGATCAGCGTCAGGCAGGCCCGGTGGCGCAGTTCGCGCACCGCGCCCAGAATCCGCCAGACCTCCTCGCGCGACAGCACGGCGGGCAGCTTGTGCTCCGCCCGGGGACGGGGAATATCCATCGCGGTCCAGTCGCGCTTAAGCACCTGCTCGAAGAAAAACTTGATCCCGCACAGCGCGATCGTGGTCGTGGCCCGCGCCAGCCGCTTCTGGTTGCGCAGATACAGGAAGTAGGCGCGCAGCTCCTCGTCGCCCACCTCGCCGGGGCTCTTCCAGCACCAGCCCGCCAGCCGCCCCACCGCCCGGACATAGCTCTCCTGCGTGCGCTCCGAGTAGCGTCGCAGCTGCATCTCCTCGATCATCCGCCGCCGCAAATCCCCCGCCGCGTCCTTCTTTGTTCTCATGGTCTGTCTCCTGGGTTGCGGACGGGCTTGATTACCCGCCCACTTCCCGGTACCATGACCCCCGTGAATCGGAACGACAGATGTGGAATCAGTCAACTGTCGCGCAGCGGCTTAGTTCAACAAGGCGTTGCTGGGTACCCGCCACAAGGTGTCGGGTCCCCAGAACGCTGACGTTGGGTGAAGATATGGATGATTATCGCGACAAACTGATGAAATGGAAACCCGGCACACCAGGATTCACGCGCGATGACATTATCGTCGCTGTGGGCCTCCAGTGCACCGCCAAGCAATTCCCAGTTACAGATGTCCTTCAATGGCTCGGTCCACCCGCGAAATGCATCGGTGACGCATCTGCCGGACACCTCGTTTATTTCTACTCTTACGACTTCTGGGGTGCTCCCAAGTTCGATGTGTTAAATGGTAAGATTATTAATTTTGGAGTAGTCAATATTCACGAACCGAACGCCAAGCGTGTAGATCCAGATACGGGCAAAGAGATCTTTTTCAATATTCTCGATGAGATGCACCCGTTCAAAGAAGATGATTTTGAAGAATAATACACCCAACAAGGCGTTGCCCTTCTACGCGCCGCAAGCGGCGCGTGGGTGAACGCTGACGTAAATGATGAATTTCAAACAACAACTTATAATAGCAATGATTGTCGTCATCAGCCTGTCTTGCGCCGGATGTTTTCATCGTCCTTATCAGGCCGCACAACGGCCGCCCGTTTCTGATGAAATTGATTATGCGGTTATGAGAGTGGTTCTTGATTACTTGTACGCTGACACTGAGTTCAACCTATGCCATGTGAATCCGAGCGGAAGAGTTGCATTCGCCCTGCATACGCCCACAACCAACAGCCTTGAAGACGTGGTTATCAACACATTGGGCCCCGATTTTCAGAAATGGTTAGGCGTGAGAATTCATGGGGATATTGTAAATGAATTCAATAACAGGAATTCACGGACTGCAAAATTCAGCGGGTTTACAGCAAACAACACAAACATCGTAGTTTTGCCAGACCGTAAGGATATATCCTGGGGGCTCATCACCGGTAGCGATGACATGCCCTCAGACTGTAGAGGCGGTATCGCCTCTTATCTGCCCGCATATTCTTCCGACATGACAACTGCGATTGTCGTATTTATATGCTTTCCAAACTGCCACAATGCTCCAGCGGGTACTTATTATCTTAGGAAAATAGACAATGTATGGGTAGTGCAAGCCGGGAAAATCTGGATGTACATGTAAGTGAACTCTCACCCAATCGAAAGCTTTCATCCCATAAGGACTCCGACAAGGCGTTGCTCCGTACGTCGCACAAGGTGCGCCATCCGGTGAACGCTGACGCTATGAAATGAAAAAGACAATATTCATACTGATCGGCACATTCCTGATTCTTGCCGCCCCGATATCGCTCGTAACCGGCATCGCCTACACCCTGTCCATGCCCAAGAGATATTCAGCAGAAGCAACCATACACATCCATTTCCCTGAGCCTATGGGCTCAGGATATGACGCATCGGCGCTGACGCTCTTGACACAAAGCCAAGTCCAGTTGATGCACTCGGAGGCGCTTCTGGGCAGGGTCATTCAAAACCTTGACCTTCAGGCCAAGTGGGGAACCAGGATTAATGAAGATGAATCCCCAGTCGCTCCGGCTTTGGCAATGCTAATCCTGAAAAAGAGCCTATCCATCGCGATCGTGCCGAATACATCGGGCCTGATAACCGTAAAAGCCATTCAAGGGGACCCGCCAGAAGCCGCCAGAACCGCCAATGAGTTGGCAGCGGTTTACTGCGACTACCTGGCCAAGACACCACAACAAGGGGGAATCTATCAGGCCACCCTTATTACTCCCGCTGAACCATCAATTCGGCCAGCCTCCCCGAGAGTTTTTCAGAATATGTTAGTGACCCTGGCAATGGCTGCATTGATGCTCATCGCCGGAATCACACTCATCGTCGGTGCAACGCGAAAGATAAACGCAATTTCAGTCCAACCAGCGGGTGCAGAGTTCCCGCCGCAAGGTGTCGGGTCCCCTGACCGTGACGTTAGCGAGAAGAGAAGAATAGGATGCCTCTGGGCAGGTCGCGGGTGTATCCTCAACCCGAAAGGAGAAAACAATGCAGGCAAAAATGATCGCTGGCGTCGCGAGGTTGGTTCTGGCCGCAGGCCTGTTCGCAGGCATGGCCGGTTCGATACGGGCACAAGAGCGTGCGGTCTTGGCGGCCGAAGATGAGCAGGCATATCAGGAAGCCCTCGCTTCTTGGCGGCACATAGCCAAGGTCAATGAAGAAGTCGGGCTACCGCCTCTCGGCAATGAGCCTCGGCGAGAGGACTTCGTCGGCTTCACGAAGGCCAAGCAAGATGCGGTAATCGCTCAAACCGCTGCAAGACAGAAAACCGAGGGGCGTTGGCAACAGCGGCTTGCAGAACTTAAACCCTACATTCGGAAAGTCGTACCGATGGGCGAGAAGCAACCGGATGATGCACGTTCGCAAATCGCACGCGAGGAGCAGGAGGGGCTGCGCAGATTTGCAGATCAGGCATGGGCAAACCGTGATGCAGTCCAAACCCATCTTGAAGAAATCGCCCGTGAGCACGGGGTGCCGGTTGTTCGCCAGCGCGACGATGGACGGTTTGAACAGATTGTCGGTGAACTCGGTGGTTATCCTGTTTGGATATCAAGCCACAGCCAAATTGCTGCCGCAGGGGTCAGCGCAGATGAGCTCTGGCCGACCAATTCGGCGCCATGGCCGTCATCATCCACCGGCAAGGACTTGACAGGCTCCAACATTGTTCTTGGTGTATGGGAAGTTGGCGGAGGTGTAAACACCAACCATGCCGAGTTTGGCGGTCGTGTCCTTCAGGTGGATACCGTCACAAACTTGGCCGACCATGCCACCGGCGTAGTTGGGACAATGGCAGCGTATGGGGAAACCATCGCGCTCCCCGGCGTACCCACAGGCGCTGTTGCGCGTGGCGTGGCATTTGACGCTTATGTTGATGCCTATGACACATGGAATTTTGCATCAGAAATCGCTGATGCGTCAATCGACGGAACGAACGCTCCCGGCCTCCGTATATCGAATCACTCGTGGGGCATTAAGTCCGTCTGGGTCATTGCGTTTATCGACACCTTCTGGTACGGAGGACAGTTGTTCACCAACAACAACTTGGGCATCGTATGGAACCAGAATCCTGCGCTTTACGAGGACCCTTTCTGCGGTTTCTATCTGTGGGATATGGCAGATGGTTCTGGAAGTGCGCAACTGGATGCGTTCCTCTCGACAAACGCCCCTCGCCATCTCCTCGTCTATTCTGCGGGCAATGATCGGTTCTATGGCCCCGGCACCAATGTCTCGTATTTCTATAAGTCCGGTGGCGAGTGGCATCTGGTATACAACCCTCCGGTCAATGACAAAGACTGGAGCATTGGCGATGGAGACACATATGGGTTCGATACCGTCAAGCCCCCCGGAACGACCAAGAATGTGCTTACGGTCGGCTCGGTGCTGGACGTGTGCCATGATGATGGCGGCAACTTGCGCTGGGGCTATGCCACAAATTCAACAGTCACAGTCTCCGCTTTCAGCGGTTGCGGGCCAACGGATGATGGCCGGATTAAGCCGGACATCATGGCTGTTGGGGAGGCCGATTCGTCCGTGCGCTCATATGGGCTCGTTACGCCTATCGCCGACGGTGGCTATACAAACGGGGTTAATGGAACCAGCTTTGCCGCGCCATCGGTGACGGCGGGTTTGGGTTTATGCCTGCAACGCCGCAATCAGCTCTTTCCGGAGCTTGATCCTTCGCTTGACGCATGGCGTAGTTCTACGTTGAAAGTGCTGGCTATCCATACCGCCGATGATGTGCTCAATCCTGGCCCTGACTACCAGACTGGCTGGGGGCTGTTCAACGCCGTTTCCGCAGTCGAACTGGTAGAATTGGATGCACAGGATGGCCGCGGAACACACCTCAAGGAACTGGAAATGGCCGTCGGGGTCACGAACTCATGGCTCGTCGGTGTGAACGGGTCAGAATTCAAAGTAACCATCGGATGGAACGACCCTCCGGGCGTTCCCACGGGTTATGCTGATGATCCCACCCCTATGCTGGTGAACGATATAGATTTGTGGATCGAAACGGAAGATGGAGCACAGGTATTTCGTCCGTGGATTCTCGATCCCGACCTCCAGAATGAGCGGGAAACCAACCGGAATGCATTTGCCACTACCGGAATCGACGACCGCAACAACGTTGAACAAGTCTTAATCAAGAATCCTGCCTCTGGTCTCTACCGCATCTGCATTGCCCACACCGGCGGAACGGCTGGGGGCCAGACGCCAACAACGCAGTGGGTTTCGGTGGCCACGTCCGGAGATACTCCTCTGAGTCCCGCGATTGCGGGAATCGAGCAAACGGCGACCAATGGCACCTTTCTGCTCCAAGTGGAATGCGACCCTGGCGCGTACATGCTGTTGGAAACGACCACCAATCTCCTTGCCGGCGCTTGGCAAACCAACGGCATCTTCACCGCCGAAGGGAACACCAACGTAGTATTTGCCAGTTCTGGCGGGAATGTCGGTTTCTGGCGCATTAGGCGAGAAACTGGAGAGTAGCCATGAACGCCTTGGCTCGTATGGGTTTCATCGGTGGCATGGTCCTTCTTTGTACATTTACGTGTCGGGGGGGTATCATCATCAACTGGCTTGACACACCGCTGGAACTAGGTGGTTGGTGGAATCCATCGGTACCACACTCTCTGGACATTGATGGAAATGGAACGATGGACTTCTCGTTCTGGGGAGATGTTGCTGCATCGGTCGGGATGCGATCCGAGGGAGCGAATCGCTATTTGATTCGTCCCTCACCTCCACCCAACATCGGGGGGCCAGTTGCTGCGTTGGGGCAGGAATTTCTGATTGGGCCGGACAGTGGCATCGGCAGTTTGGACTGGTTTGGAAATGATTACGACTACTGGAGTTCCTTGATGCAGGCATACAATACCGGCAAAATTGGCGAATTCTGGGGACGGCGTGCCTATATCGGCGTAGAGTTTCAAGCCGATGACGGGGTTCATTACGGATGGTTTGATGTAGAAGGAGATATTTCGACCCCCTATGCGGTGATCTACGGCTGGGCGTATGAAAGCACGCCGGGAATGGGCCTCATAGCCGGAGCCATTCCAGAGCCCAGCACCCTGATGCTGTTCGGCACAGGAGCCACAGCTATTTTCTTATCCCGATGCAAGAGAAAGCTTCGCTAACAATCGGTTGCACCCTACGCCGCGCCAAGGCGCGGCGACTGGAGTTTGGCCCGTAGGGGCTCAGGCCATGGCGTAAAATAGGGCGTGTCCGAGGCTCTTTTGGAGTTTCTGCGGCTTTGGGTTATCGGAGGGGGTGGTCATGAAGCCGGAGAAATGCAGGGCATCGGCCCATACTTCGTGGCGGAGATGTTGAAGCAGAGACTGCGTAGAGGCCCGGAGGGTTTCTCGGCGTCGCCATTTGGGTGCCGGTAGCGTATCGGGTTGACCGGTTGGGCCATAGGCATTTGTGGCGGCGGTGAGCAACATGGCATAGGCGGCCACTGCCAACGCGGGCACGTTCCCGACGGAGTTGGGGTTCCGGACTTGGGCCTGACCGACGCCGAGGAGTGATTTTTCGTCCCTGAAGTTCACCTCGATATCCCATCGCCACAGGTATGCTTGGAGAATCTGCTGAATATCGGCGTCGGGATCGGTGCAAATCAGGAAGGCTGGCTTGCGGTAGAGCATTCTGGAGTGTTTGGTCAAGCGGTAGCCCAACGGGGCGATAACGATGAGGCGCAGGTTGTGTTTCTTGCCGGCGGGGCGCCATCGCAGCGGACGGATCGTCTTGATTTTGAACGCATGAGATTTGCCGGCGGCGAAGGCGTTGATGCGCTGCCAAGGCACCGTCGTATCCTGCCGCAGGGCTTCGGGCGTAGGGGCGCGTGAACCGTAGACGGGATTGCGTCCCGGCTTGCCTGCGGAGGACTCCGGCAGAAAATACAGTTTGGCGTCGGCGCGAATACGGCCGATCACAACGGTTCGCGGCGGCAGATGGGTGATGAACGTGCCATTGGTATAGCCCCCATCCACGACCGTCCACAGCGGGCGCTCTCCCTGCCCTTCGGCATCCATGGCGTCTCGCAGGGCGTGCAGGCGATCCGCTCCAACCTTGGGCAGGGCCATTTCGCGTTTGGCTTGTCGGAACCGGACGCATGCTTGTTCATCAGCATCGCGGCGGGGCTTCTGGGGTGCGGGGGCATGCACAAAGTCGATCGGGATCATCCTGGCCATCTCGTTGTCGGCTGCACAGGCCATGGATATCTGCAAAAAGCGCTGCGCCTGGATGAAGTTGACATGAAACGGAGGCCCCAGCGGATCGCGGGTGTACTTGACCCCATATGTATTGCGCCCGCATTTACGCAGACGCGTATCATCCAGGGCCGCCACCAGCGGTTCCGTTGGGCCGAGTCTGCCCGTCAGGCTCTGCCGGACGGGACGAAACAGCTTCTCTGGCTTGATACGGTCGGCTGAATACATCCTGTAATCGGCGCTCCAGTCGCAAAACAGCCGTCCGGATGTTCCCAGCACCCCCGTCAGCGTATGTCGTCCCAGGCAGAGCAACTGGCAGAGCAGATGCCGCCGTATACGATCGCGCATCGCTTCGCCACCCAAACCCTCGCACTGATTCAGGAGCGCTTCGATCCCTTCGAGGAGAAGCGCAGGTTTTTTTTTATGGTGACGGGGGAGGGCGGCACCTGGCGCCGGTGCGCAATGATATTCGCCTTGTCCTCGATGATCCATTCAATGACTTCACCCTTCTCGAACTCCATGGCCTCCGCCACAGCGGTGGGGAAGTTGATGTAATACTGATCGGCCGTTTTCTTCCTACGAATCTGCTGAACTTTTGTTGGGTATCCCATGATTGTTTCTCCTGTGTTAATGCCCTAGCATATATGCTAGATCTCTATAAAAGCACAAAAACACCGCAATGCAAGAAAAAAGTTCAGCAACAGAAAAAAACTAGTGCCGCCATCTAGTCAAAGGCCAAACTCCAGAGGAGAGACCTTGTCTCCCCTAAAAGG
>DBPO01000094.1 GCA_002304915.1 Verrucomicrobia bacterium UBA1418
TCCAAAGAACATCAAATCACAACATCCAACAGTCCCCGGTGGGAATCTTTTAAGTGTACTGAATCTCCAAAGAACATCAAATCACTGCTATCGCGGCCATTTGCGCTTTTTTAGCGCTTGTTGTGTTAAAACAAAGGCTGTTTATTTGCGCAGCTCGTAGTGGATGGGGACTTCGACGATGAATCCGTTGGGGAGCGGTTGGGTGCCGAGCGGTTGTTCGGCGGCTTGGCGCAGGATGGCCAGAGCGCCATCGGCCAGCAGTTGGGAGCCGGTATTGTGCAGAACGTTAACGGCGCCGATTTCGGCGGCGGCGGTGATTTCCACTTGCAGCAGGACCATCCCGGTCATGTGTGAGCTGCGCGCCATGCGGGGATAATACTTGCTGGCTTCGATGCGTCGGCGCAATTCGGTGAGCCATTCCGCGCGGATGGCGTTTTCGGCGCTTTCCCCGATGCCGGTGTCTTCCACGGGCGCTTGGGCGGCTTCCATGGGGACGGCTTCCGGCTCCGGNNCACCGGCTCTGGTTCAGGCTCCGGTTCCGGCGCGGGCGCCGGTTCTGGTTCCGGCTCTGGTTCTGGCTCTGGCTCCAGCTCTGGCTCGGGTTCAGGTTCGGCCATTTGCGGCATGGGTTGTTCGCTGAGAATCCGCATTTCGATTTCCGGATATAATTCGATGGCGCCGGGCGGCGGGTGCAACGGACGAAGGCTCCACCACTGGACCAGCGCGACGCTGCTGGCGAGCACCAGCGCCCAGCTCAACCCCGTTGTAAGCCGGGCGGGCCAGTCCGGCTTAATGGGGCTGGGTCGTAATGAGGACATCGTTTCTTCCGGCCGCGCGCAACTGGTCCATCACGCCGACAAACGCGTTGAATGGCGCGGCGCTATCCACGCGCAGCTCCACTTTTTCGGCGTCGTTGCCGGCAAGCAGGGCTGGAATGTCTTCCAGCGCAATCGGCGTTTGGCCCAGGTGCGGCATTCCGGCGTCGTTGATGACGAATACCAGCCGGTTGGGGTCTTCGGGCACGCGCGCGGCAGTTTCGGCCGCTGGCAGGGCCACCTGCAT
The DNA here is from genome assembly GCA_002304915.1 of Verrucomicrobia bacterium UBA1418. Lineage (GTDB taxonomy): Bacteria > Verrucomicrobiota > Kiritimatiellia > CAIQIC01 > Lenti-01 > CAZNGD01. Next base: position 1,063 of record DBPO01000094.1, read on the forward strand.
CACGGGCTGGCTGAAGGTGGCGGCCAGAATAAAAAACAGCAGGAGCATGAAGACGACGTCCACTAGCGGCGTGAGGTCCACGTTCGCCTCAAAGTCCTCGGTCAGGAATGCCAGGTCATCCATGGCGCGCGTCCCCCTGCTGGCTGGCGGCCAGGCCGAATCGTCCGGCGTATTCCATGGTTTCGACCTGGAAGCCGTTGATTTTCATGCGGAAGAAGTAATAGAAGCACAGCGTGGGCACGGTGATGGCAAGGCCGATGATGGTGGTGGTGAGCGCTTCCCAGATGCCGTGAGCGAGGAGGGCGGGATTCACCATGGTTTGGGCGGCAATCACGCGGAACACTCTGGAAATGCCCAGCACCGTTCCCAACAGCCCCAGCAGCGGGGAAATAACCGACACCAGCCGCAGCAAGGTCATGGCGCGATTCACTTTTTTGAAGTGCTTGTGATACAGAAAGGCCAGCTCCGCGCGCCGGTCGGACGAGCCGCGCCCGGCCCCGGCGGTGGCCTCGGAGAAAATGCGAATGAGCGGATTGCCGGCGCATGCCCCGGTAGCGAGGTCCAGCCGGGCGGGGTCATGTTGCAGCGCGGCGATGTGCCGGCGAAAGACCCAGCCAATCCAACTGAGGTAAATGGCGTATTTCACGCACAGATAGACCGCCGCCGCCGCCACGGCCACCAGCGCCACGCCCGCCGCGCCAATATATTCGTACACATTCAAGCCATTCATGGTTTTCCTAATCCGATTGCCTATAATGAGATAAACGCCCGAACCCCTCAAAAGGCTCACTGCGAAAGCTCACTGCGAAAGATATTTTTTATCGTATCTTCATGCGAGTAAAATCCTTATAATGGCCGCCCGTAAGAGAGCTGACCGTGTCTGAAACGAAACCGCCATTTCATCTCGAAATCATCTGGGACAACAACCCGGAAGCGCTGGCGGATGATTTGTTCGCGAAGATGGGTCGCCAGAAGGCCGATTCGCCCGCGGAAGCCTTGCGCCGGCGGTTTTGCATCGTGACGCCCACGCGCATTCAGCAGGCGTGGCTGCAGCAGCGCTTTCTCTATGACCTCCCCCGCCCCATCACGCCGCACGTTCTGGCGCAAGTGGATTTTGAGCTGCTGAACTATTTTCTCAGCGCGTGGCTGCTGCCGCCGCCCTCCGCCGAGAATGCCGCCAACCCGCGCCCCGACCCCGACAAACACCCCTTTGCCGTCAAAAGCCTGCGCTGGAAAATCTACGACTTTCTGCTCCACCAGCCGCTGGAAGATGAATTCGCCCCCCTCCGGCGCTATATCGCCCGCGAGGGACGCCCCGACCCGCGCAGATGCTTCAAGCTGGCCGGGCGGCTGGCCAAGCTGCTGGATGAATACCAAACCTATCGCCCCGAAATGATGCACGCATGGAGCCGGCCCGGCAATCGCGCCGATGTTCCCGACGAAGCCCTCGCCTGGGAGCCGGAGCTGTGGCGACGGTTAATCGCCGGGCAGGAAGACCAAACCCTCCTGGCCGCCTACCGCAACATGGAGAGCATCATCGCCCGCAGCGGCATCGAAGACATCTATCCGCACATTTTCATCTACATGCCCAGCGCTCTGCCGCCGCCGCACCTGCATTTTTTCCGCACGCTCGGGGAACGCCTGCCGGTGACTCTGTACCTATACAATCCCGCCCGGGAAAATTGGTTCGATAGCGATTCACTCAAGCGGCACATCCGGCGAAACACCCTGCAGGAGCGCCCCGTGGATGACGGCCAGTTGCTCGATTTGCGCCATCCGCTTCTGGAAGCCTACGGCCGCGGCTGCCGGGATGCCAACGCAAGCACCCTGGAGCTGACGGAAGGACAAATTGACGACCTCGGATTCGCCGCGCCCGCCGCCGACACCTTGCTGGGCGCGTTGCAGCAATCCATTGGCGCCGGCGGCCACGGCGCCGGCGCGCCCACATTCACAGCCGACGCCTCCATCCAACTGCACCGCTGCCACGGCAAAATGCGCGAAGTTGAAATCCTGCGCGACCAACTGCTGGCCTGCTTTGAGCAAATGCCCGGTCTGCAACCGCGCCACATTCAAGTGCAGACCGCCGACCTCAACGAATACGCGCCCTATATCGAAGCCGTTTTTGCCACCGACCACCCGAACGCCAGGGATGCCATCCCCTTTATCATCGCCGACCGCGTGGCCGCCGGCGAAAGCCGCATTTCCGAGGCCTTCCGCCAGTTGCTGGAGCTGTCCGACAGCCGATTCCTCGCGACCAGCCTGCTGGAACTATTGCGCTGCGATGGCCTCGCGCGGCAGTTCGGCTTTGCCGCGGAAGATATTCACCTGGTCGCCCACTGGATGAATCAAGCCGGGATTCGCTGGGGCCGGGACCGCCACCATCGCCGCAAAGCCTCCCAGGCGGACTTCACGGAGGCAACCACCTGGACATACGGGCTGGACCGCCTGTTCCTCGGCTACGCGCTCGGGCAGGAGCCCCTCCCCGACGGCGCCCGTCCAACGGTCATCCCCTGCGATTTGGTCGAAGGCGAACGCGCCATCCAACTGGGAAATCTCGCCCGCTTCTACGAGCAGTTGGTGGCCTTTGCGGAATTCAGCAAGGACGCCCACTCGCTCGAAGAGTGGGCCGCGCGGCTGGAAAAATTAGTGGATGATTTTTTCCTCAGCGACAACGAAACCTATCGCGACATTGGCGTGTTGAAATCGGCCATTCGCCTCTTGCGCACCAGCGCCCGCGCCGCCGATTTCACCATCCCCGTGCCCATCGCCGTCGTGCGCGATTTTCTGAGCGGCCAGCTCGCCGAAATTACCGGCGGCGGCGAGCTGAACCGCAACGCCGTCATTTTCAGTTCGTTGCGCCCCGGCAGCAGCGCCCCGCGAAAGGTGCAATGCCTCCTCGGCATGGGCGACACGCTCTTTCCGCGCATGAGCAGCCGCCCCGCCTACGATTTATTGCGCGAAACCCGCCGCATGGGCGACCGCTCCACCAGCATCGAAGACCGGCAGGCCTTTCTGGAAGCCCTGCTGAACGCGCGCGAAAGACTCCTCATGGTTTATCCGGCGTTTTCGGAAGAGGACAACTCGGCCATGCACGAATCCATGGTCGTCCACGAATTGCTGGATGATCTGTGCCGCGAATTTGGCGACGGGACCGATGCCCTGCCCTATCAGGATATTCGCCACCGCCTCCAGGCCTGGCACCCGGCGTATTTCCACAAAGACGCCGAATCCGCCGCCCCGCTGTTCTCTTTTTCTCAGGCTCATTGCGCCACGGCTCAGGCCCTTCTGCGCCAAGCGCCGGCCGTCGCGGACGTCGTCGCGGTGGAGCCAATCGAACGGACGCATCCCCTCACGGTTGACCTGCAGGATCTGATTCAGTTTTTCGAAAATCCGGCCAAATTCTATTATCAATACATTCTGGGCGCCGACGTCACCCCCAAGGGCGACGCGTTGCCGGCGGATACCGAACCGCTGGAGCTGGACTCGCTGGGAACATGGCAGGTCAACCAGCGAATGCTTGAACTTCTGGTCCATCAGGCGCCCAAAGAAAAACTGGAATATCTGCACAAAGAACTGGTCGCCAACGGCCTTTGCCCCTTGGAAAAAGCCGGGGAAATCTGGTTCCAGAAGCGCGCCGAAGAAGTCGAAAACACCCTGAGCAACGCCGATACCCCGCATGGCAAACTGCTGGACCTGTTGCGGGCGCAAAAACAAGCGAAAACCCAATCGTGGACCCTGCCGCTGGATGTGCCGGATGTCGGCCCCGTCCTGCTCACCGGCGCGGCCCCCGTTCTGCCGAATCGCCTGTTGCTGGATTACTTCAGTTCCTCCCATAAAATCCGGCGACTGTTCAAAACGTGGCTCACGCATTTATTGGCCACCGCCGCTGATAAACAAGCCTGCCACTCGTTGAATGTGCAGGGCCTCAACAAAGAAGTAAAGCCCACCTCGCTGCGCCCCGTGTCGCCGGAAATGGCGCAAGAACTGCTGACGGAGTACTTGCATATTTACTTGTGCGAACACTCGCCGCCCCTGCCCTTCGCGCCGGAATCCTCCTGGGCATTTGTCAACAAAATCAACTCGCCGGACGCCTCCGAAACCGACGCCCTGAACGTGGCGCAAGGAACGTGGAATGCATTTCACTTTCCGGAATCAGGCGAGGCCCATTTCGCCGCCGCGTTCGCCCCGGAAGGTCCTTTTAAGGTTTCGCGCGCTTTCGCAGACGCCGCCGAACGCATCCTCGGCCCGCTCTGGAACCATTTGTCCGCGGAGGAAAAATCATGAGCGATTTTTCCCGCGTCATTTTCAAGCCCGCGCTTCAACTGGATGGCCCGCTGCTCGTGGAGGCCAGCGCCGGCACGGGCAAAACCTACAACATTCAAAATGTCTTTTTGCGCCTGATTCTGGAGCGCGGATGGACCATCCAGCAGATTTTGGTGGTGACGTTCACCAACGCCGCCACGCGGGAACTTCGCGAGCAGTTGCGCCGGGCATTGCTGGAGTGCAGCCGCGGGCTGGACATGCCCGCCGACGATGCCGCAACCGCCGAACCCAATCGAATCCGCGACGTCCTGAATCTGGTGAATCCCGATAACGACCCGCAAAAGACGGAAGAACTGAAGCGGCGAATCCAACTGGCGCTGATGGATTATGACAGCGCCGCCATTTTCACCATTCACGGCTTCTGCAAGCGGGTCTTGGAGCGCTACGCCTTTGAATGCGGCCATGACCCCGATGCCGAGCTCATCCCCGAGCAAAGCGAAATCATCCGCGAAGCCTGTCGCGACTGGTGGCGGCGCGAGGTGTATGCGGGCGGCCCCAACGCCGAGCTTTTTGAGGGGTTCCAGGCGCTGAACCATCTGGTACAAACCCGCGCCGCCAATCCACAAGCCATCTTGAAGGGCGCGCGCGTTCCCAACACCCCGGCTTTCCGCAAGCTGTTCGAGGCGTGCGCGAAAGCGCAAACAGGCATTGCCAGTATGCGAGGCAACTTCCGCTGGCAGCCGGGCGGCCGCTTTGAGCGCGTCGGCGACACGGTGGATGTCAACCCCATCGCGCAAGTCGTGCAAGAGCATGAGGCAGAGTTTTCATCGTGGATGTCACAAAACCAGTCCCGCGAAGGAAAGTCCGCATTGGATGGCGTGGCATGGGCGGCATACGAAATCATCACAACGGCCCGCGCTCTCCCCCAATCGGGCGACGCCAAACCTTTTGCCTATCACCTGAAAACCATCGCCGGAAACGGCGTCCGTCACTTGCAGTTGGCAACCAAGGCGCAAGTGATGGAAAGCATCTTCGCGGACGTTCAACAACAGCTTCAGCATCTGTCGGTTTTGACCTACGACAGCATGCTCGCCAATGTGCGGGCCGTCCTGCAGGATGCAACCTCCGGCCCCATCCTGCGCCGCCTGCTGCGCGAAGAATTCAAGGCGGCGCTCATTGATGAGTTTCAGGATACCGACCCCGTTCAATACGCCATTTTCTGGGATTTGTTTTCCGCGGAAAAAGAGCCGACCCAACACCCGCTGGTCTTTGTGGGCGACCCCAAGCAGGCCATCTACGCTTTTCGCGGCGGCGATATTTACACCTATTATCAGGCCAAGCAGGGCATTGAGGAAGCGCGCCGGCATACGCTGAATACGAATTACCGCTCCGAAACGAATCTGGTCGCGGCCGTGAATGAAGTTTTTCTGGATGCGCCGGACGCCTATACATTTTTGAACGCCAACGTGCCCTATCCCGCCCCGCTGGGCGCCAACGACGTGCAAGCGGCGGCCGAACTGCTCGTGAACGGCAAGCGCGACGAGTTCCCGCTGAAAATCTGGCAACTGCCCGAACGCAATCCCGATTGGGCGCCATTTGTCGCCCAGGAAATCGTTCGCCTGCTCTCCGATGCTCGGACGACCATCGGCGGCAAACCCATTCAGCCCGGGCAAATCGCGGTTTTGGTGGTGACTCACCGCGAAGCACAAGAAATCCAGCAAGCGCTTCTCGATAAAGGCGTCAATGCTGTCCGCCAGTCCAAGGGGAGTGTGTTTGATTCCCCGGTTGCCCCGCGCCTCGCGCTTTTGATGCGCGCCATGCTGGAGCCGGGCAGCGGCCGCGCCGTTCGCAGCGCGCTGGCAAGCGGCCTGCTGCCCTGTCCGCCCGCGCTGGTGGCCTCTTTTCATGGCGACGCATCCGCCTCGCGGCCATCCGTTGCGACGCCCGCGCATTCCGCCCTCTCCAACGACTCCCGCCAACTGCCCATGCGACCGGAAGAATGGGCCGAAGTGTTCCGCGGCGCGGGCGCGCGCTGGGAAAAATATTCGTTCGTCGAGGGCTTCCAGGTGCTGGTGGACCAACTCAGCCTCTTCACGCATGTCGCCGGCCACCCGGACGGCAATCAACGGCTGGCGGATTTGCGCCACTTGGTGGAGCTGATTCATCAGGCCGCGCGCAGCCAGCGGCTGGGCCCCGTGGCCACCGCCAGTTGGTTCAAGCGCCAGTTGGACGGAAAACAGCGCGACGCCGCCGATGAAGACGACGAGGCCAAGCCGCGCATCGCCGATGACAACGACGCCGTCCAAATCATGACGATTTTCAAAAGCAAAGGGCTCCAATTCCCGATTGTTTTCGTGCCGACCCTCCAGAAATTGAAATCCGCCGGCTTGCGGCGGGGTGCCCGCATGATGAAGTACCATGTGGGCAATCAATTGGTGCTGGACCTCGACACCGCTTCAGGCGAGGCCAAACAAAAAGCGACGCAGGAACAACACGCGGAAAACATCCGCCTGACCTACGTCGCCATCACCCGCGCCATTAACCGGGTGTACTTGTTCGAGGCGCCGGACAAACAGACGGCAAACGAATATGCGGTTGCACATCTTTTGGCGCGGCTGCCCCCCCCCACGGACGAGGCCGGAGTCCATCACGGCCACGTTCACCGCCGCTCCATGCCGACTGATTTGCCGGACGGCCCCTGGACGCCCCCGCCGCCGCCCAATCCGGATGAGCTGGAAGCCCGCCCCCTCACCACGGGCATGGACCATCGCTTCGGCCACGCGAGCTTTTCCGCGCTCACCTCTCACACGCCCGCGCCCATTCTCACGGCGCGCGATATGGACGAAGCCACCGAAACACCGCCTGAACCGGACGCGGGTGACATCCAGCCCATTTTCCAGATTCCCGGCGGCGCCAAGCTGGGCGAATGCTGGCACGAAATCTTTGAGCTGATTGACTTCGCGGATTGGCCCGCCAATCCCGCGCCCATTCGCGCCACGACGGAGCAGACGCTGGACAAATACCGCATCTGCCCCCCGCCCGCGGAAACCCTGCCGGAAGACAAACAAAGACTTCTGCGAGCGCGGCGCGAGGCGGTTCACACGATGGTTGCGAATACCTTGTCCGTTCCGTTAAGCGCGTCCGAAGACATCCCCGCCTTTCGCCTGCAAGACATCACCCGCGAAAACCGTCTGTCGGAAATGGAGTTCAACTTCTCCCTGCAAAACCAAACCGAACGCACGGTGAGCGGTCTGGCGGAAGTATTGCGCGACCATTGGCACACGCAGGCCCGCGATGAATCATTCATGGCCGACCTCGCCCGGCGCGACAGGAAAATCCCTCTGGGTTTCATGACCGGCTTCATGGATTTGGTATTCCAGCACGACGGGCGCTTTTACATTGTGGACTGGAAATCAAACCAATTGAACCGGCGCGAGGATGGATTTGAACGCGCGCGATTGAAAACGGAAATGCGCGCGCACTCCTACTATTTGCAGTATCTGATTTACACGGTTGCCCTCCACGGCTTTCTGGCCGAACGCCTGAACGGTTATGATTACGACACGCATATCGGCGGCATTTTCTATCTGTTTCTGCGAGGCGTGGATGGCCGGACGAATCGCGGCGTTTTCTCGGACCGCCCCTCCGCCCGACTGATTCATGCGCTCAGCGAATTTCTGGGAGGCGCTCATGGCTAAATCGGCAAATAACCTGCGGCGCTGGCAGGAAGCCGGCCTGTTGCGCGATTTGGATGTCCACTTGGTGGAGTCGCTCATGCGCACCTGTTGCGGCGAGCGGCTCCCGCCGCCGGCCGTTCAGGTGGCGTTGGCGCTGGCCGTGCGCGTGACCGGCGACGGCCATGTGTGCCTCGACTTGAACCGCCCCCAATGGGAGCAAATCAATCTGCACGGGCAGAACGATGACCCAAGTGGCGCCAGCGGAACAAACGCGCTGACCACGGAATTGCCCGCGCCACAAGAGGCCGCCGACCTGCTCCGGGCCTGCCCGGAACTGGTGGGCGATGGCTCCGGCGCCGAGCCATTCATTTTAGCGGAAGGCCGCCTCTATCTGCGCCGATTCTGGAATTATGAACAACTCACGGCCGACAAATTGCGCGCGTGGTCCGCCACCAGATACGAGGTTCCCGCGGACACCCAGGCCACCGCTCAAGCCGTCACCTTGCGCAAGAAAGGACCGCGCGGCGAAGCTTTATATCTGACCACCGAACAGGTGGCCGCCGTCTGCGCCGGATTGGAACGCCAACTGACCGTCATCACCGGCGGCCCCGGCACCGGCAAAACCACCATCGCGGCGGTTCTGCTCAACATGCTGGCCCGGCAGAGCGACACTCGCGCCCGGCCGTTGCGCGTGCGTCTCGCCGCGCCGACGGGCAAGGCCGCCGACCGCTTGCAGGAAAGTGTGAACGCCGAAATGGATGACTCGCTGGAGCATCTGATTCTCGAACCCGCCAAAACGCTGGATAGCCTGCTGGGCTACCAGCCGGCATCGCCCTACTTCCGCCATAACCGGAACAATCCGCTGCCCGCCGATGTGGTGCTGGTGGATGAAACCAGCATGGCCGATTTGCCCAAGTTCGCCAAATTGCTCGATGCCCTCGCCCCGAACACGCGCCTGATTTTGCTCGGCGACAAAAATCAGTTGGCCTCCGTGGACCCCGGCAGCGTCATGGCTGAATTGTGCGAGTCCGAAACCCTCCGGAATAATGTGGTCGTGCTGACCCAAAGCAAACGATTTGACGACGATTCCCTCATCAAGCGCCTGAGCGAAGCCGTGAATGACATGCGCGCGGATGAAGCCTGGGAAATCGTTTCCGCCCAAACAGATGCCGCAAACTCGCCAATGAGCCTGCACGATGCCAGCCGCATCCGCTTCAATCACATCCCGCCGGAATTTACGAAAATCATCGAAACCCGCTACGCGGCCTTCCAAGCGGCCCGAACCGCCAAGGAAGCATTCGCGGCGCTGGCGCAATTCCGGGTGCTATGCGCCCTGCGCCGGGGACCGCTTGGCGTCAACGCCATCAATCGCGCCATCGAAGACATTTTGTTCCCCCACCGCAAAGGCGAGTTCTACGATCACCGGGTCATCCTCGTCACCCGCAACGACTATGAAGTCAAGTTATTCAACGGCGATGTGGGCGTGGTGTTGCCGGACCCGGAACGCGAAAACGAACACGCCGTGTTTTTTGCCAATCGCGAGCAGCCGGTTCCGTGCCGGCTCCTGCCGGAACACGAAACCGCGTTCGCCATGACCGTCCACAAGTCGCAAGGCTCCGGCTTCGGGCACATCATGGTCATGCTCCCCCCCGCGGAATCGCCCATTCTGACGCGCGAACTGCTCTACACCGCCCTCACCCGCACCGAAACCGGCGTGGACCTGTGGTGTACGGAGCGCTCCTTCAAAACCGCCGTCCGCACGCAAACGGCGCGCAGCATGGGGCTTAAATCCAAGCTGGACGCCGCGGGCGCAATCAGTTCATCTACAGACCAGCCATCACCCAACGAATGACAACCGACATGATTTTTCTTTTCCAGATTTTGTGTGTCCTCGGCCTGGTCGCCGCCGGCTATGTCGCGCGACGGCGCAACATGCTTTCCGCCCAGGGAACCAACGACCTCGCCCATGTCGCGTTGAATCTGGTTTATCCCGCGCTGATTTTTGTTTCCATCACCAATCTCACCATCAGCGATTTGCGAGCCAACATCCTGCTGCCCCTGCTGGTCATGGTGATTGCGATGGTGGGCTTCGCCCTCGGTTTGCTGGCCATTCGCTTTCTGGGCAACGTATCCAAGGACACCGCGCGGGCATTCCTGTTCCACTGTTTAATCAACAACTATTTGTTCCTGCCGCTGCCGCTGGTTTTATTCCGCTTCGGCGAAAAAGGCGTGGCGCTGCTGGTGTTCTCCTCCGTCGGCTATGAGCTGTTGCTGTGGTCGCTGGGCGTCATGCTGTTTTCCCGCGCGGAACGCAAGCGCGACCGCCTGAAATCGCTCTTCAGCCCGCCCTTTGTCGTGCTGCTGCTCAGTTTGGCATTTGTCGCCGCGCGCGATTTGATTGCCTGGCCCGCGCTGCCGCCCAACTTGGCGCTGGCCGCACAAACCTTGCGCGACGGCCTCAACAGCCTCGGCGCGGCCACCATTGCCCTGACCATGCTGGTGGCGGGCAGCCGGTTTGCCGTCTTGCCCCTGCGCACCATTCTGGGCTGGCGCATCTGGCTGGTCTCGGCGATTCGCCTGCTGGCCGTGCCGCTCATCATGATTCCCCTGTTGAGGCTGATTCCCATGGACCCGGTCGCGCGCGGCATTCTGTATATCGTGTCGGTCATGCCCACGGCCATGGTCAGCGTGCTGTTTTCCGAGCGATACGGCGGCGACACGGACTTCGTCGCCGGCGCGCTGCTCCTCACCCACCTGTGGGCGCTGGTGACCGTCCCCATCCTTCTGGCCTGGGCGTTTTGAACGGGATGCCATCCACCATGAAGACCGGAGTGCGAATCATCTGTTGGCTGACCGCCCTCTGCTGGCCCGTTGCGCTTTACGGACAAGCGCATAGTCCGGCGCCGGACCCGCCGACGGTCACCGTGTCAACTCCGGACCGTGGCACGCCGCCACATGCGCGGCCCCACCCCAAAGACGCGCCGTCCACCGAATGGACGCTTCACAAAACCTCCGATGGCGCTCATCCAAGCGGCGAGGAACAGCAAATGATGTGGCTGATGAATCGCGCGCGCCAAAGCCCCCGCCCCGAAGGGGTTTGGCTGGCCCATCTGCGTGATGAAGCAACCCAGCAGGCGTTGCAATTCTATGCCGTCAACCGCGAAGTGTTGATGGCGGAGCTGGCGTCCTGGGCCAGCTCCAATCCCGCGCCGGCCGCTTTCGACGCCCGCCTTTATCGGGCCGCCAGCAACCATTGCGCCTATCTCATTTCCATAGACGGCCAAAACCACGACGGCCAATTCGACCGCGTCACCAACGAAAGTTTCAACGTTTCCTCCTGGCGGGGCAGCGTCTTTGCTTATGCCTATCACCCGCTCTATGCCCATGCCGCATTCAATGTGGATTGGGGCAACAGTGAGAACGGCATGCAAAATGGGCGCGCCCATCGAACCGCCCTGATGATGGGGCAAATGGCCAATGCGGGCATCGCCTTTGTGGCACAGCCCGATGAGAACCTGAGCATCGGACCCAACGTGGTCACAATCAACTACGCCATTGCGCAAACCTTTTATACCAACCATTACAACCGATTTGTCGTCGGCACAGTTTGGCACGACGCCAACACCAACCGCCTCTACGACCCCGGCGAAGGCTGCGGCGACATCACCGTCACGCCCGACCACGGCCCCTATTACGCAATCACCGGCGATGCCGGCGGCTATGCCATCCCCATCACCACGGCCGGCGTCTATACCCTGACCTTTTCCGGCGGCGCGCTGGCTTCCAATCACACCACATCCGTAACAGTGGACACCCATAGCGTTCTCGCCGACCTCGAACTGAACCCGCCCCCGTTGGACTTCGCCCCCACCCCCGCGTTCAGCGCCAACCAACAGCTCACCTACACCCTCCCCGACCAGC
>DBPO01000081.1 GCA_002304915.1 Verrucomicrobia bacterium UBA1418
GGGAGGCGGGGCGGGCGTTGAGGATTTCGGAGATGACGCGCAGGACGTGGGTGGGGCCTTTCGCGGGGGGGATGTGCTTTTCAACGCGGTCGGAGAAGAGGATGAGGCCGACGCGGTCGTGGTTGGTGATGGCGGAGAAGGCGAGGACGGCGGCGACTTCGGCGATGAGGTCGCGCTTGAGCTGGGTGGTGGAGCCGAAGAGGTTGGAGGCGGAGATGTCTACGAGCAGCATGACGGTTAGCTCGCGTTCTTCCGTGAATTTTTTGACGTGGGGGATGCCGGTGCGGGCGGTGACGTTCCAGTCAATGGCGCGGATGTCGTCGCCGGGGACGTATTCGCGGACTTCCTGGAATTCCATGCCCTGGCCTTTGAATACGGAGTGGTAGCGGCCGGCGAAGACATCGTGGACGGAGCGGCGCGTGCGGATTTCGATGCGCCGGATTTTTTTTAATGTTTCGCGGGGAATCATTGGGGTGCGGGTGTTTGGGCGGGCCGGGGCATGGCGGGTGGGGGGGCGCGCCTACGGCACGGGTAGTTCGTTGAGGAGGGTGGTGACGATTTTCTCGGCGGTCATGTCCTCGGCTTCGGCTTCGAAGGAGGGGATGACGCGGTGGCGGAGGACGTCGGGGGCGATGGATTTGACGTCCTGCGGGGTGACGTAGCCGCGGCCTTGCAGGAAGGCGTGGGCGCGGGCGGCGAGGGTGAGGTATAGCGTGGCGCGGGGGGAGGCGCCGTAGCGGATGTTGTCGCGGAGGGCGGTGATGTTGTAGGCGGCGGGGTCGCGCGTGGCGAAGACGATGGAGAGGATGTAGTCCTTGATTTTTTCGTCCACGTAGATTTCGTCCACGGTTTGGCGGGCGCGGCGGATGGCGTCGGGTTCCACGACGGGATTGACGCGGTGGGTGACGTCCGTGCGGGCGTTGGCGTCGAGGATGCGGCGCTCTTCTTCGAGGGTGGGATAGCTTACGACGAGCTTGAGCATGAAGCGGTCCACTTGGGCTTCGGGGAGGGGATAGGTGCCTTCCTGCTCAATGGGGTTTTGCGTGGCGAGGACCAGAAACGGGTCCGGCAGCGGGAAGGTTTCCTGGCCGATGGTGACCTGGCGCTCCTGCATGGCTTCGAGGAGGGCGGATTGGACCTTGGCGGGGGCGCGGTTGATTTCGTCGGCTAAAATCAGGTTGGCAAAAATGGGGCCTTTGCGGGTGCCGAAGTCGCCGGTTTTGGGATTGTAGATTTGCGTGCCGATGAGGTCGGCGGGCAGGAGGTCGGGCGTGAATTGGATGCGCTGGAAATCGGTGTGGATGGCTTGCGCCAGCGTTTTGACGGCGAGGGTTTTCGCCAGCCCCGGCACGCCTTCGAGCAGCAGGTGGCCGTTGGCGAGCAGGCCGATGAGCAGGCGGTCCAGCATGTAGCGCTGGCCGACGATGACTTTTTCCAATTCGCCGCGGAGGGCGGCAACAAAGGCGCTTTCGGCGCGCACTTTTTCGTTGATGGCGGTGATTCCAATTTCACTCATGGGGCAACTCCTGTGGTTGTGAACAACTGTATCAATGGGCGGGTGGGGGCGCAACCGCGGCCCGCGCGGTGGTGGGTTTGGGGATGCGGATGCAGATGCGGTCGTTGAGATTGGTGATTTGCATGACGCTGTTGGTGTCCACCGGGCCTGGCAGCAGCACGCGCGAGGTGTAGCGCTGGGATGAGCTGGCGCCGGATGTTTGCGTGTCCTGATGGGCGGTCAGGCTCAGCAGGCGGCCATCCAGTTGGACGTCCAGTTGCTGCTCGTTTGCGTTGGGGATGGCGAGGGTCAGTTCGTACATGTCTTGCAGCTCGCGCAGATTCATCGAGGGCGAAGCCGGCAGGTCCGCCCAGATGGAGCTATCGGCATTGAAGAAGGAATCCATGTCCCTGAACATGCGATTTGCTTCGTCCATCATCGCGAGCATTTCGGCGCGGATGCTTCCGGCGAGGTGCCGATGCCTCGGCATGGGCGCGAAGGGACGCAAGAGGCTGAAATGCGGCGCGGGGGAAAAAGATGACGGAGCATTCGGTTGCGCGGAGCGCTCCAAGGAGGGGGGAGTGTCCGGTTGTGTTGCGACCACCGTGGGTTGGGTGTGGCGTTTGCGATGGAATGCCCCGTCAAAATGATTTTTGGCCAGCCAGCCGAGGATGACCACCTGCAAAACCAGAATCCAGCGCATCAAGCGGCGATCGCCGGAGGGGGTGGGTTGCGGGTTGTTCGGTTGTTCTGTCATGGCAACTTCATTAAAAGCAGAACTCGTGCCAACATTGCGGTGCGCGCAAAAAACGCCTGAAAAATGGGCCGCATTTTTCGTGTGCAAATGGGAAATGGCCGCCGCAGCCCGCTTATTTGCGACAAAACGCACATGCTGACTGCGACATTTTGTCCGATTGTGGCGTCGCTTTGCTGGCTCAAAAATCAGCCGAAAGCGGTGGGTTCACTTATGGCAAATCGGGGTGTTTCTTGCGATTGATTGCCGCGTTGGCTTGGGGTAGCATGGGGCATTATGAACAAGCCGCAGAAAATCACGATTGTTGTTCCTTTCTTAAATGAAAAAGAAAATCTGCCCGTTTTGCTGGAGCGGGTGTCGGCCGTTTTTGCCGGTCGGGAGGAGGATTGGGAGTTGCTGTTGGTGGATGACGGCAGCACGGATGGTTCGGCGGAGTGGGCCGTGGCGCAGGCGAAGGAAAATCGCCATGTGCGCGTGTTGCGTTTGTCGCGGAATTTCGGGCATCAGTTGGCGATTACCGCGGGGCTGGATCGGGCGGATGGCGATGCGGTGGTGGTCATGGATGCCGACATGCAGGACCCGCCGGAAACCATTCCCGCGCTGATTGACAAGTGGCGCGAGGGGTATGAAGTGGTGTATGCGGTGCGTCGCAGCCGCGCCGGTGAAACGTGGGTCAAAAAGTTTTTGGCGGCTTCGTTTTATCGGGTGTTTCGCCGGCTGACGAAGGCGAATATCCCGATGGATGCGGGGGATTTCCGGTTGGTGGACCGTTGCGTGGTGGATGCCTTGCGCGAGGTGCGCGAGTTGCATCGCTTCATGCGCGGGCTGACCTGCTGGGTGGGCTTCCGGCAGGCGGGCGTTGAGTATGACCGCGCGGCGCGCCATGCGGGGGAAACGAAGTATCCGGTGTGGAAAAGCGCGCGGCTGGCATTTGACGCCATCACTTCGTTTTCGGGATCGCCCCTGCGCTGGATTGCGGTGCTGGGGCTGGGGGTTTGCCTGTTGGCGATTCTCTGGGTTCTCTACGTGATGGGCTTGGCGGTGTTCCGTCCGGAGAGTTTGGAAAAGGGGTGGGCGTCGCTGATTGCCGTGATGGTGTTTTTGGGCGGGGTGCAGCTTGTGAGCATTGGCATGTTGGGGCAGTACGTCAGCCGTATATTTGAGGAGGGCAAACATCGGCCGCTTTATTTGGTGCGGCAGGATACGCGCTCGCCCGCGTCGGAATGACGGGGCGGAGGCCCGGTGGAGCGGACATGAAGTTCGGAATACGAGGTTGGCTGGTTTTTGGCGCGGTTCTGGCGCTGGCCGGCTGGACGCGGTTTTATGATTTGGGGCGTGCCGCGTCCCGCTCGGACGAATTGAACATGATTCACTATGCGCAGGGCGCTAAAACCCTCACGGATTTATGGGTGCATCCGCCGTGGCTGAATCAAATGCCGCTGGTGGATTCCATTCCGGTGGTGTGGAGCCGCTGCCAGCCGTGGCGGCAGCCGGATGAGGCGATGACGCGCGAGCCGTTCGCGTTGCTGGGGTGGCTGACGGTGGCGTTTTGCACGGCGTGGATGATTCGCCGGCGGGGATGGTGCGCGGGGCTTTTGCTGGGGGGCTGGATGGCTGTTTTGCCGTATCATGTCTATCACTCGCGCGAGGCATACTATTATGTGTTGGTCATGTTTTTTGCGGCGGGCATGGTTTTGCGCGGCGCGGATTTCATGGCGCGGTTGCGGGCGGGCGAGCGGTTGCGGGTTCGGAATTATCTGGAGTGGGCCGGGTGGGCGTTGGGGGCTTGTCTGGGGCACATGT
>DBPO01000038.1 GCA_002304915.1 Verrucomicrobia bacterium UBA1418
GGTAGCCCCATCAACGGGGATGGCCGCGATTAGCTCCCCCTCGGCATTGTAAATGAGCGTTTCCCGTGTCTTGGGGTCTTGAATCAGCGAAAGCGGATAAATCACCACGCTGTTTTTATCCTCTCCTAAAAGCCTGTCCAAAAATTGGTCGTCAAAGTATTGGGCATCAAACGGCGCGACTGGCGGAAACATTGGCTGAGTCCAAACAAGCCCCGGCGGAGTAATCCGGTTGAACATGCGACGCTGGACTTCCGCGCCCTCCGCCAAATCCTGAATATCCAAAACCTCATGCCCCATGAAATCGGCATATTGCGCGGCATCAACGGCCGCAGGCTTTTCGGTGCGGGAAGTAGCTGACGCAAAAGCGACAAGACACAGCACGGCATAGAGAGCGGTGATGCCTATCGCGATGGCGATTATTTGATGTTTGTTCAGATTTTTCATGGCTGATGCTCCTGGGGGTGAAAACACAGGCCAGGTGCCGCGCAAAATCGAAAAGAGGGCACGACACCAAGCTCATGCTCCGTAGAGGGCCGCCAGGCCCCGTGTGAGAACATCAGACAAGGAGCCGCGCCCATTGCTGGGCGCATTTCACAAGCCTTGTTCCCACACGATAAAATCTGGCGGATTTCTACGGAACAGTCCCCGCTTGCGCGGGGAAGACTTCAAAACGCAAAAATGGCAAAGAACGTGATTGATTTCAGAACTACCGAACTTATCGCAGAACTCCGTGCAGTTGCCTAGAAAATAAATGAAAATAAATGACGTGACGGCCAAAAATCGGCGAAATATCTGTGTTTTCACGATTTTCGCAGGTTTGGCGCGGTATCGCGGCTTGTCGGGGGCTATTGGGGCGTGATAGGCTTGGACGGTTATGGAACTTCTGTTTTCAGCTTTATTTATCGTTGTCGCGCGGATTGTGGACGTCAGCATGAGTACCATGCGGGTGGCGTTCATTGCGCGTGGAAAAAAGTATCTGGCGGCCACCTGTGGTTTTTTTGAGATTTTGATTTGGATTACAATCGTGGGAAAGATTCTGACGGGCACTCAGCATTTCGTGACATATGTGGCGTATGCTCTGGGCTTTTCCCTAGGCACGCTGGCAGGCATGTTTTTGGAAGAGCGTCTGGCGGTTGGCTGGTCGCTGGTGCGGGTGATTACCACCAAGCCGGTGGAGGGCGTGATGCATAGCGTGTCAGAGGCGGGTTTTGGCGTGACGCTTCAGGACGGCTTCGGTGCGCGCGGGCCGGTGCAAATCATGGTCATGCTGATTCCGCGCAAACGGCTGCATGATTTGCGCAAGATTCTCTATTCGTTTGATCCCGAGGCGTTTTATACGGTGGAAGATATCCGTCACGCCCGCGACATCCCGGCGGCCTATGCTACGGCCGCGACCGGGGCCGGCAAGACGCCTTTTTCCTGCTGAGCCGGCAAAGCCGACGCGCGCTCAGGCCTGCAAATCAGGCCGCCGCTGACGGGTGCGGGCCTGCGATTGCTCCAGCCGCCATTTCGCAATTTCGGCGTGATTCCCACTGGTGAGAATTTCCGGGATGCCCATCCCGCGATACACCGGCGGACGGGTGTATTGCGGATATTCCAAGCGGCCGTCCGAAAAGGATTCATCGTCGGCGGCCCCCTCCCCGCCCAGCGCGCCGGGCAACAGCCGCACCACGGCATCGGTGACAATCGCGGCGGCAATGACGCCGTTGGTCAGCACGTAATCGCCGATGGAAATTTCCTGATCCACCAGCGCAGTGCGGATGCGCTCATCCACGCCTTCATAATGCCCGCAAATGATAATAAGGTGCTTTTCGCGGGCCAGCGCCGCCGCCGTTGCCTGTTTGAACGGCTCGCCTTGCGGGGTCATCAGCAGCACTTTGGACTCCGGACGCCGCAAATGGTCAACCGCCTTGAAAACCGGCTCCGGCTTCATCACCATGCCCGGGCCGCCGCCATAGGGCCGATCATCCGTGGTGAGATGGACGCCGGTGGCGAAATCGCGCAGATTCACGCAGCGAATTTTCGCAAGCCCGGCCTCCTGAGCGCGCTTGAGAATGCTTTCGCCCAGAACCCCGTCGAGCATCCGGGGAAATATGGTGATAATGTCAATCTCCAGCGGCATGGAGACCTGCGCCGGGCGCAAATTTATTCTACAATTTCAAGCATGGCGCGGCGGTTCTGCTTGGACGCCACCGAGCTGAGCAGGGTGCGCAGCGCGCCAACCGTCTTGCCGTTTTTGCCAATCACTTTGCCGACATCTTCCGGATGGCAGCGCAGTTCATATACCACGGTGCGCGCGCCTTCAATTTCAGTCAGCCGCAATTCATCGGGATGGTCAATCAGTTGCCGGACCACATATTCAACGAGTTCTTTCATGGGAATACCTCGGGGAAAACAGAATGAAATCCAACATCGGCGCAAACGCCGACATGGAAGGAATTATTGAACGGCAGCGGCGGCGACCGTGGAAGCGGCTGCGGCGCGGCTTTTCTTAATCAAGCTGGCGACGGTCTCGCTGGGCTGTGCGCCCTTGGCAAGCCAGGCTTCCGCCTTGGCCAGATCGAGCTTGTAGTTGTCTGTTTTCTTGGTGGGGTCGTACCAGCCCAGCTCTTCGAGGAAGTTGCCGGCATTGGCGCTGCGAACGTCGGTTGCCACAATACGGAAGAAGGGCTTCTTGTTGGCGCCCATTCTGCGAAGTCGAATTTTTACCATGATGGTTCCTTATGATTCCTTTTACTTTTGTGCCGCTCCCGGGCGCGGCCAATCCAGTTCGAATCCCCGGGCTCTTGGTCGAAACGGCGTGCTTTTTACCCGAACATCATCCCCCGAGGCAATCTTTTTTGCATGCGCTTCATTTTTTTTGCCATTTGTTGCGCCTGCCGAAAACCTCGGAGCAGCTCGTTCACATCGCTCACATTCAGGCCGCAACCGCGCGCGATTCGCTTGCGGCGGCTGGCGTTGAGAATGTCCGGGTTGCGCCGTTCGCGCGGCGTCATGCTTAAAATGATGGCTTCGGATTTCTTCATCTGCCGCCCGGAGTCGTTGTCCAACTGATCTCGCATCTTGCCGGTCAGCGCGCCGGCGCCGGGAATCATTTCCAGCAGTTTGCCGATGGAACCCATTTTCTTGAGCTGGCGCATCTGGGCCAAAAAGTCGTTCATATCCAGCGTCTTCTTGCCCTTGATGGCCTCCTGCAACCGTTCGGCGTCATCGGCATCCAGGGTCTCCTGCACCTTTTCGACCAGCCCGACCACATCGCCCATCCCCAGAATGCGCGAAGCCATCCGGTCCGGGTGAAAGGCCTCCAAATCCTGCGCGCGCTCGCCGGTACCCACGCGCAAAATGGGGCAGCCGGTCACGCTCACCACCGATAGCGCCGCCCCGCCGCGCGCATCGCCGTCGAGCTTGGTCAAAATCAAGCCCGTCAGACCAAGCGCGTCATGAAAGGTCTTGGCCACCTGAACGGACTCCTGTCCAATCGCCGCATCCAAAACCAGCACAACATTTTGCGGCTCAGTGGCGGCGCGCAACTCTTTCAGTTCCTCGACCAGCTCGGCATCAATCTGAAAGCGTCCGCCGGTGTCGTATAAAACGATGTCATAATAATTTTCCCGCGCGAAGCGAAAGGCCCGGCGGCCCAAATCCGGCAGGCTTTCGCCCGGCGCGGGCTTGATGATGCCCGCCCCGGACTGCTTCGCCAGCACTTCCAGTTGTTCCGCCGCCGCCGGTCGGCGGATATCGCCCGCCACCAGCAACACTTTTTTGCCTTTTTCTTTCCACAAGCGGGCCAATTTGCCGGCCGTGGTGGTTTTGCCGGAGCCATGCAGCCCCAGCAACATCACTTCCGCCGGAATGGCCGTCAGATTAAAATCCTTTTGCTGGCCGCCCATCAAAGCGACAAGCTCGTCATAGAAAGCTTTAATGAGCTGCTGCCCCGGCGACACCCCCGCCAAAACCTCCGCGCCCAAACTCTTCGCCTTGACGCGCTCGATGAACTCCTTGGCCGTGGCATAATGAACGTCCGCTTCAAGCAGCGCCAGGCGCACCTCGCGCAAGGCTTCCTGAATGTTTTTCTCGGAAATGGTCCCGAACCCGCGCAAATTGCGCACAACGGATTGGAGACGGCTGGAAAGACGGTCAAACATGCAAACGCTTATTCCTGCTCAGCCGCAGCGGCGGCCTGACTCTGAATCATGCCGCGCCCCTCGCAACGCGGACAGGTGACCGCGCCGCTGCCGTCCATCAAGTCCACGCGCCCCATGCCCGCGCAAGCGGGGCACAGCCGGTCGGCCGCGTCAAACTGACGCACCATGCGAAAGCCCACGCCTTGGCAAATAGGACACATTTCCCGCTCACCGCTCCACGACAGCAGGCTGCCGGTTCCAGAGCAATTGTTGCACGTAACTTGCTTCACGCCCGACACGTCGCTGCCGCCCCCCCCCGCGCCCCCGAGCTTGCCGGAAAACCACAAGCCAAACTTCTCCAGCAAGATATTGGGCGCCACATCGCCGGATTCGCCCTGCTTCATCCGTTGCATCCAGCGGAACTGCGCGACAAGGCCCACCAGCACGATGACGATAAGCAAGCCCATATGCACCTTTTTACCGCCCTGTCCCCGCATCTTGTAAAAAGTCGGTTGGCTCATGCGGGACGCATCGCTCTCATAACGCGTGCCTGTCCGGCGTAGTCGAATACTAGCTTTTGGAATTTTAACCGGGTCGTCTGACACAACAAATCCTTTACGGCATCCGCCTGATTTTCGCCAATTTCGAGCATCAGGCCACCGGAGGGAACGATAACATCTGCGGCCATGGAAACAAGCCGCGAAATTGCCGTCAGTCCATCGCACCCGCTCACCAACGCCAGCCGCGGCTCAAAATCGCGCACGTTGCGGGCCAGCCCCGCCCACTCCTCCTCCCCCACATACGGCAAATTAGCCACCACCAAATCCACGCTGCCGGGCGCAAACCCCTCCAGCAAATCGGCCTGCCGGAACTCCACGGAAACGCCCAGCTCGCGCGCGTTTTCCTGGGCCAAATCGAGGGCATCCGCGCTAATATCCGTGGCCAGCACCCGCGCGCGCGGCACCCGCTTGGCCAACGCGCACGCCACGCACCCCGTACCCGTGCCCACGTCCACCACCACCGGCGCATGAGGCACCCCCGCCAAAAATTCCTCCGCCTCCCCCACCAGCAACTCCGTTTCAGGACGCGGAATCAACGCACGCGCGTCGCAGCGAAAGCGCAACCCCATGAAATCCGTTTCACCAATGACATACTGCACCGGCTCGCCAGTCGCCAGACGCGCCAAAGCCGCCGCCCGCGCCCGAGCCTGCGCCTCCGACGGCATTTGCGCGGCAAAACGAAACACATCCAGCAACTTGCACCCCAGCACATGCGCGGCCACCCATCGCAGCTTGACATTGGCCTCCTCCACCCCCGCCGCCATCAACTGCTGCCGCCCCCGCGCCAGCCATTCCCCCCAGTTCAGCTCAGCCGCCATCGTCAATGGCCCGGCTTCATTTGCTCCGCCAGCCGCAGCTCCACGTCGCGCGTCTGCAGCGCCTCAATCACCTCGTCCAACTGCCCCTCCATAATCTGATCCAGGCTGTACAGCGTGAGGCCGATGCGATGGTCCGTCAGCCGGTTTTGCGGAAAGTTATACGTGCGAATGCGCTCGCTGCGGTCGCCGGAGCCAATTTGCGTTTTACGCGCGCTCGCCATCTTGTCGTGATCCTGCTGACGCCGCAAATCCAGCAACTTCGACGCCAGCACCTTCATCGCCTTCTCGCGATTCCGATTCTGGCTGCGCTCGTCCTGACACGCCACCACCAGCCCCGTCGGCAGGTGGGTAATACGAATCGCCGACTCCGTCTTATTCACCTTCTGCCCGCCCGGCCCGGAAGCACAGAACAAATCAATCCGCAAATCCTCGGGCTTGATTTCCACCTCGCTCACTTCGGCCACTTCCGGCAGCACCGCCACCGTCGCCGCCGAGGTATGCACCCGCCCCTGCGCCTCCGTGGTCGGCACGCGCTGAACGCGGTGCCCCCCGCTCTCATAGCGCAGAGTCTTGTACACATCCGTACCTTCCACCAAAAAGATAATTTCCTTGAACCCGCCCAAATCGGAAGGCGCCGCATCCATCACCGCCGTCTTCCAGCCCTTGGCATCCGCGAACTTGGCATACATGTGGAACAAATCGCCCGCGAACAACGCCGCCTCCTCCCCACCCGTGCCCGCGCGGATTTCCAAAATGGTATTGCGGCTGTCGTCCGGGTCCGGCGGCAACATCAGCATTTTGAGCTGATTCTCCACCCGCGGAATCCGCGCCTCCAGCTCCTCCTTTTCGGCCAGCGCAATCTCCGCAAACTCCGGGTCCGCGCCGCCATCCTCCAGCAGCAGCTCCGCGTTATCCGCCAGTTGCCGGCGCAAGCGCTCCAGCTCCGCCGCCGTCTGCACGGTATCGCGCAACCGCTGATGCTCGCGCACCAGCTCCTTGAAGGACTCCGGATGCGCCGCCACGCCCGGCACAGCCATCTCCCGCTCCAGCTCTTCCATGCGCCGGGCCGCCTGACTCAGATAAGTGGGGTCTAATTCCATGACCATTCGCTCACGCGCGGAAAACACAAAACGGGCCGGAACCACCCATTCGGGGGCAATCCGGCCCGTCCTGAAATCCAGCTACTTCTTCTTGCCTGCCGCTTGGCCGGCATAGCGCTTCTTAAAGCGATCCACGCGACCTTCCGTGTCAATAAACTTCGCCTGCCCCGTGAAATAGGGATGGCAGGCCGAGCAGGTATTGATGTTCATTTCTTTGACCGTCGAACGAGTCTTCAGAACATACCCGCACGCGCAGGAAATCGTCGCTTCTTCGTATTTCGGATGAGTGTCTTTTTTCATAATCTGGGAACCTCTGAAACAGCCGCCACCAACCGTGACAGGCAATAAAACGTGCGCACCCTACCACCCCCCCCCGCCTCATGGCAAGCGGGATTTACACCCCAGCGGGATTTACACCCCCCCAAAAAAACGTAGCACAGGAGCTTTTAATGAGAATCCCAAATGGGCACTCACCCCGTCCGCACCCTTGTTCTGCACGGCTTCCACAGGATTCCCGCAACACCCATCAAGAGCAACCCCGTCGTCGCTGGTTCCGGGATTGCC
Source organism: Verrucomicrobia bacterium UBA1418 (assembly GCA_002304915.1). Classification (GTDB taxonomy): domain Bacteria; phylum Verrucomicrobiota; class Kiritimatiellia; order CAIQIC01; family Lenti-01; genus CAZNGD01. The sequence continues at coordinate 7,167 of DBPO01000038.1, forward strand.
GTGCCCGTTCCCGCATATATCCCCAGCCCCGTGCGCTCCGTCGCGCTCCCGAGAACATGTACGGTTTCGCCGTCGAATAACAATTTTGCCCAGCCATATTCCGCGCGCAATGCTTCGCTCGCATATTCTGGATACCCAAGACGGAAACCAAGATACAAGGGTTGATCCCAATCCAAACGGAGCGCCGGATGTTCCCAGCCCTCATTTCCAAAAATAATCTCCGACGACTCGGACAAGTCGAAATCCACCAAATCGCCGTAATGGACAACAAAGAAGCGGAAGGCGGCGGCAATGCTTCCACTTTCCTGGTGTAAGGTTGTCCACCAGCCATCGGCCTCCCTCTCCCCGCCGCCCCAACAATCGGCAGGGCTGAAGGAATGCTCGGTTCTCAAACTAAAACGGACTTCTCCCCATGGGCCATAGTCATAAGAAACCCTCACGGTGTCCCACTCTATGACAGGCAGCGCCAGAGCCGCAATCGGTGCGGATAAAACAACAATTGTTGCCAATATGTGTTTTGCCACAAGTCTCATGACGATTGCCTCACGTGGACGGTACGGGTCAGACGCGACCCACGGGCGTAAGAATAGCGCTTGCAACGTGCGGAGGCCATCGCGGAGTCATAAGTTGTGGGTCGTAGTCTGGACCTGCTGGTTGGGGGCATTATCATCATTCCAGCGCGATCTATTATGAAGAAATCGAGACAGAATGGCTAATACCCCTGAGGCTGCCATAACGATAAAAAACATCCACAAAACAAATGGTCCGCTCCCCATGTGGCTAAAGGGATATGGTCCGTTGATAACCCATAGATAGGTGTTGTAATCACTGTGCATCCAGACAAGAAAAGCCAATAACATGATGGGCGTCACGATTCCCAAACTAAGCAGGAGTGTTGCCGTAAGCTTGCGCACTGTAAACATGTCCTGAAATCTATTTCTTATCTGTGTACACCCAACAGTTGAATCACTGAACTTTACGTCCTTTGTTCACGGCCGGAACCGACCGACTGTTGGCAGGGTAGGCGCAGGCCAACGATGGGTCAAACACTTTTGGGCGGCTTTCCACTGCGTTTGCGTTTCTTTTGTGCCGCTTGCGACTTTTGCGTTAATGTTTTCGGATTTTCGGCGATTTTTTGCGCTTCCCCGCTGTTGCTTGTGCCGGAAAAATCGGGCGACGGCTTCCGTTGTTGAATCGGCGTGAATAAAAAGGTATTCTCGCGGCAAAATCAGTGCTGAACATTGTAAAATGGAAAGAGGAGACCCGATGAGCCAATCAAAATCCGCCTATCCCGCCATTCCGCCGTGCGTGGTGGTTGCCGCCGCGCAATTTGCCGTGGCGCCCAATGATATTGCCGCGAATCTCGACCGTTGCGTCCATTTTTTGCGCCGCGCGGCCAAGGAGGTCAACGCCAAGCTGCTGGTTTTCCCGGAATCCATCACCACGGGCTACAATCCGAACATGCCGCCGCAGGATTTGCATGACATGCTGCCGCGCAACGCCGCGCTGCTCAAACCGATTCAGCAAGCCTGCCGCGAGCTGAAGATTCATTGCGTGCTGCCGACCTACGAGCGCGGCCCCACGCGGGACATCATTTACAACTCCGCGTTTCTGATTGATTCCCGCGGACGCAATCTGGGCGCTTATCGCAAAACCCATCTGTTCCCGACCGAGCGGCTCGAAAACAACGGCTGGACCACCCCCGGCAGCAAGTTTCCCGTCTTCAAAACGGAAATCGGCCCCATCGGCATCCACATTTGCTACGACGGCGATTTTCCCGAAATTGCGCGCATTCTCGCCGTGAAAGGCGCGCGCATTCTTTGCCGGCCTTCGGCTCTGATGCGCAGTTTTGAAATTTTCCAGGCCACCAACCAGATGCGGGCGTATGAAAATCACCTCTATCACATCGCCCCCAACGCCGTCGGCGCGGATGCGGCCGGAACAACCTTCTTCGGCCACTCGATGATTGTGTCGCCGCTGGCCCAAACGGTGGCCCTCGCCCGCGCGGTGGATGACCTGATTTATACGGAAATAGACCCCCGCCCCCGCCAGCGCGTCAGCTACGGCTCCGACATGCCCATGCTTTTTGACCACCTCAAAGACCGCAATGTGCGTAGCTACACCCGCGAGTTGTTTGTGCCCTCGGCCACCCCCGAACCGCCGACCGCCCGTGGAGGCTGCCGCCGCGCGGTAAAACGTAAAAGCAAACGCTAAAAAAAAGAGGTGCGCGGCGCGACAATCTAACGTATGGTGTCGCCCATGATGTCTTTTAGACTCCAACGGCGTTGGTCCATCATCCTCGCGGTTTGCGGGCTGGCCCTTGTCGCCGGACCCTTGCAAGCGCAAGACGCCCCCGATGATTCCCCCGCCGCCCTCTTCCAAAGCGGCATGAGCCGCTTTGTTTCCGGCGACTACGAAAACTCCGTCCAATACCTGGAGCAACTCGTCAAGGTGTTTGGCAAGGAGCCGGAGTTGCGCACGCAGATTGACTTGGCCATGTACGCCCGCGCCTGCGCCCTCTACAACCTGAGCCGCTGGGCCGACGCCATCAAGGCGTTCGAGGAATACAGCACCCAATTCCCCGAATCGAAATTCGCGGACGAAGCCATTTTTCGCATCGGCTCCGCCCAGCAGCAACTGGAGGAATATGACGCCGCCGTCGCCGCCTACCAAAAATTGCGCACGTCCTATCCGCGCTCCATCTACGCCGAAGACGCGCTCTATCAATCCGGCATCTGCCGCCTGATTCAGGAGCGCAGCGAACAAGCCGCCGCCGTCTTCGACGACTTCATGCGACTGTATCCGGAAAGCTACCTGTGGGGTCAGGCCGGCGCCTTCCGCGCGCGCGCGCTGTTCGACGACGGAAAGGCGACCGAAGCCGTTGACATGCTCGAAACCATCGAAAAACGCCCCCGCACCTGGTCCGTCATCACATACTGCAACTTCCTCGCCTTCGAAATTGGCGACTTCCTCTTTGACGACACAGAATACGACATCGCCCTGAAGGCCTACCGCCGGGTCAAGTCCCGCCAGGCGCTCCTGCGCCACCAACAGAATTATCAGGCGGCCCTCGAAGCCCAACTGAAGCAACTGCAATCCAGCCGCGTCTCCATCAACAACATGCGCTCCCATTTCCAGGAAGAACGCCGCCTCGCCAGTGACCTCGCCCAAGCCAGGGAAATGGCCGCCAAACTCGACGCCCTCCCCGACTACGATGCCAACCTCTACCACCGCATCGGGCGCTGCTTCTTCAACACCGACCGCTACTGGGAGGCCCGCACCGCCTTCACGCGCGTGGTGGCCATCGCCCAGGATGAAGCCGTGCGCGAAGCCGGACACTTCGACCTGATTCTCGCCATCTCGCGCCTGCGCCGCTTTACCGATCTGACCATCGAGGCCGACCACTACCTCGCCACCTACGACACAACGGGGAAATGGGAATGAACCGCCCGCGCTCGTGCCTCTTGCTATTCCCCCCCCGCGCCTCGCGCGGCTGGACCCTCGCCCTCCCCNNGCATCCCCCCGCCCCGCCAATGCCATCGCCGGCAAATGGGAAAAATGGGAAGACGCCGTCCTCGCCGACGGCTACATGGACGGCGACAGCTTCCACATCCGCCACGGCAACAAAGTGGACATCATTCGCCTCTACTTCGTGGACTCCCCCGAAAGCAACGAACAATTCCGCGACCGCAACCGCGAGCAAGCCAGCTATTTCAACATCTCCGAATCGCGCATCGTTCCGCTCGGCCAGCAAAGCGAACGCTTCACCCGCCGCCTCCTCTCCGGCAAAAAGCTCACCGTGTGGACCCGCTGGGAAGACGCCCTCGGCAGCAGCCAGCAAAAGCGCTACTTCGGCATCGTGCGCATCGGCAAGGAAGACCTCGGCGAGCAACTCGTCGCCAACGGCCTCGCCCGCATCTACGGCCACACCACCGTCCTCCCCGACGGCACCTCCCCCAACGCCGCCATGGACCGCCTCCGCCAACTCGAGCGCCGCGCCAAATCCAAACGCCTCGGCGCATGGTCCAAGAAGGCCAAGAAAGGAAAAGACACCGGCGTGGAAGGCATGTTCGACATCGAACCCGACGAACCCGCCCCCGGCGAAACCCCCGCCTGGCTCGAAGACGAAGAAGAAATTGGCGTCTATGCCGACCGCTGGCCCAACGTCCCCATCGTAGCCTTCCTGCGCGCCGAAGCCTTCATCAACACCGAAGAATTCGAAGACGCCGAAATCGCCATGCGCAAACTCCAGCGGCGCTTCCCCGAACACACACAAATGCCCCGCATCGAGTTTTACCTCGCCCTATCCATCGCCATGCAAGAGCGCTTCGACGAAGCCATCTCCCTCTTCCGCACATGGCTCGCCGCACACCCCGACCACATCCTCGCCCCCGACGTCCAATACTGGCTCCCCATCAGCATGTACTACAACGGCCAATACGAAGAATCCCTCCCCCTCTTCATCGAATACGCCAAAAACAACCCCCTGAACCGCTACGCCCCCGAAGCCACCTACCGCGCCGCCTGCTGCCGCTACGCCCTCGAAGACTACGAACGCTGCGCCGCCGACGTCGCCACCTGGCTCGAACAATATCCCAACCACTACTTCCGCCACGAAGCCGCCATCATGCGCGGCGACGCCCTCGCCGCCCTCGGCGAACTCGAAGACGCCAAAACCGCCTACCGCCGCGCCATGGAACCCGCCGCCGGCCCCTTCTACTACATGGCCCTCACCCAAATCTCCCGCGTCTACAAAGCACTCGCCGAAACCAACGACTACCTCGCCATGTCGCAAGACTACGCCCAATTCATCAAATCCATGCCCGCCGACGGCAACATCATTGACGCCGCCTACAACGCCGGCTGGGCCCTCCGCCAAATCAAACGCCCCGAACAAGCCCGCGACCTCTACTGGACCATGATTGAGCGCCACGGCAACACCCCCGACTGGGAAGGCTTCGACCTCATGCTCGACGACCTCTCCGGCATGTACCCCCGCGGCACCGACGCCTACGCCCAGGAACTCCAAACCCGCTACAACAAAGCCCTTTCCACCCAGCGCCTCACCCTCGCCGCCCGCCTCGCCTGGGCACAAGCCCAAATCACCCCCCCCGACGAACAAGCCCGCCAGCTCGCCATCTTCGCCGGACGCTTCAAATCCGACTACCTCGGCCCCGAAACCCTCCTATGGCTCGGCCGCTCCTGGATTGAAAACGGCATGCCCTCCACCGGCATCCCCAACATCGAACTCCTCCTCGAAAAATACCCCGACTCCCGCCACGTCCCCGCCGCCCAAGCCCTCCTCGCCGAACAAGCCCTCACCGCCAAAGAATACGACACCGCCCTCATCTACGCCCAATCCGTCCTCGACAACGCCGCCGAAATCAGCATCGTCATAGACGCCACCTTCATCCGCGCCGAAGCCCTCCGCAACCTCAACCGCGGCGGCGAAGCCATCGCCGACTACAACGCCATCCTCGCCAACCGCGCCGCCCCCCGCCGCCTCAAACCCGNNCAAACCCGAAGCCCTCCTCGGCATCGCCGCCTGCCACGAACGCCAAAAAGAATACGCCCAAGCCATCGCCTACTACCAACGCGTCTACGTCCTCTACGGCGCCTACAAAAAAGCCGTCATCAGCGCCTACCTCCGCAGCGGCGACTGCTTTGAAAAACTCGGCGACAAAACCGCCGCCATCAACACCTACCGCGAATTCCTCGAAAGCCCCCACGCCCC
>DBPO01000057.1 GCA_002304915.1 Verrucomicrobia bacterium UBA1418
GGGGGGGGCGGGGGGCGGAGGTTCGCATTGCCGGGATTCGGCGGCTGCGCTAGGATGCCGGCAATTATTCAGGAGAACTGTTGATGATTCATCCGACTGCCATTGTTGAGTCCGGCGCGCAACTGGGCGCGGACGTGAAGATTGGGCCGTATGCTTTTGTGGGCGCGAAGGCCCGGCTGGGCGATGGTTGCGTGCTGGCGCCGCATGCCGTGGTGCTTGATTACGCCACGCTGGGCGCGCGGTGCCGCGTACATTCCGGGGCCGTCGTTGGCGATTTGCCGCAGGACCTTTCGTTTCAGGAAGCGGAAACATTTGTCATCGCGGGCGACGATTGCGTCTTTCGCGAGGGCGTGACGGTTCATCGCGGCACGAAGCCGGGCAGCGTGACTCGCTTGGGGAATCATGTGTACATGATGGCCAATTCCCACGTGGCGCATAACTGCGAGGTTGGAAATCATGTTATCATGGCGAACGGCACGCTTTTGGCGGGCCATGTCACGGTGGGCGAGCGTTGCTTTTTTGGCGGCGGCTCGGCGGTTCACCAATTTTGCCATGTGGGGCGGCTGGCCATGATTGGCGCCATGGGGGTTATCACGAAAGATTTGCCGCCTTTTTGCATGTCCCTGACTCTGGAGAACAGTCGCGTGGGCGGCTTGAATATCGTGGGGTTGCGGCGCGCGGGTTTCACGGCGGAGCAGCGCAAACAGATGAAGCAGGCGTTCGGCATTTTGTATCGTTCCGGGCTGAACACGACTCAGGCGCGCGAGGCTTTGCTGGCGGACACCACGAATCCTTTTGCGGTTGAAATGGGCGAATTTCTGGCTCGCGCGAAGCGAGGGATTTGCCGTCCGTCGTTTGATATCTCCGGTGATTCGGCCGATGAGTGACACGCCCGTCATTCGCACGGCTTTGGGCGGCTTTCCCGGCTATGAGCTGTTGGACAGCGGCCACCGCCGCAAGTTGGAGCGGGTGGGGGCGGTTACCATCATTCGCGGCGAACCCAAGGCGTGGTGGGAGCCCGCGTTGCCGCCGGCGGAATGGAACCGCGCGCAAGCGGCACACGATGAAGACAGCGGCTGGAATTTACGCCCGGGCTGCCCGCGCGAATGGTCGCTGCGCGGCAACGGTCTCACGTTTTTGACGCGGCTGAGCGACAGCAGCAAGCACTGGGGCCTGTTCCCGGAGCAGTCACCGCATTGGCAGGCCATTCGCCAGGCGGCCGCGCCCGGCGCGCGGTTGCTCAACTTGTTCGGCTATACCGGCGCGGCGACGCTGGTGGCGGCGCAAGCCGGCTGGCGGCCCACCCACGTGGACGCCTCGCGTCCGGCCGTGGCCTGGGCGCGCGAGAATCAACAAGCCTCCGGTCTGAGCGACCGCCCCATTCGCTGGATTGTCGAAGACGCCTTGCGCTATGTCCGCCGCGAAATCAAGCGCGGCTCGCGCTACGAGGGCATCTTGCTGGACCCGCCCGCGTTTGGTCGCGGCCCGGATGGCCGTGTTTGGAAAGTCGAGCGGCAACTGCCCGAACTGCTGGACCTTTGCCGGCAGTTGTTTTCGGAGCGTCCGCGCCTGATGATTTTGACCACGTACAACATTGAAGCGTCGTCGCTGATGTTGCGCAATTTGCTGGCCGACAGCTTGCGCGTGCCTGCGGACACCATCGAAGCCGGCGAGTTGGCTCTGCCGCACGCGGCCCCTCCGGGGCGGCTCCTGCCGCTCTCCATCTACGCCCGCTGGAGCGCGCCGTGACGAAGGCCCGGCGCCGCCCGCGAACCCTGCGCGACATCGGCGAAAACCGCCTGTTGCGCGAAATGCTGCCGCGTCTTCCCCAGCGCGCGGGCACCGTGGTTGGTCCCGGCGACGACTGCGCCGTGGTGCGGATTCCCGGCGCGAAGGAAGACGCGCTATTCACCACGGACCCGGTCATCGAGGGTCGCCATTTCACGGCGGACACCCCCCCGCGCCTTGTGGGGCGTAAGGCCATTGCCCGCGCCATTTCCGATATTGCCGCGATGGGCGGCGAGCCGCTGTGGATTCTTGTCAATCTGGTTGCGCCCGGCGACACGCCCCTTGCCCGCGTGCGGGGGATTTTCGCGGGCCTGATAGCCACCGCCGAAGAATTCAGTTTGGGCATTTTGGGCGGTGACACCGCCGAAGGCCCCACGCTGGAGCTGCACGTCACGGGCATCGGTCGCGTGGGGCGCGGCCGGGCGGTGTTGCGTTCCGGCGCGCGCGCCGGCGACGCGCTTTATGTCACGGGCGCGCTTGGCGGCGCGTATCTGGACGGCAATCGGCATCACCTGCTTTTTGAGCCCCGGCTGGCGGCCGGGCAGTTTTTGGCGGCCAATCGCTGGGCCACCGCCATGATGGACTTGTCCGACGGCCTCGCCGCCGACCTGCCGCGCCTGCTGGACGCATCCGGCCGCGGGGTGCGTCTGGAAGCCGCCGCCATTCCGCTATCTTCTGCCGCCCGCCGCACCGCCCAGCCGCTGCAGCACGCTTTGGGCGACGGCGAAGACTTCGAGCTGCTCTTCACTGTTTCCGCCCGCAAGCGTGTGCGCTTTGAGCGCGCCTGGACTGAGGCCTTTCCGAAATTGTGCGCCACCCGCATCGGCGCCATTTTGGCCGATGCCAAACAGCGCGAAATCCTTTTTGCCGATGGTGCCCGCGCCCCTTTTGCGCCCGGCGGCTATGAGCATTTCGCGGCAACCGGAGCGTCCTGATATGCGCGCGGTTGTTTATCCCCCCGAACTGGAAGCCCACTGGCTGGCGGTGGCCGGCGAGGAAACCAAAAGCCTCTCCGACCGCGACACCTTGCGGCGCATGCTGCCGGACATTCAGCGGCTGGCCGACCGCTTTACGCTCGACCGCCCCGGCGATTCCGAAGCAACCGCGCTGTATTTGCGCGACACCCGTGATTGCGCGGCTTATTCGCTTTATTTCGCCCCGCAAACCTATGCGCGCCTGACGCACATTCTTGCCGAATTGCCGCCGTTTCCGGTCCCCGGCGCAGCCCCGTTGCGAATTTTGGACCTTGGCTGCGGCACCGGCGCGGCATCGTGGGCCATGCTGGATTATCTCGGCCCGCGGCCCGTTGTGCTGGACGCGCGCGATCACTCGCGAGCCGCGTTGCGCACCATGCACGACCTTTTCACGGCGCAAAAAAGCGCCCGCTGGCCGCAGGCGCAGTTGCGCACCCGTTGCGCGCCGCTGGAGGATTATCTGCCGGAGCCCGCCAGCGCCGATGTCATTTTGATTCACTATGTCCTCAACGAATTGCCCCCCGCGTCGCGTCGGGAATTGCTCTCGCGCGCCGCGCGCGCTCTGGCCCCTGGCGGGCGGATGATTATCGCCGAGCCGCTGTTGCGCGCCGCTGGCGATTATCTGCGCGATTTGCGCGCCTTCGCGCTCGCGGAACTGAAACTGCACATTCTCGCGCCCTGTCCGCACGAGCAGGCCTGCCCGCTGGCCGAACCCTGCCACGACGTCCGCACCTGGGTGTTGCCCCGCAGTTTGCAAATTGTGAATGCCACTCTGAGGCGCGACTTGCGCTATTTGGCCTTTGCCCCGCTGGTTTTGAGTCATGAACCGGCAGAAAAGAGTGATACTTTGCGCGTGCGCGTTGTCGGCTCGCCCACCCATGCCAAAGGGCAAACCCTTTGCCCGGCCTGTTGTCCGGATGGGCAGATGCGGAGGCTGCAGCTTTTGCATCGCGATTTTGATGCTGCCGGGCGCAAGGAGTTGCGCCGCCTGGAGCGCGGGCAGGTGTTGCAGCTTGCCGGGTATCGCCCCTTGGGGGACCCAAGTCTGTACCGTGCCACGCCGGGGCATGCACAAAACCTAAAAGATTGAGGGCTTGGCGGGGG
>DBPO01000080.1 GCA_002304915.1 Verrucomicrobia bacterium UBA1418
GACCTCCGACCTCTGCCCTCTTTCTTCGGCTGTTGCCTCCATCGGCGGCAGGATGCCGCCGCTCCCCCCTCTTTTGCGTTCCTTTTGCGCCCCGCGCGCCTTTTGCGTTAAACGGCTGTTCATTCCAGGTTGCAGGTTTCAGGTTTCAGGAAAAACCATCGCTCCCCCTCTTATGACATGCCATATTTTTCCCACACTCCCGCGGCAGAACAGCCACTCGGGATGCCGCGCCAGAAGACGAAATAACCTTTGACGCGCACATGGCATATCCCCTTTGAAATAAGCCTTCTGAAAATATAGCACCCAAGCATCCAGACGCGTCCGGCGACGGGCCATCCGGCTCAACATTTCCGCCCAATCCATTTCAAAATCTACCCAACCACCCTCAGCCTCCAACTTTTGGGCCATTACTTCACTTGCGTGCGCGCGCAAACGGGCTAGGTGCTTGGACAAGGTTTTCTTCAATTCCGTCCGCACGTCTGGGGGCGCATGTGGCAAATAAATTTGCATCCGCCTTGCAAAATCAACCATCGTATCAAGTGACGTTCGAACGCTCCAGACTCCCCCCGAATGCCGACGATACACGGCCGTAATCTCGTCCATGAATTTGACGGGCCCATTTTCCGTCAAAATCATCGCGAACCCCCAGTCTCCGGTTGGGATTCGGAAAAACCACGGTGGCAAGCGCCGGAGAGGCGCCGCGCGCGCCAACAAGGTGCAAGTGGGGATGCTATGGTTCCGAATGATGTCAATCTGGGAAAGATAGGTTTTCTCCGGTTTGGGCGCACATGAGGAGGGTCCTTTGTGACCCAGCCAGACCGATGGCTGTGCATCCCCGTTCTCATTCTCCACCGCGGCGTTGGTGTAGCACGCGCTGATTTCCGGCTTCGCCTCCAGCGCCGCCACTTGTTTTTGCAGCTTTTTCGGGTCCGTCCAGTAGTCATCACCCTCGCAGAAGGCGATGTATTTGCCACGGCAGGCATACAACACTGCCGCCCCCGGCTTCAAGCCTTGGCTATAGAGATTCTCCCGGGACAGCCGGAGGCGAATTTTGGCCGGATGTTTTCGCTGATACTCACATACGATCTCCCGGGTCCGATCCGTGGACTTGTCTTCCCCGATCACAATCTCATACGAGAAATCCACTTCCTGCATCAAAATGCCATCCAACGCCTGAGCGATGAACCGCCCATGATTATAGGTGGTCATGAACACGCTGACCAATGGGTCTTCCGGCAGACACGACCAGTCCTCGACCTTGTCCGTTTGAGCGTTGATTTGTGTTATGATGTGTTCCATGCTAGACGCGAGAAGTCGCCCTTTGTCACTCCGGCATACTTATGGGCGGGCGCGGGCCTCCTGCAATGCCCTCACGCGCGCCACCACCCGCTCCGCGTTTCGATCGTCCAGATACGCATAGAACAATCGCCGGATCAAGCGTTGTTTTTCCGAGATGAGTCCCGGCGGGGCGGACAATTGGCGCTCCATCTCCTGCAAGGCAGAAGCGAAATCCCGGACGACAATCCCTGGAAAGGCAATCTCCATGTCGTAGAGCAGTCCGTCCTGATTCCTGCGGTACTCTTCCAAATCATAGGCGAAGCTCACGAGAGGCTTGTCCAGATAAATCGCATCCGTGTAAACGCTGGAATAATCGGTAAGCACCACGTCCGCTTCGCGTATCGCGGCGGCGATTTCCGGCACCACGGCGTGGCCCAGACTCACGATGGTTTCGCCGTCCACGAACTGCTCCAGATTGAACAGCGCCGCGCTGTTCCTGAAGTAATGCATGCGGAACCCCAGAATGGCCCGCTGCCGACGCAGCATGTCCCGCAACTGCGTGATTTCTTCTTCGGAGAATTGGTAATAGACCGCATCCGGGATAGCCGCCGTTTGACGATACGTGGGAGCGTACAAGACGAGTCGGCGACCTTGCTTGAGCTCTCGCACACGCTCAATCTGTCCTCGCAGATATGCCGGCAACGCCTCGAATTCCCGTCGGAGAAAATCGTTGCGCGGCAGCCCGGTCATCCAAACCCGGTCCGGATGGATGGGATGAAATGTGGCTGTCATGGCATAACGGTCCGTCTCCGAAGAACAGATCAGCCCGGCGTAACCAGCGCGTTCCTTCCGCCGGAATTTCACGCGGTCCAAACGGGCCCGAACGACCGGATTGGCCAGAGCATACAGGCCCTTCGATATGATGCCATGCCACAGGTTGACCACCACCCTTTTGCGCAGCGATAGCTTCAAAACACTAAAGCGCCCCTCCCCCCATCGAAATGAATAATCCATCGAAATGGAGTGAGTTACGAACAGGACGCGGCACTGCATAATCGCCACAAGCCCCCGCCATGATTGCAAAAGAACGACTTGTGTGTTTTTGGCCCCCTCAAGCTCAAATTCGGGTTTTTCCGAACGGCAAAAGATGATTTTTTTTATCCCGGGGTCCGTTTTCACGCATTCAAACACAGCCCGGGCATTTTCAATGAACTGCTCGGACTTAATATGATGGACCGGAAATCCCCAGTGATTTTTTTTCTTGGGCATGAGCCTGTCGCCAAGCTGACAGAGCGGCTGCACCCAAAGGTCAAAGATAATTTTTCTAAACCGCTGGAGATTCATGCCCGTCAATATCTCATCAAGGCTTCCAGCATGTGAACATCGAAAACGGGAATCCGCCGGCTTTGCGCCACTTTTTTTCGTTCGGAAAACGAGTCGTCAATGAAAATGGCGTCCGAGTCCGGCAGGTATCTGGATTTTTCGTCGTCCGGCTTCAGGTGAAGAACCTGGTCGAACAGTTCCGTAATTCTCAGGCGTGCCAATTCGGCAGCCAAATCTCCGAGATGCTTGGAGATCAAAATGATCTGCTTGCCCTCGTTGCGGCATTGCAAGAGAAACACTGCGGCTTCCGGATTCACCTTGCCGTTCACAATCAGCGTATCGTCGAAATCCATGAACACCCGGGAGTACGACAAGTTGGTCTTATAGCGGCTGTTCAGCGCACGGTCCAGCTCGACATCGAAATCATTGAGCACAATATCCACGTCCAAATCGAAAGCGTCGTAGAGGCTCAGGAGGGCAAAGTTGACGCCCAAGGCTCGGTGAAGGGCGGACGAGCCGGCCAGGCGGGAAGCGATTTCCAGCAGTGTCAATTCCCCCGCAGTGTCCCGCTTGACCTGAAAGAACCAGGCGCCGCGGAACGAGATGGCCTGATTCAGGGTCCGGGCCATGGTCTTGAAAATGTCGGCGTCATCTTGTTCCCGGGAGGTATGGACACTGATGCCGTTGCTGACCCTTTCGCGACCGCGTGGACCAACGAAGCGCAAGTCGCCGTGCCGGTCGGTGAAACAATCCACGGTGTATTCCGGGCCGGGCAAATATTCCGTAAGGATGTAGGGCGTGGCGCTGTGAATTTCCAGAAAAGCCCGCAATTCCTCCGCATGATCCGCCTTGAATGTCCCCCGTGTTCCGTAACCGACGTCCGGTTTGGCAAAAACGGGATACTCTGTCACGGCTTCGATCCCGGCATAAACCCGGGGCACCTTGATTCGGCTTTGCAAATGGGCATAGGTACGGGTCTTGGACAGGCAGATCGCTGTCGTTTCCGGGCTGGAGGCAATCACTCGGCATCCCAAGTCGCCTTCGCTGACCTTCAATTTCCAGAGCACCTTGTCCATGGCCGGATAGATTGCAGCGATTTTTCGGCTCGCTACAATCTCCCGCAAGGTCGGGATCGCCGCGGGATCGTCGATGAACGGGATCCCGTCAACATAGTCATCGTAAACAAACCGGCCGTGATCGTCCAAGCTACTGGCTCCCACCAGATCGAAATGTGCGGAATGCTTCAGGGAGCGGTGGATTTCCAGTCCGATTTCAGAGCCACATGGAAAAACCAATATCCGGCGCTTATCCATAATGGCTCCCATCGCATGAAGCCAGCCCTTCCATCTGCCGTCCCCAATAAAGGCGAGGCATGACGCCCGACAGAGAAAACATGGTCATGATGCGGGTCCCTTGCATCGGAACATCTCACATATAGAGCGGATGGTGGCGGCATCCACCGCCGTGCCGGTCGGCAGCAGCATCACACGCTCCGCCACCGCTTCCGTATGGGGCAGATGGCGCCCGGCATCCGGGTCCAAGGTCCGATAAGGCTCCATCCGGTGGCAGCCGGGCCAGAAATACCTGCGGGCGATGACATTATGCCGATGAAAGGCGTCCACCAAATCATCGCGCTTGGCCGGGAAGTCAGCGCCCACCTCAATAACCACATACTGGTAATTATTCTTCTCCTGCTCATTAAACTCAATGAGCGAAAGCCCGGGGAATTCGCTCAAGACGTCCCGATAGGCAACGTGATTGCGACGATTGATCTCAATTACTTGATCTATGGACTCCAAGTTGACCAGCCCCATCGCGGCGCAGATTTCCGTCAGCTTGCCATTGGTGCCGGGGTAAATCACGTTGTCGAACCCCTTGAAGCCGAAATTGCGCATCAGGCGCATATCCTCGGCCAGTTGCTCCTCATTTGTTACAACAGCGCCACCCTCAAACGTGTTGTAAAACTTGGTGGCGTGGAAACTGAGCGCCTCACACCGGCCAAAGTTGCCGATCATACGCCCGCCATGGGAACAGGCAAAAGCGTGCGCCGCGTCATACATCAGGGCCAGCCCATGTTCATCCGCAATGGCCTGTAGTTCCTCCACCGGAGCCGCGCGTCCCCACAGATGAACGCCGATAATCCCCGTGGTCCGGGGCGTGATTTTGCGCCGCACGGAAGCAGGGTCCAAATTGTGTGTGCGGGGGTCAATGTCCGCAAAAACCGGGCGAATCCCCTGCCAGTGCAGGGCATGGGCAGTCGCAATGAACGTGTAGGACGGCACAATCACTTCGCCCGTCAGATTCAGGGCGCGAATAGCGATTTCAAGCGCGAGAGTTCCATTGCACATGGCAACGCAATGCTTCACGCCGAGGAATTCAGCAATCCGTTGCTCCAGCTCCTGCACCAGAGGCCCGTGATTGCTCAACCGCCCCCGGTCAAACATCTCCCCGACCAGTTTCAGGAACTTCTCCCGGTCGCCGATGTTGGGACGGCCCACATACAGCGGCTCCGGAAAGGCGGGCGGCGCGCCATGGCTGGCAAGAGTTTTCGCGGCTTCGTTCATTTTCAATCCACGTCACCTAATCATGTTATTTGAGACCATTGGCCCGGCACGATGCATGCGGCCCAGCCGTGATAATCCGATTGGACATAAAACTCCGCGCAGTTGTTAATCCGGGCGTAATTCCGCTGGTTGGATTCATCTGACGCGCCCACGACGATACTATACATTCCCGCGTTTAGATGCAGGGGTGCCACGACAAGCTGGAGTATGATCCGACCCCTCGGAGCAACGTGATAGCATTGCGTGGCTGGCATTGGCCCCAAATCCGCGATTTCACGCATTTGCCCGTCATAAATTTTTACCCAGGGCCTGATCTTCAAAGCGATGGGCACAGTAGATTTAAACTCGATACGGATTTCCAAAGGGCTTCCGGCAGGTAGATTCAAGGTGGAGGAGTCTTCAAAATCCTGTTGCGGACCTGTGCGCAGACCAATGCCGGCCAACTGTAAATCCGTTCCACCCACGCTTTGCCGCTGAAATGTAAGAGTTGTCTTGGAATAGCGCTCGATTGCGAAGGCAACATCATCACCGGCATATTCAATATTCCCGTGGTCCATCAAGAGGGCGCAGGTGCAAATGCGAGAGACAAATTGCATGTTGTGCGAAACAAACACGACCGCCGTGGTGGGTAGAAGTTCGGAAACCCGGTTCAAGCAGCGAAGCACGAAGGAGATATCTCCAACCGCCAACACCTCATCAATCAACAATACATCCGGGCGAATGCTGGACGCTACGGCGAATCCCAACCGCACCGCCATGCCGGAGCTGTAGTTCTGCACCGGGGTATCGATAAACTCGCCGATTTCGGCGAAATCAATGATTTCCTTCAGCTTGGCGTCGACCTCCTTCTTGCTCAGCCCCAGCACCGAAGCGTTGACGTAGATGTTTTCCCGTCCGGTCAGGATGGGGTTAAAGCCCGCGCCAAGGGCGATTAGCGCACCCACCCGCCCGCGCATCTCGATTCGGCCCGCGTCTGGCTTAATCAGGCCGTTGAGCATCTTCAGGAGCGTGGTTTTCCCCGCCCCGTTTCGGCCAATCAGGCCGAGGCATTCCCCCCGCTTCAGCTCAAAGCTGACGTTGTTGACCGCCCAAAACTCCTTCGTCCGCAAACCGCCGTGCTCTCCACGCCGACGGCCGGTCAGTTCGCGCCCCATGTCGCATAACCCGTACCACAGCGACTTCTTCAGGCTCAGGCAGAATTTTTTCGACACACCGCTGACCCGGACAAGCGTGTCAGGGTCGGCAAGCGGGATGGAGGGGGCAACCACCATGCCTAGACGAGATTTACGGAGTTAAACATAGTTAAAATCGAAGAACACATACCACAAGCGACACAAAAGACGCAAGGGGCGCGCACAAACACGAGCCCCGGATTCCTCCACTCAACCCCGTTCGGTTTTCCCTGACCTCCGAC
>DBPO01000027.1 GCA_002304915.1 Verrucomicrobia bacterium UBA1418
CCTGCCCCCCCCCCTCCTGATGGGCATTCTGAACCTCACGCCCGACTCCTTCAGCGACGGCGGCAAATACACCGACCCCGCCGCCGCCGAAGAACAAGCCCACAAACTCGTCGCCGACGGCGCGCACATCCTCGACATCGGCGCGGAATCCACCCGCCCCGGCCACGACCCCGTCTCCGCCCAGGAAGAAATCCGCCGCCTCCTCCCCGTCCTCGACCGCCTCGCCGCCGGCAACTTCAAAACCCCCATTTCCATTGATACACGCAAAGCCGAAGTCGCCCGCGCCGCCTTCGACCACGGCGCGCACATCCTCAACGACGTCGCCGGCCTCACCGCCCCCGGCATGTTGCCGTTCGCGCAATCCGGCGACTTCCCCGTCATCCTCATGCACGGCATCGCCAACACGCTGCCCCCCGCCGACACCACCCCCTCCGAAACCATCGCCGCATGGTTCACATCGTATATCCCCGCGCTGAACCTGGCGCCCGAGCGACTCATTCTGGACCCCGGCCTCGGCTTCGGCCTCACCCGCGAACAGGAAACCGCCATTCTGGACAATCTCGCGCCGCTCACCGCGCTCGGCTGGCCGCTGCTGATTGGCCTGTCCCGCAAACGCCTCGTGCGCCACCTGCACCCGGACACGGACCCAGACCTCGTCAGCGCGCAACTTTCCTGCACCGCCTGGCGCAACGGCGCGACCATCCTGCGCCTCCACAATCTGCGCCCAATCAAGCAAATGCTCGACGGCGCCCTCCCGCCCTTTCCCGAATCTTGAATATTGCCGCACGATAAGCCTTGAAATGGAGTGAGCGATGAAGAAGCGGTATGTTGTAATCGTGGCTTGCCTGCAAACGGCATGGAGCAGCTTTGCATGGGCGGAGGAGAGCAAGTCTGCATCGTTTCAAGAGGCATATTCAAATTGGACGGCGTATCTGGCGAATATGCCTGTAGAAGTAATGGTAAAATCATCGCTTCCAAGTGATATTTATTATGACAATGAACCATTTCGCCGCATCCTTGATTTAGGAGCATCTGCTGTGCCTGACATTATACAGGCGCTGGAAAATGATCGCAGATTAGTTGAGGCGCTGCAGGAAATCACGAAGTGGAAGTATAACATCGTGCGGACTGGCGAGACGCCCAAGACATACACATGGACCGTGGCGGAAATACCCGCCATACGCGGAACCGATGGCCCGCCTGACCGGGTGGCAGTATGGAAATACTGGTGGCAGAAGGAGCGCTTCAAAACAGATGAACATTTCAATGAACTATATGAAGCCTGGAATGTGGCGACAAAAGCAGGTGAATACGAGAAAGCCGACCTCCTTCGTCAGAAGATAACGAATCTAGGCATTCCCGTATTGCCCTATCTCATTGACGCGGCTAAAACGCAGCCAGAGTGGTTGCTTGCAATAAGACAACTGACAAGTGGCGCACTACCCGAAGACATATCCGGCGCAGAGTGCGAAACATGGTGGGAGGAAAATAGAATAAAGTATGATTTGCCGGATAAAGGCGCGATGTGATTGGCGGGATTTTGTTAAAAATCCGCCGCCCCGCGTTCGGCTTTACTTGGCGGATGCGTTTTGCAAGGCTGTTGCCATGAGCCTGTTCCCGGTCAGCGCGGATAAAGAAGACCAGCTTCTGCAACGAATGGAAAAGTTGGGCATCGTCGAAACGGATTTGGAGGAATCTTTTTTACGCGGCGGCGGGCCGGGCGGACAAAAAATAAACAAGACGGCATCGGTCGTTCGCCTGCGCCACATGCCAACCGGCCTGGAAGTTCGCTGCGGGCGCGAACGCTCGCAATCGCTGAACCGCTTTCTGGCGCGGCGCGAGCTGTGCGACAAGCTGGCCGCCCTGATTCGCGGCGAGAAAACCAAACGCCGGCAGGAGCGCGAAAAAATCCGCCGCCAAAAGCGCCGCCGCTCGCGCCGCCAAAAAGCCATCATGTTGGACGCCAAGAAAAAGCACGGCGCGAAAAAAGCGCTGCGCCGCAAACCAACGCCGGACGTTTAACCGCCCGCCGCGCGGTGAATTATCCCTGCGCGGGAGGCAGCTCTTTCTTTTCCGCGCGCCGCCGCCGGAAAAACGACTTCATCAGGTCCGTGCATTCGTCGGCCAGCACACCCGGAAGTACGGCGCAGGAGTGGTTCAGTTCGGGCGTTTGCAGAATTTGAAAGCGCGACATCGCGCCGCCGCGCAGCGGGTCGCTCATGCCCCACACCACCAGCGGGATGCGCGCCAAAACAATCGCACCCGCACACATCGCGCACGGCTCTTTCGTCACGTAGAGAATGCTGTCGGTCAGCCGCCAGTCGCCCGCGGCGGCCGCCGCCTGCGTGATGGCGATGATTTCCGCGTGGGCCGTGGGGTCCTTCAGCGTTTCCGTCTGATTCCATGCCTGCCCGCTCAATTCGCCGCTGTTGTAAATAACCGCGCCCACGGGGACTTCGCCCGCTTCAGCGGCGCGCTGGGCCTGCCGCAGCGCCAGCCGCATGCGGGCCTCGTGAACAGCCATGCTTGGCGACGTGTTCATCGTTGTTCTTCCGGGCCGAGCACCCAGCGCTTGTTAAACCAAAAATAGCTCTCGGGATTGGCGCGCACCGAGGCTTCCAATTTCGTCATAATCGCCTGCATGATTCGCTGGTGGTCGGCGGCCGTATCCGCGCTGGGTGTCACATCCACCCGCCCCGTCAACCGCCACCGGATGCGCGTCCACCCCTCGCGCACGACTTCAGCCGTGAACAGGGGCACGCCGGACTCCAGCGCAAACCGCGCCGCGCCAACGGGAACTTCGGTCTCCACGCCGAGATAGCGCACCGGAACGCCGCCAACCTTCGCCCGCAAATCGGGCAAAATCGCCAGAACTTTTCCCGCGCGCAATTTGGCCGCAACCTCGCCAACCGCGGTGGATTTGGTGTCAATGGCCTCAACACCCGTGCTGCGGCGTACGCGGTTAATCCAGTCATTCATCAGCGGATTTTTTTGGCGGCGCACCAACGCTATCAATTGCACGCCTTGAGCCTGCAACGCCAGACCGGCCAACTCCCAATTGCCCTGATGGGGCACCGCGACGATGAATCCCTGCCCGGGAGCCAGTTGCGAGCGAAGCTCCTCATAGGCGGCGGGGCTCAAATTACGCTCAATCCACGCGCGGCTCATGCCCGGCATGCGCATGCCTTCCACCGCCGTGAAAACTAAATTGCGATAGGCGCGCCGGGCGATTCTCGCCAGCTCGCGGTCGCTCTTGTCCGCGCCCAGCGCCTGCCGCAGACGGCGATGAGTTCGCGCGCGCAGTTTGCGATTGAATGCCCAAACCGGCCCCATGATGCTCCACGCCAGCGCCAGCATCACGCGATACGGCAGAAACATCACCAAACCGCAGGCCGCGCGCGCGGCGACATATTCCAGACGATGGGAAAACTTCACACTCATGGGGTTTCCTTCCATTCCCGCAGCAGGCGAAAGCCCGCATCGCAATCGCGGTAATCCTCTCGAAAAAAGGCGCGGTTGGTGACGGTCAGCGCCGCTGGCTCGTTCTCCGCCCAACTGCCGCCGCGAGCCACGCGCTGGCCCGCCGGCAAATCCGCGGACGGCGCACACCATTCCGCGACATTCCCGGCCATGTCAAAAAGGCCGAAGCCATTGGCGATAAATGTCCCGCCGCGGGCGGCCGGCTGCCCGGCGCGAAACTGCGCAAGGCTGGCAAGGTCGCCGCCGTCGCCCCAGCCCCAGGGGTAAGGCGCGCCATCCACGCCCCCGCGCGCGGCGTCTTCCCATTCCCGTTCCGTGGGCAGGCGGATGGCCCGCCCGGTTTCCGCCGCGCGCCACCGGCAATAGGCTTCCGCGTCCGCCGGCGTCACTTCCGCCACGGCTTGGCGCTTCATGCCACGGCGCGCGGCATAGCGCTGCCCCCGGCGGCGGATTTGCGCGGTTTCGGGGAAATCCGTCCGGCCCGCGCGGTTGAGATACGCAACAAATTGCGCCACGGTGACTTCGCACGCGCCAAGGTCATAGCCCCCCGCCTCCCCGTTGCGGGTTTCGTGACGCGGGATGGCGCGCCACTCCCCCGCGTGGCCGGCGCCCGCCAGCCCGAGAAAAATAACCGTCATGACCCGGAAAAAATTCACGCGCACATTAAAGCGTATCCGCCTTTGACAATCCACCGCGAAATCCGCATACTACAGAGTTGATAGTCAATCCGACTCGAAAGGTGGCAACGATGGAAAATCGCAAGTCAAAGTGCAGCGGCTACGGCATGTTCACCGGCGTTTGCTGGGTCATTGGTCTGGGAATTATTTTGAGTGTGGCCATCGGCCTCCCCCTCAAGAAAAGTTTGGGCGACAACTCATCCGCGCTTGCCGCGCTGGTCGCCACCGGCATCGGCTTCGCCTATGTGGTGTTGTCCGCCGCCGAGTGGCTCGCGCAAACGCGCGCGCTCAAATCCAATCCCCTGCCGGACGAGCTGGACCTTTCCGAACGCAGCGTGGCCGCCGAGCGTTGCAAGGCCCTCACCGGCTGTTCCACTCTCCACCGCCATATTCGCCGCCTCTTGACCGCATGGGCGGCAGGCGCTTCCGGCCCGCAAGTCTCCAGCATGGCGGGCAATCAAATGCTGCGAACGATGGGCGTCCTGGCCGCCGAAACAGTGGCCGTATTGATTTTGTTGGGCTCGGGCGCCGCCTTTGGCGCACCGCAAGTTTTGCTGACGCTCGGCACCGGTTGCATGGTGCTCGTAACGCTGATGGCCATTGCGCGCTTCCAACTGGCATCCCAACTCGCCGGCTACATTGAATCAAATCTGCTCGCGCGCATCGGCAATGACACCCCCGCCGCCGCCGGGCTGGAGTTCACGCAAGTGCTCGGCAAAGCCGTGACCGACTCCACCGCCTCCCTTGCAACAGCCCAAGCGAAATTCGCGGAGCAGCTCGCCAAGGTGCAGGCCGATGCCGCCGCGCAAGCGGCCAAGGCGCAAACCGACGCCGCCGCCCAAATCGCCAAGGCGCAGACGGACACCGCCGCCCAGCTCACAAAGGCCCATAGCGATGCAGCCGCGCAAATCGCCAGCGC
Source organism: Verrucomicrobia bacterium UBA1418 (assembly GCA_002304915.1). Classification (GTDB taxonomy): domain Bacteria; phylum Verrucomicrobiota; class Kiritimatiellia; order CAIQIC01; family Lenti-01; genus CAZNGD01. The sequence continues at coordinate 5,077 of DBPO01000027.1, forward strand.
CCAGCAGGAAGCCGCCGCCCAGGCCGTGAAGGCCCAGGGCGAAACATCCGCCAAGCTCGCCGCCGCCCAGCAGGAAACCGCCGCCCAACTCGCCAAGGCGCAGGACAAGGTGGCCGAACAACTGGGCCGCGTGACCGAAATCGCAACCAGCGTGGATAACATTCTCAAGCTCCAGCAAACCGTGGATGGCACAATCAAGGGCGTCACCGCCACCGAAGAATTCAAGTCCACCCTCCTGGAACTGAAGCGGCACCTCTCCGAGTCCGACGAGATGTTGAAGAATCTCGCCAAGCCGCGCTCCATCCGCCTGGTGGAGCAAGACCGCGAATAGCCGGCCCGTCATGGCCGCCTCTGAAGCCGCCCCTCCAACGGCATCCGCCGCGGGGGGCGCTTCGTCTGCCCCCCCGCTGCAACCGGGCTTGTATCTGGTCGGCACGCCCATCGGAAATCTCGAAGACATCACCTTGCGCGCGCTGCGCGTCTTGCGCACCGCCTCCTGTATTTTAGCCGAAGACACGCGCCGCACGCGGATTCTTCTCGAACGCCACGGCATCACCACGCCGCTCATCTCCTGTCACAAGTTCAACGAGCGCGCGCGCGAAGAAGAAATTCTCCGGCGCATTCACGAAGGCCAAGCGCTGGCGCTGGTCACGGATGCAGGCATGCCGGGCATATCCGACCCCGGCGCGCGCGCCGCAAGCGCCGTCCGCCGCGCGGGGGCCTGCGTCACGGTCATCCCCGGCCCTTGCGCGCTCACGGCGGCAATCGCCCTCGGCGGCAGCGTGGACGGCCGCGGGTTTCGCTTCGAGGGATTCCTCGACCACAAAACCGCCGCGCGCCGCCGCCGCTTGCGCGAGCTGGCCGCCGAACCCCAAACCGTCGCGCTGTATGAATCCCCCTACCGGATTCTCAAATTGCTCACCGAAGTGGAAGAAGAACTCGGCCCGGAACGGCGGCTGTTCATCGCCCGCGAACTCACGAAAAAATTTGAAGAAACCGTCACCGGCACACCCGCCGAACTGCGCCGCCACTACGAAACCCATTCGCTGAAAGGCGAATTTGTCGTCCTGCTCTATCCCGCCGGCGGCGAGGAAAAATCATAGGCCGATTCCGATTTTCGTGATTGGTTCTCCGGGGCGACCGTGTTTCACTATCGCTAATGAAAAAAAGCGCTCCGATTCCATTCGCCCTGTTGGGCCATCCAGTGGGTCATTCCCTCTCGCCCGCCATGCACAATGCGGCCTTCAAGGCGCTGGGCATTCACGCCCGTTACTCCCTGCTCGATGTCCTGCCCGGCGACATCCCCCGCACGCTGGAAGACCTGCAACAAAAAAACTTCGGCGGCGTCAATATCACCATTCCCCACAAGGAAGAGGCCTTTCGTTTTCTGAAGGCGCATCACGAAGTATCGCCCCATGCGCGCGCCCTGCAATCGGTCAACACCGTCGTGTTCCGCCCCGATGGAAAATTGTACGGCGACAACACCGATGCACCCGGATTCCTGGACGCCCTGCGAGAAGCCTTCCGCGCCACGCCGCGCGGCAAGCGCATCCTTCTGCTCGGCTGCGGCGGCGCGGGCCGCGCCTTGGCGCTGACCTGCGCCCGTCAGGGCGCAACCGCCATGTTCGTGAGCGACATCAACATGAAAGCGCGATGCCGCCTGCGCCGCGACCTGAAAAAAGTTGCCCCGCAAATGGAAGTCGGCGGCGTGGCGCTGTCACGCGCCGAACAAGTCGCCCCCCACTGCGATGTAATCATCCAGGCCACGCCCGTCGGCATGAAGCCGGGCGACCCGCCGCTCTTGCCGGCAACCGCCTTCCGCAAGGGACAAATGGTTTTTGATTTAATCTATCGCCCGGCCCTGACCCCCACGCTGGCGGCGGCGCAGGAAGCCGGCGCGCGCACGCAAAACGGCCTCGGCATGTTGCTGCACCAGGGCGCGCGCGCCTTCCAGCTCTGGACCGGCCGCAAACCGCCGGTGGCGGTCATGCGCGCCGCCCTCGAAAAAGCGCTGAAAGCCCGGAGAAACTAAATGCCTTTCCCCACGGAAGCCTATCCCTTCGTCTCTGCGTTTATTTTTTTCGCGGGGCTGTGTTTGGGCAGCTTTCTGAATGTTTGCATCTGGCGCATTCCGCGCGAAGAATCCATCGTCTGGCCCGGCTCGCATTGCCCCGCCTGCAACCACCCCATTGCGGCTTACGACAACATCCCGTTGCTGTCGTGGCTGCTGCTGGCCGGCAAATGCCGGCATTGCCGCGCGCCCATTTCGCCGCGCTATTTCGTGGTGGAACTGCTGACCGGCGCCCTGTTCACCGGCTTGTGGCTGGTTCACGGCTGGCAGGTGCTTACCGCGCTATATCTTGTCTTCACCGGTGCGCTGATTCTGGCCACCTTCATTGACTTGGACCATCTGATTCTTCCAGACCGCGTGACCATCGGCGGCATGATTGCCGGCCCCCTGCTCTCAGTTGCGTTTCCCGTTTTGCACGGGCAAACCACGCGCCTCGACGCTCTCCTTCACTCGCTCATCGGTCTGGCGGTGGGCTATGGCCTGCTGTGGCTGGTGGGCGCGGTGGGCCGCCTGATTCTGCGCCGCGAGGCCATGGGCATGGGCGATGTGAAACTGCTCGGCGCCATCGGCGCATGCCTCGGCTGGCAGGCGGTCCTCTTCACTGTTTTTGTCTCCTCGCTGACAGGCACCCTGCTCGGTCTGGGCCTCATGGCCGCCGGCAAAAAAGACCTGCAAAGCAAAATCCCCTACGGCCCCCACCTCGCTCTGGCGGCCATCCTCTGGATGTTTCGTGGCCCCGCTTGTGTTGACTATTATCTGACGTGGGCATACGCTCTCCGCCAAACCCCTTCCATGCCTTATCCTTATTAAGGAAACACACATGACTATTCAAAATTCTAAACCGCTTCGCCCAAAAAACATCACGCCGAATACCCTCTTTCTCGGCATTCTGGCCCTGTTTGCAGTCGGGTTCGTGCTGAAAACGGCCCAGAGCGTTGTGGTGCCGTTGTTGATTGCTTGGCTCATCAGCTACCTGCTGGCGCCGGTGGTCACGTTTCTGGTTCGCCGCCTGCGCATCCCCGCTCCACTGGCGGTCGGCTGCGTAGTGCTGCTGTTTCTGCTCGCGGCGTGGGGCGCGGGCGTGGTCATTCAGCAGCGCCTGCTCGCGTTTGCCAAAGCCTTCCCGGCCTATCAGGAAAAACTCGTCGCGCTCAACACCCACTATGGCCAGCAGCTCAACATCCCCGCGACGATTCTGCAAGACCTCGACTGGACGGCACAAATTGGCCCGCTCGTGCTCAGAACATCCAAGTTTTTCATGTCGTTCATTTCCAACGCGGTGCTCGTGCTGATTTTTCTGGTCTTCATGCTCCTGGCTAAACCCTACTCCAATGACAAACTGCGCGCCGCGCTTCCCGACCGCGCCGACAACATCATCGAGTTGACCAACACCATTTCCCGGCAAATTGGCGCTTATCTCGGCGCGCTCTTCATCATTTCTCTAACGACCGGCCTGTGCGTTTGGGGCGCGCTCGCCTGGCTGGGCATTGAATTCGCGTTCACATGGGGCCTGCTGGCCTTTGTGCTCAACTTCATCCCCACCATCGGCTCCATTGTCGCCAGCATCCCGCCAATCCTCATCGCGCTGGTCCAAGGCTCGCCCGACATTTGGCCCGCCGTCCTCACCGCGCTGGTGCTGCTGGTCATTCAAATGGGGCTGGGCAATTTCGTCGCGCCAAAAGTCTATGGTGACCGCCTGAATCTTTCGCCGGTGGTGATTTTGCTCTTCCTCGTATTCTGGAGCTGGCTGTGGGGAATTGTGGGCGCGTTGCTGTCCGTTCCGATTGCCGCCGCCATCCAAATTGCCCTCGCGCAAATTCCGCCGCTGGCGCCGCTGGCCACCCTGATGGGTTCCGGCCGCAAATACATGCGTAAAGCCAGCGCCCCGAAAGCGATCTGAATTTTTACATTGTTTCCCATCCCCTTTTGTGGCATCAACGTCAACCGATCCATTACTTTCCATCCGAAACAGGAGCTATCTGAATGAATGTCTTGCATGTTATCGCTAATCCGCGTCCGGCGGAGACCTCGGCGTCCAAAAAACTCGCCTTCGAGTTTTTCGCGACGCTCACCGAAAAAAATCCCGATGTCATGGTCAACAACGTGGACCTCTATCAAAACAAACCCCCGTTCGTGAGCGCGGAATTCCTGAACTACCTCTGGGGCCCCGTCGCGGACCCGGCCTATAACCCCACCCGCGCGGAAGAAACCGCCGCCAATTTCTCAAACAACAACGCCGAAGCGCTGATGGAAGCCGATGTGCTCGTCCTGACCATGCCCGTCTGGCTCAACAGCATGCCCGCCATCCTCAAAGCCTGGCTCGACCAAGTCCTGGTGCCCGGCAAAATGTTCACCTATAGCCCCGAAGGAATGGTCCCCACCCACCGCCTGAAATCCGTGGTGCTACTGGTCTCCTCCGACCAGGTGTACAAGGAAGACGACCCCCTCGACGGGCTGACGCCCGCCATCCGCGCCATTTTCAGCTATATCGGTGTTGAAGAGATTCACATCGCCTGGGCCGATGGTCAGGACACCATCCGTCATTTTGATTCCGCCGAACGCCTCGAACTGGCGATGGAGGCCGCCCGGGAAATTGCCGAAGAACTTGTTGAACCCGCCTGAGCCGCGGCGCTTCTGGCTCCGCCGCTCCAGGCGGAGCTTTTTTTGTGCCGGCCCAGCCAGCCACTCACCCCACTCCGGAGAAAATCATGACCTTGGAAACCAATCTCATCGGCCCTCGTTTGAAGGCCCTGCGCGAACACCGAAAACTATCCGTTGAAGAGCTGGCGGAACGCGCCGGTTGCAGCGCCGCGATGATTGCCGCGCTGGAAGCCGGCGACCTCATCCCGTCGCTCACACCGCTGTTGCGCCTGGCCCGCGGCCTGGGCATCCGCCTTGGCACGCTGCTGGATGACCAGTCCGAAGACGGCCCCGTCGTGGTCCGCAGTGACGACGCCGGCGCAACCATTCACTTCTCCGGCAACGACCCCGCGCGCACGCGCAGCACGCTGGACTTCCATCCGCTGGCCCCCCGCAAAGCCGCGCGCAACATGGAACCGTTTTTGATTGATGTCCACCCGGCCACGGGTCCCATCACCCTCAACGAACACGAAGGCGAAGAGTTCATTTACGTCCTCTCCGGCAACATCAAAATACATTACGGCCAAACCGTCTATCAACTCGCCCCCGGCGACAGCATCTATTATGAATCCTCCGTCCCCCACCATGTCCATGCCGTGGACGGCAATGCCCAAATCCTCGCCGTCGTTTACGCGCCCGCCTGAGGCCCCCTGAACGCCCGCCCCGGATGAACAGCTGGAGGACCCGCCAACCATGACCCAACCGACCGAATATCAACTCGCCACAAACGCCCCCATCGGCGCAGGCGCCGATGGCTTCACCACCCTCACCCTCGGCCAGCAACTGGAATACTGGGTACGGGCCACACCCGACCAGGAGTTTTTGATTTATCCCGACCGCAACCTCCGCTGGACCTATCGGCAGTTCAACGACCGCGTGAACCGCCTCGCCAAGGGAATGCTCGCCATCGGCATCGGCAAGGGCGATCACATCGGCATCTGGGCCAAAAACGTGCCCGACTGGCTGGTCTTTCAGTTTGCCTGCGCCAAAACCGGCGCGGTCCTCGTCACAGTTAACACCGCCTACAAAGCCGACGAACTGGATTACATCCTCAAACAGTCCGACATGAAAATGCTCGGCCTCATTGACGGCTTCCGCGACGTGGACTACATCCAAATCATCAATCAGCTCGTTCCCGAATTGAAGGAGCAGGCCCGCGGCTTCTTGAACAGCGCCGCCTATCCCCACCTCAAATACGTCTGCTACGTCGGACAGGAAAAATTCCGCGGCATGTACACCACCGCCGAACTGATGCTCCTCGGCGACCACCAGCCGGACTCCCTGCTGGCTGACGCCCAAGCCAAAATTGACTGCCACGACATCGTCAACATGCAGTACACCTCCGGCACCACGGGCTTCCCCAAAGGGGTCATGCTCTCCCACCACAACATCCTGAACAACGGCTGGAGCATCGGCCATCGCCAGCGCTTCACCCCCGCCGACAAACTCTGCCTGCAAGTGCCCCTGTTCCACTGCTTNNGGCGTCACCCTCGGCGTCATGGCCATTTTCTCGCACGGCGCCACGCTCGTCGCCGTCGAGGTCTTCGACCCCCTGCTCGGCCTGGCTGCCGTCCATCAGGAAAAATGCACCGTCCTTTACGGCGTGCCCACGATGTTCATC
>DBPO01000125.1 GCA_002304915.1 Verrucomicrobia bacterium UBA1418
CCGCGCTCTCCGAAAAGCTCCCGGTCACGCCGGGATACGCGATTACCGGACGCATGCGCAACGCTCCTTCCACAGTTCCATGACGCCGATGAGGGCCATGGCTTCCACTACGGGCACCGCACGGGGCAGCACGCAGGGATCGTGGCGGCCCTTTGCCTCGAGCCGGATGGGCTGGCCCTCGTAGTTGACCGTCTCCTGCGCCTTGCCGATGGTCGGCGTGGGCTTGAAGGCCACGCGGAGGAGGAGCGGCTCGCCGTTCGAGACGCCGCCCTGAATGCCGCCGCTGCGGTTTGTCACGGTGCCCAGACGCCCGTCGGGACGGCGGTAGAAGGCGTCGTTGTGTACCGAACCGCGCATACGGGTGCCGGAAAAGCCCGAGCCGACCTCGAACCCCTTGACGGCGGGAATCGAGAGCATGGCATGCGCCAGCAGCGCGTCGAGCTTGTCGAAGACCGGCTCGCCCCAGCCGGCGGGAAGGCCGCGGCATACGCAGGCAATGACGCCGCCAACGGAGTCGCCGGCGTCCTGGGCGGCTTGAATGGCGGCGATCATTTGTTCCGCGGTGGAGGGATCGGGGCAACGGACGAGCGTGGCATCAACGTCGGCGCGGGTGATGGAGAGCAAATCCGGGCGCGGGGCGACGAGTGCGCCCAGCGATTCGACCCACGCGACAATTTCCACGGGGTTGCAGGCGGTCAGCATTTTTTCGGCGACCGCGCCGGCGGCCACGCGGGCGGCGGTTTCGCGGGCGGAGGCCCGGCCGCCGCCGGAGCGGGCGCGCAGGCCGTATTTTTCGGCGTAGGTGAAATCGGCGTGCGACGGCCGGGGGACGGCTTCCATTTCGGCGTAGTCGTGCGGGCGGGTGTCGGCATTGGGGATGGTGAGGCCGATGGGCGTGCCGAGGGTGAGGCCGCGATCCACGCCGGACAAAATGGTGACGGTGTCGGATTCCTTGCGGGGAGTGGTGAGATGCGACGCGCCGGGGCGTCGCCGGTCCAACTGCGGCTGGATGTCCGCGACGCTCAGCGGAATGCGCGCGGGGCAGCCGTCCACGACGCAGCCAATCGCCTTGCCGTGCGATTCGCCGAATGTCGTGACGCGAAACAATGTGCCAAACGTACTGGCCATAAATCAAAAATCTCCTACTCATCAAATTATGCCGGCCTGCCACGGGAATCAAAGAGAAAAGTTCACGGGGGCCATTGTAACTCAGGCGGGGGAGGAATCTTATTTGACAAATGATTGGGCAAAGGACACCTTCGTGCGTCAAAAAAATTAATCAAACAGGAGAATTGACCCTCATGAGTATTGTTAAGGAGTTCCAAGAGTTTGCTGTCAAGGGCAACATGGTGGATATGGCCGTGGGTATTATTATCGGCGGCGCATTCGGCAAGATTGTCACCTCGCTGGTGAACGACGTCATCATGCCGCCGCTGGGCATGCTGTTGGGCCAGGTGGATTTCAAGGATTTGGCCATCACGCTGAAAGCCGCCGAAGGCGAAGCGGCGGCCGTGACGCTGAATTACGGGATGTTCATCCAAAATGTGGTGGATTTTCTGATTGTCGCGTTTGCCGTTTTCATGATGGTCAAGGCCATCAACACGTTGCGTCGCAGCCATGAGGCAGCGCCCGCGAAGGCAGAGTAATTTTCAAGGAAAGGTAACGAAGGAGAATGAACATGAAGTATTTTTGGACGATGATTTTGGCCGTTGCCCTTGCGGGAACGGTTAGCGCGGCACCCAAGAAGACGAAAGCCGCGGCCAAAGAGCCGGCGAAACCGGCGCTGGAGACCAAACTGAACGCCAGCCTGGCGCTGACGGATGGCAACAGCGAAACCCTCGCGGAAAACGTCAGCTTGGTGATGGAAGGCGAAAAGGAAGGCTTGGGCTCGGTGCTCGCCAGCATTGAAAATAATTACGGGGAGAGCCAGGTGGAGGGCGTCAAGGATACCACGGTCAACAACGTGGCTGCCGCGCTCAACCTCAAGAAAACTCTCAGCCCGCGCACGTTTGCTTCGGTGGACGGTTCCGCGCTGCATGATCAGGTGGCCAGCATTTCGTACCGGGCGCTGGTCGGTCCAGGGCTTGGCTTTTATTTCGTCAAGAGCGACAAGCGCGAGCTTTCGCTCGAAGCCGGTCCTTCCTATCTGTGGGAAAAAGTGGACGGGGTGCGCGACGATTACCTGACGTTGCGCGTGACGCAGCGGTATTCCTGCCAAATCACTCCGACCGCCAAGCTGATTGAGTCGGTGGAATACATTGCCGCGACGGAGGACTTCAACCGCTATCTGCTGGCCGCCGAAGTGGGCGTGGAAGCAGCGATGACGGAGCGCATCAGCCTTCGCGTGGTCGTGCAGGATAAGTACAACAGCGATCCGGCGGAAGGCAAAGAATACAACGATGTCAGCCTGCTCGCCGGTATTGGCCTGAGCCTGTAAACCATCCATTAGGCAGATATTTGCACGGGGCGCCCACCGTTAAAAGCGGGCGCCCCATTTTTTGCGCAAAAAGGGCGAAAAAGCGTAAATATGCGTTGCCTTCGGTGGGATGAATGTATAGTATTAGATAAAACATCGGGGAAAACATCCGCGAAAACAGTCAGTAAAATTACCAGTAAAACCACAAGACTTATGACGACACCTTCAACGACGGCACCGGCTCGGATGCGCAAGCGGCCCACCAGCAAAAAGAAACTACGCACTGTTTTTCATGCGGCAGGGATGCGGCTGACGAAACAGCGGCTGGCTATTTATCGCGAATTGGAATCGCGGGTGGACCACCCGGCGGTGCAACAGCTATATCTGGCCATTAAGCCCCGGATGCCGAATATTTCGCTGTTCACGGTGTATCGCACCATGAATGCGCTGGAGTCGGCCGGCATGGTTTTGCGGGTGGCGACCTGGAAGGGCCATGCGCGCTATGATGCGACGGTTGAGGCACACGCCCACTTTTTGTGCGAAACGTGCGGGCGGATTGATGACGTGGATGATGAGCAGTGTCCCGATATCATGCCGATGCTGGTGCATGGCGTGCGGGGCACCATCAACCGCATGGATATCATGATGAGCGGCCAGTGCGCGGAATGCTCGGCCCGAGCGAAGCAAGAAGCGGAAGCCGGGTCGGCCTAATTCGCGTCGTTTTGCCGTTGTTGGCGGCTTTTGAGGCGCCAGCATTTCCGGCCATTTGAAACTTTTGGGGCGGACGTGAGGAGGGCGTCTGAACATATGGGTATGAGTGAAATGACCGATTTACAGAGATTGCTGCATGAAATTGCGGCTGAAGCCCGCGTCACGGCGGTTTATACGGGTGTGTTCACTTTTTCGGCGGAAACCATGGGCGCTCTTGCGGCGGTGCCGCGTCATGAGTTTGTGCCTCATGCGGAGCAGTCGGCGGCCTATTTGAATATTCCGCTGCCCATCGGCCACGGGCAAACTATTTCACAGCCGTATATCGTGGCGCTGATGACGGACCTGTTGCGTCTTGAATCAACGGACAAGGCGCTGGAGGTTGGCGCGGGCTCGGGCTATCAGGCGGCGGTGTTGGCGAAGCTGGCGCGGCATGTTCATACACTGGAAATTGTGCCGAAGCTGGCCGCGGCCTGCCGCGAGCGGTTGGCGCGGCTGGGTTTTGCCAACGTGACGGTGCACACGGCCGATGGCAACGCGGGGCTGGCGCAGGAAGCTCCCTTTGACAAGATTATGGTGACGGCTGCCGCGCCGCATGTGCCGCCGGCGCTGGTGGCGCAACTCAAGCCGGGCGGGCGGATGGTGTTGCCGCTTGGCGCGCCGGACACCACGCAGGAACTGATTTTGCTGGAGAAAGATTTGACAGGGGCGGTCACGTCGCGCGTTGTTTTAGCGGTTCGTTTTGTGCCGCTGACCGGCGCGTTGGAGGCGTGAGCCCGGCGGCAGGATTTCCCTTGCGCGGCGGGGCGGGGGTCTTTAGCTTGTTCCGAAATTTATGAATCGCTTCAAAATCATTTTAATGGGATCCGGCTCGTTGGCGTGTCCGTTGCTCGATGGCCTGCTGGCTTCGACCCAGGACACTCTGCTGGCGGTTGTGACCCAACCGGACCGCATGAGCGGGCGGCATCTGCAATGCCGTCCGTGCGTGGTCAAGCAGCATGCCCAGTCCTGTGGCGTGCGGGTGTTTAGCCCGGAAGACGCGAGCGAGGAATCTTTTGTTGAAGAATTATCCGCGCTGGCTCCGGATGTGATTGTGGTCGCCAGCTACGGGCAGTTTTTGAAGCGAAATCTTCTGGCGGCGCCGCGTCTGGGGGTTATCAATGTGCATCCTTCGCTGCTGCCCAAGTATCGCGGGGCAAGCCCGATTCAGTGGGCCTTGGCCAATGGCGAGACCACCACCGGCGTAAGCGTGCTTTATGTCACGCCCAAAATGGATGCCGGCGATATTCTGGCGCAGGAGGCTTACCCGATTGACCCGGACGATACGTTTTGCACGCTGGAGCCAAAGCTGGCGGCGCTGGGAATGGAGTTGCTGGCGCGCGTGCTGAACAACTTTCGCAACGGTCAAACGGAGGGGCGGCCGCAGGACGAGTCGCAAGTCACGTTTGCCCGCAAATTGACCAAGGCGGATGCCTGCGTGGATTGGCAGTTGCCGGCCGCGACCATCCGCAACCGCCTGCGCGGGTTTTGCCCCTGGCCGGGGGCGCACACCACCTTGCCGGATGGTCTGTTGCTCAAGTTGCACGCGGTGGAAGTGACGCCCGCGCCGGACGTGGCTCCGCCCGGCATGGTGATAGATGTCGGGCCTGCGGGGCCGGTGGTGGCGACGGGGGCGGACGCGTTGCGTTTGCTGTCGGTTCAGCCCGCCGGCAAGAAGATGATGGGCGGTGGGGATTTTCTGCGCGGCTACCCCTTGACAACTGGCGCGCGTCTCGGCCTACAATAAAAGAATGAATATTGAATTGAAATGGGTTTGGGAGTTCATCGGTTACTCCGCTTCGCTGATTATCTTGGTGTCGTTGCTGATGACCAATGTGTTCCGGCTGCGGCTGATTAATCTGGTTGGCTCGTTGCTGTTCAGTTGGTACGGCTATTTAATCGGCTCCTGGCCGGTCTGTGCCATCAACTTTGCCATCAGCATTATTGATGGTTGGTATGTGCTGCAAATCATGCGCAGCAGCGCCTATTTTGAGCTGGCGCCGGCCACGAGCGTTGGCGAGGAATATCTCAAGCGCATTTTTCTTTTTCACGAACGCGAGATTTTGAAGTTCGCGCCGGGGTTGGTGTTTTCGGATTTGGAAGCGGCCTCCACCTGCATTCTTTTCCGCAACATGTTGCCGGTGGGGGTGTTCTCCTATCATCAGGAAGGGCAGGACGCGGACATCCTCATTGACTTCATGATTCCCGAATACCGCGATTTCAAGGCCGGGCGTTTTCTGTATCGCACCAAGCGGATGTTTTTCAAGGAGCGCGGGATTAAGCGGTTCCACGCGGTGGCCCGCCACCCGTCCCATCCGAAGTACTATCTGAAGAACGGTTTCACCGAAGACCCGGACGTCGTCGGCGGGTTTGTGTGCGAGCTATGAGCCGACGATGAGCGCGCCCTGGCTGGCGGTTGAAGATGTGGCGGTGCGCTTTCCCATCCGCCGCGGTCTGCTGGCGCGCGTTCGGGGTCATGTGCATGCTCTTGATGGGGTTTCTTTCACGCTGGAGCGCGGCGAAACACTGGGGCTAGCGGGTGAATCCGGTTGCGGCAAAACCACGCTTGGGCGTGTGCTGGCCGGCTTGGAGCGTCCGACTTCCGGCGTTGTGCGTCTCAACGGCGACATTCTCTTCGCGCCCGGTCGTCGCGTGCCGCTCACCAAGGAGCAGCGCCGCCGCATTCAGGTTGTCTTTCAAGACCCGCAAACCTCGCTGAATCCGCGCTTAACGATTTGCGATTTGCTCACGGAAGGGTTGGTGGAGCATCGGTTGCTCGGCGATGAAACACGCGAAGCCGCCGCCATTCGTCTGCTTGGCGAAGTGGGGTTGGACGCCTCCGCGCTCTGGAAGTATCCGTTTGAATTTTCTGGCGGCCAGCGCCAGCGCATTTGCATTGCCCGCGCGCTGGCCTTGCGTCCGGATTTGGTCATCTGCGACGAAGTTGTCAGCGCGCTGGATGTCAGCGTGCAGGCTCAGGTCATCAACTTGTTGATGGACTTGCGCGAGCGCCACGGCCTGGCCTATCTGATGATTGGGCACGACTTGAGCGTGTTGCGGCATGTGTCACATCGCATCGCCGTGATGTATCTTGGCCGGCTCGCGGAAATCGGGCCGGCGGATGCTTTGATGAGTGCGCCGCGCCATCCTTACACGCAGGCGTTGGTGGCCGCCGTGCCCGTGCCGGGGGAGACGCGCCAGCGGCGGCCGCTGTCCGGCGAGCCACCCTCTGCCGCGCATCCGCCGCCGGGCTGTGCCTTTCATCCGCGCTGCCCGCGCGCGATGCCCATTTGCCGCCGCGAAGCTCCCGCCGCGCGCGACGTCGAGGGGAGTCGCGTTTGGTGCCACCTTTACTAAAGCAGGAGTCCCCCAAGACGGCCGCACACGTTTTCGGCGTGTTCCCGGAACGGCCCGAAAAAGAATTGGGGGGTTGCGCGGGAATGTGTTATTCTTGTTTCACAGTTTTATTGCGGAGGAATGCAGTCATGAGAAAACAGCAGCGAGACATTCAACGGCGGGACGCGGGCTTTACCCTGGTCGAAATTTTATTGGTGGTGGTGATTATTGGCATTTTGGCGGCCATCGCCGTGCCGCGTCTGGGCGGACGGGTGGGGCAGAGTCAGATTGCCGCCGCGAAAGCTGGCGCGAGCGCCATTGGGACCGCCATTGACTTGTATGAAACCGATAACGGCAAGCTGCCCGACAGCCTGCAAAACCTGATTAACAAAGGCAGCGAGCCCAACTGGAACGGGCCGTACCTGAAAAAAGCTGAATCGCTGAAAGACCCGTGGGGCAACGATTTCCAGTATTCCAAGCAGGGCCACGTTTATACCATTTCTTCCGCCGGCCCTGATGGAAGCTTTGGCACGGCTGACGACGTTAAATAGAAAGAAGGGCAGCCACGCATTCACCGGCGGCGGGCCATGGTGCGGCGTCCATCCAGCCAAGCGGCGGGCTTTACGATGCTGGAGCTTCTGCTGGTCGTCGTCATTTTGGCGATGGCCGCCTCCGTTGCCGTGCCCATCTACGCGCGCAGCTTTCGCGGCGCGCGGCTGCGCGTTTCCACGCGCACGGTTTTGCTGATGCACCGCCACGCCCAAACCAAAGCCGTGCTGGGCCAGCGCTACATGGCGCTCCTTTTTGACGCGCGCAATCAAACGGTGGAGCTGGTGGACCAAGGCGCGCCGGCGCAAAAGAAAGACGCCTTTTTCGGGGCGGTCGGTTCCGGCGGCGGCAGTGGCATGGGCGCGGTGGTTTCCGGCGGCGATGCCGCCGCTGACGCTTCCGCCACCGCTGCGCCCGCTGTTTCCTCTTTGCTCGTGCGCAAGCTGGAAGACGGCGTCAAAATTGATTCTTTTCGCGGCGGGCGCGTGGTGGACGAACTCTACTACGTGACCTATCACCCCAGCGGCGTGGGCGAGCCTTATACCGTCACGCTCGGCGACAACGAAAACCGCACCACCCGCATACGCGTGGATGGCGTGACGGGCAAAGCCACGGTGGAACATGAGCACTAAACGTTCGCGCCAACGCCACCCGCCAGCGGCGACCCATCGGCGGCGCGCGGGCATGACGCTGATTGAAGTCCTGCTGGCCGTCGTTATTCTCGGCGCTTCGCTCGGCGCGCTGGTTGAGGCCGCCTCGCGCGCGCTGGCCGTCGTGCGCCAGGCCCGCAACTACGAAACCGCCCGCCGCATGCTCGGCGAGGTGGACGCCGAACATCCGCTATGGCTCAAGGACGAAATTGTTCCCGGTCAGGAAAGCGGCGGTTTCACCGGCGGCCCGCCCGGCTGGCGCTGGACGCGCACCGTGGAGCACCTCGGCGAGGGCGATGAAGACCGCGAGGGCTTGTTCATCGTCACCACCCGCGTCATCTGGTCGCACGGCAACAATCAGGGCCGCGAAGAAGTGAGCCAATATCTTTTCGTGCCCAAAAACGTGGATGGCAAATACACCCTGAAACCCAAGACCCTCTGATGTCCGCGCACCGCTCCAGAAAAAAAGGATTCACGCTCATCGAGCTACTGTTGGCGCTGGTGGTTTTCAGCCTGGCTGTCGCGATGGCCGCCGGCGCGTTTTGGAGCATCCTCCGCACGTGGAATCGCGGCGGCGAACTTCTTGAGCAACTCCACTACGGCGAATTCGCGATGGAGCAACTTGTCACCGCCCTGCGCGGCGCGGCGTGGTTTCCCAGCAAGCCATCGGCCTTTGGTTTTTGGCTCGACGACCGCGGCGGAACGTCCGCCAGCGCCGCCAATGAAATCAGTTGGGTTACCAGCGGCAGCGCTTTCCTGCCGCCCGATTCGCCGCTGCAAAACGGCCTGCACCGCATCTCCATCACCGTTGAGGGCAGCGGCCCCGACCGCAGTCTGGTCGTGCGCGCGTGGCCGCACCTGACCGAATCGGAGGACGTTCGCCCGAGCCAAATCGAAAGCCGTCCCGTTGTGCCGCAAGTCGAGGGCTTCTCCTGCGAATGGTACGACTTTGAAGAGGACCGTTGGAGTCAGGATTGGGAAACCACCAACTCGCTGCCCAAGCTGTTGCGCGTCACCCTCACGATGCAAAAGCGCAAAGACTTTGATGAGCGCTTGCAGTTGCGCCGCATGATACCCCTCGAAGTCGCGGCGCTACTGCCCGGCACCGAACGCCGCGACCGCAGCCAGGCGCCGGGCCGCGGACGCGGCGGCGGCGAGGGCGGCT
>DBPO01000111.1 GCA_002304915.1 Verrucomicrobia bacterium UBA1418
CGCTGCAAGAACGAACCATCGCGCGTATCCACACGAATACGCTCCCCCGGCTCCATATACTCCGGCACCTGCACAACCAACCCCGTCTCCAACGTAGCCGCCTTGGTCCTCGCCGTCGCACTGGCCCCCCGCATCGCCGGCGCACACTCGGCAATCGCCAGCACCACGGCATCCGGCAACTGCACACTCAACACCTTGCCATCCTGCACCAGCACCTTGATATTCTCCAAGCCATCCGTCAGATACGGCACCGCATCCTCAATTTCATCCGCCATCACCTCAAACTGACTGTAATCCTCCTGGTCCATGAACGTGAAGCGGTCCCCCTCGCGAAAGCTGAACGACGCCAGCCGCGTTTCATAATCCGTCTCCTGCAGCGGATCATCGCCGCGGAAACTCTGGTCGAGCTTGGTCCGGGTGCGCACATTGCGAAAGCGTACCTTGTAAATCGTGGCCGCTCCGCGCGCCGAAGGCGTCTGCACCCGCAACTGCTCCACCACATGCGGATCCCCGTTAATTTCCACCACACTATTTTTCGTCAAATCACATGCCTTAATCATGATTCCCTTTCCCTGAGTTGAAAAAAACGGCTGAAACGCTCGCTTTCGACTTGTAAAATGCCCATTTGCAAGGTACAAAGGTAAAAATTATTAGCCATCCACGTCAATGACAAGTTCAACACCAGATTCTGCGCGGAATATCCAAAGGAAATGGACACTTCCGAATCGCCTGGAAGCCGTTGCTCAGGCCGGACGGGAAGTGTTTGACTGGCTGGCCAACCTGCCGCTCTCCTCGCGCGCCAAATATGCCGCCGGTCTCGCCGTGGAAGAAATGGCCACCAATATCGTCAAATATGGCTATGACGATGACAACGAACACCTCATCCACGTCACCATTGATATCACCCGCGACCACATCATCATTGAGTTTGTGGATGACGGCCACGCCTTCGACCCCACGAAACAGCCTGCCCCCGACATTGAAAAACTGGTGCATTCCCAAAAAGCCGGCGGCCTCGGCATCGAACTCGTCCGCCGCATCAGCGAAAAAATGATGTATCAGCGCGACGACAACCTCAACCGCCTGACCCTCCATATCCGTCGGCTTGAGCCCGACGACACCCAATACATCAAGTTGTCGCAACTGGCCCAAGAAACCCCATGAAGACCCTTTGCCGCCTGTTAGCCGCGCTGTTCCTGCTGGCCCTGATGGCCGGTTGTGCCTCAACCCCCGCCCAGCGCATCGCCCAGAATCAGGAACTGTTCGACTCCTTCCCCGTCGCCGACCAGGCGCGCATTCGCGGCGGTCAAATTGACCTCGGCTATTCCCCCGACATGGTGCGCATCGCCCTCGGCACACCCCAGCAGCGCTACATCCGCCGAATCACCGGCGGCAACACCCGCGAAATCTGGATATATCTCGCCACCCAATCCCGCTACGAACGCCAGCGCGCCGACATTGACGGCCTCACCGTCTCCGGCCCCGGCGGCACCCGCTCCGTCGGCGGGAGCGCATGGATCAGCGTCTGGCAGGAGCGCGACTTCATCCGCTATCGCATTGAATTCCACAATGGCGCAGTCGTCGCCATCGAAGAACCCGCCCCGGAAGAAAACAAAAAATAACGCGCTCGGGCGCGGCGCTCCATGAAAATCGTTGTTGCCGCCAGTGTCTTGCAAGGCCGCGAAGCCTTCTCCACACTGGGCCGTGTCACCGTTCTTCCCGACCGCGAAATCCGCCGCGAAGACCTCCACGACGCCGACGCGCTCATCGTCCGCTCCCAAACCCGCGTCACCGCTGAACTGCTCGCCGGAACACCCGTCAGCTTTGTCGCCACCGCCACCGCCGGCGCCGACCATTTCGATACGGAATGGCTCACCGACAACGGAATCGCCTGGACCGCCTCGCCCGGCTGCAACGCCAACGCCGTCGCCGAATACATCATCACCGCGCTGGCCCTGCTCGCCCGCCAACGCTCAACGGAATTGCCCGGCAAAACAATCGGCATCGTCGGCGTCGGTCAAATCGGCTCACGCGTCGCCCAAAAGGCCACGGCCCTTGGCCTGCGCGTACTCCGCAACGATCCCCCCCTCGCCCTGCAAACCCAATCCCCGGAATACCTCCCCCTCGAAACCATCCTGCCCGAAGCCGACATCCTGACCCTCCACGTGCCCCTCACCACCACCGGCCCCTTCCCCACGCACCATCTCGCCGACTGCCGACTCTTCGGCCAGCTCAAACCCGGCGCATGGTTCCTCAACGCCGCCCGCGGCAACGTCACCGACTCCGAAGCCCTCGAATACGCGCTCACCAACCAGCGACTTTCCTCCAGCGTGCTCGATGTCTGGGCCAACGAACCGCAGTTGCCCCCCGCCCTCCAACAAGCCGTCAACTACCTCACCCCGCATATCGCCGGCTACACCCTCGAAGGCCTCCTCAACGGCACCCTCCACTGCGCCCGCGAACTCGCCCACTTCCTCGAAGTCGCACCCGCCTGGACCCCTGACCTCACCCAACTGCCCCCCGCGCCCACCATCGCCCTTGACGCCGCCGGACGCCACGACGAAGAAGTCCTNNAGTCCTCGCGGAGCTGCTCATCACCGGCTGCCCCATCCCCGCAGATGACCGCGCCTGGCGCGCGGAAATGGCCGCCGCCAGCGACGCCGCCGACCTCCGCCGACGCTTCGACACCTTCCGCAAAAACTATACCAGCCGCCGCGAATTCGCCGCCATCCGCGCCCACCTCGCCAACGCCACCCCCGCCCTCCTCGAAGCCGCCGCCGCCCTCGGCTTCCAAATCTCCGCCCCGCAATAAACAACCAACTCCCCACCGCAGAACTCACGGCAGGATTTCGACCTTGTAGTAGCGGGAGCCGAAATCCGGCGCGTCGGGGTCGGGCACGATCACGCGGGCGTTGGTCGCCGTGCCCCCGGCAAGGTCCATCCAATCGCCGCTGGCGACGAGATCAGGCTTGTGCCGCACCCGATAGGAATGGCCGGGCAGCGCGCGCAGATTGAGTTCAACGCCGTTGGTGACGACCATGTCGCAACCGAGTTCACGCCAAGCCGCGACGTAATCCACAAGCTGGGTCCAATACGTCGGCAGGGAATCCCAGGGATTGTCGCCGCCGTCGTCCGTGACATACACATAACCAACGTTTCGGAACACGGCAAGGTCCACCGCCTGACGCATGCCAGCCTCATCAGGCACGGCGTAAGGCATGACGGCAAAACGGCTGGCCGGATAATTGGATACATACGCCGCCGGCGTGTAGATGCTCCAGCCCGCGTTAACTTCAAAAATCACGGCGGCGTCACAGGCCGGACGGCTGAAATATTCCTCAACGGTGCCGATGCCCGGATTGAGAATGACCGTTCCCAGTTGAGTATTCGTCCGGACGTAGGCGAATAAATCCTCGTAGTAGGCCAGATGGTTGGTGGTGTTGTCAGCCTCGTCAAAAAAAATGCCGTCAACGCCGAAATAATCGTCATAGAGTTTAACGTCCGCCTTCACCGCATCAGCGGAACGCTTGCCGTAATCCGTAAAAACATAGCCCAGCAAACCGACGCCGCCCGCCCGCAAATCGGCAAGACCATGCTCATAGTCTTCATTCGGAGGGCCACCATCAGGCCCATTGTTCGGATTGATGATGGCAACGATAGGCACACGCGCGCCAGCCGCCGCGACATCATCCCAGAGATAAGCCTGTTCATTGTACCAGGCAGGATAGGAATACAGCGGCAGAAGAATGCGCAAATCCACCGCGCCAGCGAACGCCGTGCAAACACCCGCCAGCCAAATACCGGCAACAAACCTCAACCATGACACGCGCAAACCCATGCCACAAAAATAACCGACCACCCCCGCCCGGTCAAACCCAAGCGTACAGTTTTTTTACTCATAACGCCTCCGTCGAGCCTAAAATAAAATTCACCCTTATTTTACTTTCGCTGCGTATCCTAAAATAAGGAAGCGAGTGGGGGAAAAATCAAATGGCAATCTCCGCTCAAGGCCGAACGAAGTTCCCGCTCCACAAGAAGCCAGAAACACGCCAAAAGAAAACCTGTCGCCCGGCATCAATGGCTTCCTGCTTCTTATCGAAGTGGCCGCTGCTATGGGTCGTACCGTCTTTCTTGACGTCCCAGCCACCACCGGCGTTCGGGACTACATGTGGCCGGAAGCACTCCCGTCGCGGGCGTTTGACGCCGGGATGTCCGGCCTGAGGGAGGGCAGTTCAGGACCCGCTCGCCCCATTGTGCGGATATGGCGTCTGGGCCGTACACCACGCCCAATAGCGCCCCACAAATGGCCACATTGGTATCGGTGTCGCCACCTCGCATGACTGTATCAACGACGCCCGCTTCAAAACTCGGGGCATTGAACAGTTGCACAGGGCATTTCTGAACGCGACCAACACTCAGCCCTGTTGCTGGACGTAGTCAGCAGATGGAGCTTCGAGGGTCCCTTGGATAGCGACCATGAGAGCCGAGACGACTGCCAGATCAGCAGCCCACTGTTTGATATTCTGGTAGAGTTTCTCGGCCCCGCAGCCCGAGGCAATGGCGTGGGCAATCGCCATGGTAAAAAGGGAGTTCGCCTGAAGGCATGCCGGATTGGGATGCGTCAGAGCGGCATCCTGCTTGGCCCAGTCGCCCACTGTCTCCAACGGGGGGGGGGCCCTTGAAGATGCCCAAGGGGCTTTTCCGTATCATGGCCCCATTGGCCTGACTGTCGGGATTCGGACGACTCCGTAAGCCAGTGGCGATGGTCATGACACAGTCAAAAGGATCGGAGTCGAGCCAGAACTGTTAGGCCCGAAACGCGGCATCGGGATCATAGGTCCCACGTTCTGTCAGAATCCGGGCCAGCAGAAGCGCTATTTCCGAATCATCCGTCGGCTGCCCGGCAATGGTGTTCCATGTGCCACCATCCGCCAGCTTCCGGACGCCATCAGGATAGCTGCGCCGGATCTCATCTGGGACTCAACCAGACTTCCCAGCGCATCACCAGCAAGCTGTCCAAGCAGGCAGCCGGGGGTTCTTGATGTGTTATCTATGCCCCTGCCGCGATCTTTTCCTTGATCAGTATTTTCGACTGAATAGTGCCAACAAACATACGACACTGTTCGCTCATACACCCATTGAACTTAGGAGATGTATCGTCAGGGATTTTCAGGAAAAGGACATGAAACGGGATGTCTTGTCCTTGCTGGTGAATAACATCAGAAATTAGCTCCTGCGTTTTATCCAGATTGAGTGCAACCCATCTCTTTTCTGATATCGGGTAAAAAAAACCACACCCCTTTATAGACGCTCCATTCGCATACTGACCTATGTATGTGTGTAGCTGGAAAAGGTCTTCTCGCTTGACGCCGAATTCTCGGTCAAAGGTTTTATACTTCACATCAAAGACGTAAAGGCCGTCATCACTCTCAAAGACAATATCTGGTTTCAATTTACGCTTGTAGCTGCGAATTCCGGTTGGTATTTCATAGTGTTGTTCAGACTTGCTTTTCAAGCGAAACCCATTTCGCTTGAGAAGCTTACGGATAAAATATTCGAAAAGCATCGATACGTCGAAAACGAATGCGCTCGAATCATGCAGGGAGTCAAAATCGGAGCCCTGCCGCCGAATGGCTCTTTTTGACAAATCTATCAGCACATTATAGTCGCTGTAAAAGGGATTGGTGAAGTGGGGCGTTCTCAGGATTTCCTGACGGGATCTTTTCACGCCCTGATTGGCGGTAAGAAACGCATTGTAGACATTCCTTGTACGCTGGCAAAAAGAGTAGTGCTCAATCGCCTCATAGGCTTTGATGAAAAGTGAGGTCGCGGGACTGTCATAGCTGTGTTCACGGTAAGAGCACAAATATTTACCAGAGGTATTGTTCC
>DBPO01000036.1 GCA_002304915.1 Verrucomicrobia bacterium UBA1418
GGCGAGTATTGGGCGGGGGGGGGGCGGCGGCGTGTGCGCCAGCTAGTCTTGGCTGCGGTTGATGCGTTCGGCGAGGGCCATGACTTCGTCGGGGGTCATGAAGGGCGGGTCGAAGCAGCGGTCGTTGATGAAACGGATGGCGTCGCGCACGAGAAATACGCGGTTTTGGGCGTGGGTGATGCGTAGCTCCACGGCGGGATGCGNNAGCGCGAATATGCGGTCTTCGGGGACTTGCGCGGCGAGGAGCGTGATGAACATGCGACGCTGGCGTTCGCATTGCTGCACGGGGCTTTTTACTTTGCGCGGTCGTCCGCCGGGGCGGGTTTGGGTCCATTGCGCGTCGAGAACATCGCCGCTCAGGGTGCCGGCCCAGAACTTGGATTCCATGACGTAGATGCCGCTGGGGGCGATGACGAGGTGGTCAATTTGCGCGCGTTCGTGGGCGACGCGCAGTTCCAGGTCGTTGAGGATGACGTGGTCGTCGGCGAGTTGTTCGGCGAGGCGTTCGGCCATTTTTTGCTCGCCGCGCCGCCCGCCTTCGATGTGGCGGCGTTCGGCGGCGATTTCGCGCAGGCGCATTTCGTAGCCGGCGGCGAATACCAGAATGACTACGCCGACCAAAAGGCCGTTCCAGGATTGCGTCTGGATGGCGTTAAAACCGCCCCATGCGGCGATGGCCGATGCGAAGGTCCAGGCCAGCGGGCGGGTGATGGCGCGCCACGAAAGCTCGCGGCTGATGGCGGCTTGTCGCCGCTTCAGGCTGGTTTCGCTGCGCAGGATTTTGGCCATGCCGGAAGTTCCGGGGGCTTAACCCTTATCGGTGTGCTGATTCAGGCCGGTGGCGAGTTTTTCGACTTCGGCGTTGGAGAGGACGGGTTTTTCAAAGCAGAAGTCGTTGATGAATTGCACGGCCTGTTCCGGGGTCATCACGCGGCGGGCGGCGTTGGTGACCTGGATGTCCGCGTCCGGGTTCGCCAGCACAACGACCGGGAACACGCGCTCCCAAATCAGTTGCGTGCCTTTGAGCCAGTTGCACAGGATGCGGCGCTCGCGAAGGACGCGGCTGATGGGATTGCGCGCCGGGCGGACGCGCCCGTCCGGCGAGCGGATTTTCCATTGGTACACCTGTTTGGCGGTGTCGCCGATGATGGTGCCGTCCCAGTGGTTGGTGTGGATGACAAACATGCCGGAGGGGGCGACCACGACGTGGTCAATCCAGCATTTTTCGCGGCCGACGATGAGGCGCAGGTCGTTGAGGATGTAGTGGTCGTTGGCGAGTTTCTCATCGAGGAGGCTGGCGAAAGATGCCTTGAGGGTCCGGATGCTTTCGGTGTCCGCGTGTTCGACCATTTGCTCTTTTCGGCGGGCTTCGTGTCCGAGCGCCAAAAAGGCGAGTACGCCGCCGATGCCGAGGGCGGGCTTCCAGAAAATGCCGATAATCAGGAAGATGGCGGCGGCGGTCCATTCGGCTACGCGCATCCGCTTGAGGAGATTCAGCTCGCGGGAGATGGCGGCCTGGCGCTGGAGCAGATTGCTTTCAGTGGTGAGGGTGATGGCCATGGTTATTCCTCCGCGGGCGGGGGCGGACTGGCTTCGGGGGCGGCTTCGGGTGCAGGAACAGCTTCAGACGCTGGAGCGGCTTCAGGGGCCGGCGCCGGGGCGACTTCGGGAGCTGGCGCAGGGGCGGCTTCGGGGGGCGGCGCCGGGGCGGCGGGTTTGCCGGTGAGTTCCGCAAATGCCATGCGTTCGCGGCGGGCGGTGATTCGCACGTTGACACGCTCGCCGACCGTGGTTGCGCCGTTGACGAACACGACCAGGCCGTTAACTTTCGCCACGCCTTCGGTTTCGGGATTTTTGGTGGAACGTTCGGTGATGACCACATCCATTTCCGCGCCGGCAATTACGGCGGCGGCTGGGTCGTCAGCGCTCGGGATGAAGGTGCGCCGGATGACATCACCGGGGGGCGTGCCGGTCGGTTCCGCAACGGCTGCGCGTCCGCCGCGTTCCACGATACGCACATTCAGGCGCTCGCCGATGGTGGTCGCGCCTTTCACAAAGACCACCAGACCGTTGACGCGGGCGACGCCTTCGGTGTCCGGGTTTCTGCCGGAGGGCTCGGTGATGACGACATCCATGATAGCGCCGGGGACAACGGGGTCGCCGGGGCTGGGCTGGAATACCCGGCGCACGGGAGCGGGTGCGGCGGGCTTGCCGGTGAGTTCGGCAACGGCCGCGCGCTCACCGCGTTCCACAATGCGCACATTCACGCGTTCGCCGATGGTGGTTGCGCCTTGCACAAAAACCACCAGCCCGTTGACGCGGGCAACGCCTTCGGTGTCCGGATTTTTGGCGGAAGCTTCGGTGATGACGACATCCATCTCCGCGCCGGGGATGACGCGGTCGCCGGGGCGGGGTTGGAAGGATGTCCGGCGCACGGGTTCGGGCGCGGGGCCGGCGGGCTTGCCGGTGGGTTCCGCAAAGGCCAGACGCTCGCGGCGCTCGACAATGCGTACATTTACGCGCTCGCCAATCTGGGTGACGCCGTTGACAAAAATGACCAGGCCGTGAACCTTTGCGACGCCTTCAGTTTCGGGATTCTTGGAGGAGGCTTCGCTGATGACCACGTCGAGTTCGGCGCCGGCGATTATCCCGGCGGTCGGGTCGCCCGGTCGCGGCGCAAAGGGCGCGGGGGGTGCCTTGGGAGGCATTTCCACTTCGGAGAGCACTTTCACCAGAACGGCTTCATACACGCGTTCGCCGATGCGCGTGAGGTCCACCACTGCGGTTTGTCCGCGACGGCCGTTGGGGATAAACGTTACGCGTCCGCCGAGGCGGGCGACGCCCGAGGCGCGGTCCTCGCTTTCATCGCTGATGAAGACTTTGTAGCGATAGCCCACTTGCGGCACAATGAAAGCCTTGGGGTCCGTGGCGTCAATGACCTCGCCGGTGTTGATGGTCGTGCCGGCGGGTGCGCCGTCGGTGTAGACCACGGTAACAACGCCCGCGTCGCGCGGGCGCATGAGGAAGATGGCCAGCAACACCAGCAATATGCCGACGATGGGCAAGAGGACGAGCGCAAGGATGCGCCATTTACTTTCCGCGGGGTGATGAGGGGCAGGTGCAGGTTGATTCGGCATGGCGGCTTCCTTCCTTCTTTTGAATTTGGTGGGGTCGAGTGTAGGCATCCAGCCATTGTTGTGCAAGCAAAGAACGCGCGGCCCCGCATTTTTTGGCGCGCAAAAACATGCAGGATTTCAAAAGTGTGTTATACATATGCGGTTAACCCTTGGGCCGCGACTGGCGAGGGCTGGCGGAAAATGAGCGAAAAATGACGGTAGCAACTGCAACAAAACATTGGGCGCGCGAGCGGATTGTCCCGGCGGAGGTGGACCGCTATCTGCCGGCCGACGGCGATTTCATCCCCGACGACGAGATTCACCGCCTGCTCACGCTGACGGCGGAGCCGGATGCCGCCGAAACGCGCGCCATTCTGGCCAAGGCGCGCGCGATTGAGACACTGACGCTGTCCGAACTGGCCACGCTGATGCGGGTGCGCGACCCCGAGCTGTGGGCCGAGATGCGCGCCGCCGCCGGCGACATCAAGCGCAAGGTGTACGACAACCGCATCGTGACCTTCGCGCCGCTTTATTGCAGCAGCAAATGCGTCAACAATTGCCTGTATTGCGGCCTGCGCAGCTCCAACTCCGCCGTGGAACGCCGCGTTCTCACGCAGGACGACGTGCGCGCCGAAACGGAAGCTCTCGCCGGCAAGCTTGGACACAAGCGGCTGGTGGTGGTGTATGGCGAGCATCCCGAATCGGACGTCCACTACATGGCCGAAACCATCCACACGGTTTATTCCGTCAAGGTTCCCGTGCGCAAGGGGTGGGGGCAAATCCGCCGCGTGAACGTCAACGCCGCGCCCATGAGCATCGCGGAGCTGAGCCTCCTGCGCGAAAGCGGACTGGGCACATTTCAGGTTTTTCAGGAAACCTATGACCGCCGCGCCTATGCGCGCCTCCACCCTGCAGGCACCATCAAGAGTGACTTCCGCTGGCGGCTTACCGCCATGCACCGCGCGCAGGAAGCGGGCATTGACGACAACGGAATCGGCGTGCTCTACGGCCTGAGCGATTGGCGTTTCGAGTTGCTCGGCCAGCAGGCGCACGCCCTCGAAATGGAGCGCTTTTGCGGCATTGGCCCGCACACGATGTCTTTCCCCCGCTTGGAGCCGGCGGTCAATACGCCCTTCGCCGAAGCCTCCCGCTGGCGCGTGAGCGACGCCGACTTCGAGCGCCTCGTTGTGCTGGCGCGGCTGGCCGTGCCCTACGCCGGTCTCATCATCACCGCGCGCGAATCGCCGGAAATGCGCCGCCGCCTGCTGCCGCTGGGCGTCACGCAGATGGATGCCGCCTCCAACATCGGCGTCGGCGCTTATGTGGATGGTCAGGAAAAACAAAAAAGCTCGCGCCAGCAATTCATCCTCGGCGACCCGCGCGGCCTGGACGAGTGCATTCGCGAATGGGCCGCCGCCGGTTGCATCACCAGCTTTTGCACCGCCGGCTACCGTTGCGGGCGCACCGGCAAATGCATCATGGACCTGTTGCGCAGCGGCGCCGAAGGCAAATTCTGCAAGCTCAATGCCATTCTCACGTTCAAGGAATGGCTCGACGATTTTGGCACCCCCGAAACGCAAGCCGTCGGCGCCGAACTTCTCCAGCGCGAATTAGACGAGGTTCGCCAGCAGCAGCCCGCCATCTGGCCCACCTTCCAGCAACATTACCAACGCATCGTCGCCGGCGAGCGCGACCTGTACTTCTAATAAGATGGACACTCCCCGCCGCCCGTGCCATGATGAAAAATTGATGAGGACTCAACCGTGACCATCCGTTTGTCACCCCAACACCGCTTGCGGACGCTATTCGACCAGCACCACGTGGCCTGGCTGGACGAAGAAGCCGCCGAGCGTCAGGATATTCGTCCTCTGCGCATCGGCATTTTGAACATCATGCCCAAGGCCGAGGAATACGAATTCAATCTGCTCGCACCCATGGGCCGCAGCATTTTGCAAATCATTCCCATCTGGATTCGGTTGCAAACCCACGCCTATAAAAGCTCCGACCACACCCACATTGACAAGCATTACATTCCTTACGACTGGGCGCAATCCGTCGCCGCCCTCGACGGCCTCATCGTCACCGGCGCGCCGGTTGAAGAACTCCCTTGGGAGGAAATCACCTACTGGAAGGAATTGGTCCGCATCTTCGATGTGGCCCGCAAAAGCAACACGAGCATCCTCGGCATCTGCTGGGGCGGGCTGGCGCTGGCCAAATATATCGGCTTCGAGAAAATCGTGTATCCCCAAAAAATTTTCGGTGTCTATCCCACCCGCAATCTCGTGCCCGACCATCCCATCATGGGCGGACTCGACGACGTTTTCTGGTGCCCGCAAAGCCGTCACTCCGGCGTCGCCGACGCCGCCCTCGAAGCCGCCGAAAAAGAGGGCCGCATCCGTTTGCTCGCCCACGCCGAAAAAGGCGGCTACACCATTTTCGAAACCCCCGACCACCAGATTATCATGCACCTCGGCCATCAGGAATACAACTCCAGCCGCCTGCTCGCCGAATCCGCGCGCGACCGCGAAAAAGGCCGCGCCGATGTCGGCCCGCTGGAGAATCTCGATGCCACCAATCCCGTGAATAACTGGCGCGCCAACCGCAACGAGTTTTTCAACTCGTGGATTAAGCACGTCTATCTCACCACGCCCTTCATCAAGGGGCCGGAAACGAGCGTGGTCACCAACGAAATTCTCGTCGGCAAGCCCGGCGACCAACCCGGCGGTCAGCCATGAATGTTGCCGTCCTCGGCGATGGAGGCTGGGGGACCGCCTTGGCCCTGACCCTGCACCGCCACGGCCACACCCCCTGCGTGTGGGGGCCATCCGCCGACTACATCGCCGAAATCCGCCAGACCCGCCAAAACCGCAAATTTCTCCCCGGCGTCGAACTCCCCCCTGCCATCATCTGGACCGCCGACCCCTCCACCGCGCTCGCCTCCGCCACCGCCGTTGTACTCGCCGTTCCCTCGCGCTACGTGCGCGCCACTCTCGGCCGCTTCGCCCCCGCCTACCAAGCCGCCGGCGCGCCCCCCGTCGTCAGCGCCACCAAAGGCTTCGACGAAACCACCCACCAGCGCATCAGCGAAATCCTCGCCGAAATCTGGGGCGTGGCCGCCCCCGCCGCCCTCTCCGGCCCCAGCATTGCCCCCGAAACCGCCCGCGGCGTACCCACCGCCGTCACCATCGCCAGCGCCGACCCCGTCGTCGCTGAAACCTTCCAAAAGCTTTTCTGCGGCGATACCTTCCGCTCCTACACCAGCAATGACGTTCCCGGCGTCGAACTCGGCGGCGCGCTCAAAAACGTCATTGCCATCGCCGCCGGCGTATGCGACGGCCTCGGCTTCGGCCACAACGCCAAAGCCGCCCTCATCACCCGCGGCCTCGCCGAAATGACCCGCCTTGGCGTCGCCCTCGGCGCCCACCCGCAAACCTTCTCCGGCCTCGCCGGTGTCGGCGACCTCATGGTCACCTGCATGAGCCCCCAAAGCCGCAACCGCACCCTCGGCGAACGCCTCGGCCGCGGCGAAACCCTCGCCGCCATCCTCGACGGCATGGAGCAGGTCGCCGAAGGCGTCTGGACCTGCCCCCCCGCCCTGAAACTAGCCGCCGCCGCCGGTGTCGCCACCCCCCTCATGAGCCAGGTGGACGCCATCCTGCACCACGGCCAATCCCCCCGCACCGCCGTCATCGAACTCATGCGCCGCGACCCGCGCGCCGAACGCGACTAATCCCCCATGCCCGCCGCCCCCGCACACAAACTACTCCTCGTGGACGACCACGCCATCGTGCGCCAGGGACTTGCCGCCCTCCTCGCCCGCGAAACCGACTTCACCGTCGTCGCCGAAGCCGGCACCTACGAAGAAGGCTTCGCCGCCCTCGCCCAACACAACCCCGACTGCGTCATCCTCGACCTCTCCCTGCGCGACCGCAGCGGCCTCGACTGGATACGCGCCGCCCGCGCCGACGGCATCACCGCCAAAATCCTCGTCCTCTCCATGCACGACGAAATCACCTTCGCCCCCAAAGCCCTGCAAGCCGGCGCCCAAGGCTACGTCATGAAAGACCAGGCCGAAGAAACCCTCGTCGCCGCCCTGCGCCACGTCCTCGCCGGCCAAACCCACGTCAGCCCCGCCGTCCAACCCCTCCTTGTCGACCCGCCCCCCGCCGAAGAAAAAGCCACCCGCGGCATCGAAAGCCTCACCGCCCGCGAAGCCGAAATCCTCTACGCCATTGGCGGCGGCCTCACCACCCGCGAAATCGCTGAACAATTCAACCTCAGCGGCCGCACCGTGGACGTCCACCGCGCCAACATCAAACGAAAGCTCGACTGCGCCTCCCTCGCCGAAGTTCTCATCAAAGCCGCCGACTACAAACGCACCCGCGACGAATCCCTCCTGCCTCCCCAAGCCCATCTCTAGGCTCCAAAGAAGGGGGCAGGGTTCAGGAAAAGAGGTCAGAGGTCAGATTTCAGAGGTTAGGGGGAGCCGGGCTGTTGGCTGTTTCGGTTTCTTCTGCCCCCGGCCTCTGCTCTGTCCTCTTCCCCCTGCGATTTTCCCGACCCACCCCTCAAAAAAAAGAGCGATATTATGCGACGTCATCCAATGGTTAATTAACCATTAGATAGCCTTTCAAATTTAGAAAACCCAATAAAATCAGCTATTTCAAGAAAAAACATCTAATGGTTAATTAACTATGGAATGTTCAAAATCTATCTCGTTGTGCTACAAGTACTTAATTTTTGAAAAGGCCGTTTAATACTTAACAAACTTTGTAACTTTTTGCCGTAAGATATTGAGGTGCAAGAGGATACAGAAGCAAAAAAATTTATGAAAATCAGGCCCAGTTATTCACACTTTTTCCGAATTTTTCCGCACATGGCCCGCCGGCCTTTTGGGAGCGAATTTTTCCCAAAAAACCACGAAAAATCGGCCCGTTTTTGACAGTTTGGGGCGTTTCGGGGCAAAAATCACGCGAATGGAGCCGTTGGGGGCGTTTTTGCGGGCGTTTGGGGAACGGCTAGACGTCGTAAGTGGTGGAGGAAGTGTCGCCGCCGGCACCGGTCCAGTTGGTGTGGAAGTATTGCCCGCGGGGGCGGTCCACGCGTTCGTAGGTGTGGGAGCCGAAGTAGTCGCGCTGGGCTTGAATGAGGTTGGCGGGAAGGCGCGCGCTGCGGTAGGCGTCGTAGTAGCTAAGGGCGGTGGCAATGGCGGGTAGCGGGATGCCAAGAGCGGCGGCGGTTTGCACGATGCGTCGCCAGGCGTCTTGTGCGCGGGCGAGGATTTCCGTGAAGTAGGGGGCGAGGAGGAGGTTGGCCAGGGCGGGGGCGGCGTCGAAGGCGGCTTTGATTTCGTTGAGGAAGCGGGCGCGGATGATGCAGCCGCCACGCCATAGGAGGGCGACATCGCCCAGACGCAGATTCCAGTTGTGTTCGTCGGAGGCGGCGCGCAGGAGTTGGAAACCTTGGGCGTAGGAGCAGATTTTGGCGGCGAAGACGGCTTGTTCCAGATCGCGCAGGAATTGGGCGGAGTCGCCGGCGAATGGGCCGGATGGTCCGACGAGTATCGGGGCGGCGGCCTCGCGTTCTTCTTTGACGGCGGAGAGACAGCGGGCAAAGACGGCTTCGGCGATTTGCGGGATGCCGATGCCAAAGTCGAGCCCGGCTTGCGAGGTCCATTTGCCAGTGCCTTTCTGGCCAGCGGCGTCCAGAATGACATCCACGAGCGGCTGGCCGGTTTCGTCGTCGGTTTTTGAGAGGATGTCGGCGGTGATTTCAATGAGGTAGGAGTCGAGCGCGCCGGCGTTCCATTGCTTGAAGACGGCGGCCATGTCGGCAGGGGACATGCGGAGGCCTTGGGCCATGAGGTGATAGGCTTCGGCAATGAGTTGCATGTCACCATATTCGATGCCGTTGTGGACCATTTTGACGAAGTGGCCGGAGGCGTCGGGGCCCAGCCATTCGCAACAGGGGACGCCATCCACGCGGGCGGCGATGGCTTGGAAAATCGGCCGGATGTGCGGCCAGGCGTCGGCATGGCCGCCGGGCATGATGGAGGGACCGTTGAGCGCGCCTTCTTCGCCACCGGAGACGCCCGCACCGACATAGAGGAGGCCTTTTTCGGCGGCGGCTTGGGCGCGGCGGATGGTGTCGGGGTAGTGAGTGTTCCCGCCGTCAATGAGGATGTCGCCGGGTTCTAGGAGCGGGGTGAGTTCGGCGATGAGAGCATCCACGGGGGCGCCGGCGCGGACCATCATCATGATTTTGCGCGGACGGTTGAGGGTGGCGACCAGCTCGGCGACGCTGTGGCAGCCGATGATGCTTTTGCCTTTGGCGCGGCCCCGGAGAAAAGCGTCCACCTTGGCGGTGGTGCGGTTGTAGCAGGCGACGGTGAAGCCGCGGCCGGCCATGTTGAGAATGAGGTTCTCGCCCATGACGGCGAGGCCCACGACGGCGATATCGGCTGAGGGTTTCATGGGATTCCTTTCCGTTTTACTTTACATGGGGCAGCCATCTTCGCCGCAACCGTAGCGCCAAACGTGGCCGGTGCGAGCGAGAAGCTCATCGGCGGCGGCGGGCCCCCAGGTTTTGGGTTCGTAAAAATGAAGCGGGGAAACGTCCGGGGTCTTTTCCCAGCCGTTCAGCACGGTGTCCATCAGGCGCCAGGCGATTTCGATGCCGTCGGCGCGGGCGAAGAGGGAGGCATCACCCTTAAGGGCGTCGAGCAGCAGGCGTTCGTAGGCGTCGGGGAGGGCGATGTCGGGGAAGGCTTCGCGATAGCTGAAATCCATTTTGGCGGAGCGTGATTCGGCGATGGTGTCGGGCACTTTGGTCTCAAAACGCAGGTGGATGCCTTCGTCGGGCTGGATACAGATGGACAAGATGTTGGGCGTGAACGATTGGTTGCGGGCCAGGCCGAACATGACGTCGGGCGGGGCCTGAAATTCGACGATGATGGATGACGAGCGGGTGCTGAGAGCCTTGCCGGAGCGGAGGTAAAAGGGCACGCCTTTCCAGCGCCAGTTGTCCACGTAGAGCTTGAGCGCGGCATAGGTGGGGGTGAGAGAGTCGGCGGCGACGCGGTCGGCGGAGCGATAGCCCGCGTATTGGGCGCGGATGGTGTCGGCCAGTTGAATCTGGCGGATGTTGCCGAGCACCTTCGCTTTTTCATTGCGTACGGCGTTGGCGTCCAGCGAGGCGGGCGGTTCCATGGCCACCAGCGAGAGCAGTTGCAGCAGATGATTCTGGAACATGTCGCGCAACACCCCGGCGGTGTCGTAGTAGCCGCCACGGGCGCCGATGTCCGCATCTTCGGCCACGGTGATTTGAACGTTGGAAATATAGCGCCGGTTCCAGACCGGTTCAAAGAGCGTGTTGGCAAAGCGGAAGAACAAAATGTTTTGCGCGGTTTCTTTGCCGAGATAGTGGTCAATGCGATAGACCTGATGCTCGCGGAAGGCGGCGTGGACGCGATGATTGAGTTCCTGAGCGGAGGCCAGATCGTGGCCGAAAGGTTTTTCGATGATGATGCGCCGGTAGCCCCCTGTTTCGGCGGTCATGTTGGCGGCGGCGAGCGATTCACAGGCGGGGCCATAGAATTCCGGGGCGGTGGCGAGGTAATACAGCCGGTTGGTCGAACGCCCTTCCATGCGGCGCAACTGCCGTTCCAGTTGCACGTAGTCCGTCGGCACATCAAGGTCGCCGCGGATGTAACGAATGCGCGGGGCAAATTCCGCCCACTTGGTTTCATCGCAGGGGCCGGATTTGCAAATGCCTTGATGGAGGTGCTGGCGGAAATATTCATCCGTCCAATCGCGCCGCGCCACGCCGACGATGCGCGTGGAGTCCCACAGCCGCCCCTTGCGGAAATTGCGGAAAAGCGCGGGGATCAGCTTGCGGCGGGTCAAGTCGCCAGTTGCGCCAAAAATGACGATGGTGGTGTTGTCGGCGCGGGGGATGTCGTTGGTCATGTCCGCGCCCCCAGATGGGCCGCCGCCGCGCGATCCACCAGCCAGCGCACCGCGCCGGATTGCGGCGCGAGCCGTTGCGCGGGCAGATTCGCCGACGGCCCGAAGACGCGGGCAACGGCCGTCGCCTTGCCGCCGCCCGCGACCACCACCAAAATCTCCACCGCGCCATTCAACGCTGGCAGGGTCAACGTGATGCGTTCCGCCGGCGGTTTGGGCGCGTCGGCAATCGCGGCCACCAGACGGGCGGATTCCTTCAATAGCGGGTGACCGGGGAAGAGCGAGGCGACGTGCGCATCCCCGCCCATGCCGAGCACCACAAGGTCCAGCGGCAGGTGTGGGCGCAAGGTGTTTTCGTATGCCGCCGCATCGCCACGGATGGGATGAGCTTTCGCTCCGGCCAGCTTTGGCAACAATTCAGCCTGAGCCAAAAGAAAATTGCTGTCGGAATGCGTCAGCGGCACGCAACGCTCATCCACCCAGAAAATATGCCAGGCGGCCGCGTTCATTTGTTGCGGCAAGCCACGCGCCAACATCGGCACGACGGAGCCACCGGGAATGGCGAGACGAAACGAGCCGCGTTTTTCCACGGCCTGTGCGGCCGCCGCCAGCACCCGTGCGCCCAGCGCAGCCGATAATTCATCCGTTGTCTCAAATATATCAAGATCCGGCTTCATTCTTCCACAGTACACCACATTCCGCCCGCCCACCACCTTCTTATTCACTTTAAGGTGGGGCCACATGTGCGTGTATCAGGCATCAGGGGGGTGTGCATCCCAAGAAATATTTTACGCAAGCGATGTAAAAGACACGCGAACGAGAAAACCAGCCCAAAAGATTTTTTGTCCCGCTTCGGTGCCCAAAAGAAGAGGGCAGGGGCCAGGAGAAACCATCGGACGCGCCTCCCGCCCTTTGGAATTCCACCCCCGTTTGCCACAAAGTGTCCCATCCGGCCGTTTTGTAGCCGTGCGCGCTGAACGCGGGGGGGGGGCGGCTGTTCGTTTCGGTTTCAGGTTGAAGGTTCCAGGTTTCAGGAAAAACCATCGCCCACCCTTGGGGGTCTTCTCTCCCCACCCCTTTTCGCTCTCTTCGCCCCCGCAACGCCCCCTTGCCGCCCCTTCGGTGACTTCCCTTGATCTCTTCATTCTGCACCTCTTTTCCCGAACCCCGACCTCTGTTTTCTGATCTCTGTCTTCTTCCCCCGGCGATTTCCCTGACCCACCCCCAAAAAAAGAGCGATATTATGCGACGTCATCTAATGGTTAATTAACCATTAGATAGCCTTTCTAATTCAGAAAACCCAATAAAATCAGCTATTTTAGAAAAATTTATCTAATGGTTAATTAACTATGGAATGTTCAAAATCTATCTCATTGTGCTACAAGTACTTAATTTTTGAAAAGGCCGTTTAATACTTAACAAACTTTGTAACTTTTTATCTTAAGATATTGAGGTACAAGAGGATACAGAAGCAAAAAAAATGTTAAAAATCAGGACCAGTTATGCACACTTTTTCCGAATTTTTCCGCGCATGGCCCGCCGAGCCTTTTGGGAGCGAATTTTGCCCCAAAAACCACGAAAAATCGGCCCGTTTTTGGCAATTTGGGGCGTTTCGGGGCAAAAATCCCGCGAAAGGGGCCATTTGGGGGCGTTTTTGAGGCTGTTTCGGTCTTGATTGGGGCAAGGGCGGGCTGGTAGTTTTCCGGCCATGGAAAAGCCGCTGTGACATTCCTCAATTTTGCCATGACCGCCCCAAAAACATTCAGTACCATCCTTCACAGTCGCCTTTTCGCTATTTTTTCGCCCAAATGCACTCCGGGAGCACAAGGAGATGACGATGAATCATGAAGAAACCACAATCATGGAGTTTGGTCCTTCGGCAAAAGGGTTCATCGTGGCGATTCTTCTTGGAATCATGCTTTTGCCGATGTTCATCGGTATATTCATTCTGCTCGGTGTCTGTTGGGCGCTAAAAGCGACGAAATACAAACTTACGAATCAGCGTTTTTTTGTCCGAACAGGACTCATCGCCAGGAGAGTTGAAGAGCTTGAGCTGTTTCGCATCAAAGATGTTTCCATGAGACAGGGCATCATTCAACGGTTGATGGGCGTTGGGAATGTCACGATTCTCTCGACAGATGATTCGACGCCAGTCGTGCATGTTGGGCGTGTCTCAAAACCCGAAAAGGTCAAAGAAGAAATTAGGCGCCAAGCTCGCGCGGCCCGGCAATCCGAGAAGGGGCTGACAGAGTTTATCCATTCATAGTCGGATAAACTGGCTTGGGGCGAGCTTGTGCCACGGCTTGAGCGGCTGCCGCCGGTGCCCGCGCCCGGCGCGCGAGAAAAAAAACAAACCAACCCCATTTAACGCAAACGACGCAAAAGGCCCGCAACCGCGAATACCACCAAAACCGGAAATGATACGTTCGTTTTTAGGGGCTTTCCGTCTTGATTGGGGTAGGGCGGGCTGGTAGTTTTCCGGTTAAGGGAAAGCCGCTGTGGCATTTCCAGCAGTTCAAACAAGAAAGAAAGCCCAGAACCAAGAGCTAATCTGACAATTTAATGCGTTAACGCGCAGTATCGTTTCTACTGAAAACTGGCAGTTTTTAATACCGAGACGACCTGAGCGGAGGCGCGCCCATTGGCGCGGCTTCAGCTTTGTGTTTCGGTATGGGCATGCCAGTGCCTCAGTGGAGACACGAGTTGGGGTTCGCGCCACTTTTTCGGTGCGGATTCCAGATTCCGCCATGCCCGCCCGAAAAACAAAATCCAATACTCTCCATCACGATTGCCTTTGCGCGATTTTTGCATCCAATCTGAAACGATTGCGGCAGCAGTCGGGGCTGAAAATGTACGTGGCCGCTGAAACCCTCGGCGTTTGCAAATCCACCTGGAGCCAATGGGAATCCGGCAAGCGTTTTCCCAGCGCTGAAATGCTCGCGGCGATTGCCGCGTGCTTGCATGTCAAGCCTTGCCTGCTTCTTGGGGCGGTGGACTGCAAATGCCTGCCCCCATGTTCACAAGGCGTGAACTCCAAAGCCTTGCGCACGGTTCCGCCATAATTCATGCTGTAAGCATGAGAAGAGCGCGCGGAGGCGTGCATGCTGGCATTAGACAGTGTTAACAACAAAAAGCAGGAGAGAGGTTGACTATGCAAGTATATGCATTTGCGAAGATAGACGATAAGGACGCGAGGGAAAAGGTTTACGAACAGATAAAATCTGGAAAATCCAGATTTGGAATGTGGGATCAAAAAGGGGACCTGCGAGAACACTATCACGGCAAGAACGGATTTTTACTCCGTATACGTGAAGGTGATTGGATCGTTCATGTAAACAGCCCACGTTATGGTCGCTGTGTTGCTGTTCAGGCTAAGGGGGGTTATGACTTTGACGAAGGCATAGACTGTAAGTGGGGCACTGATTTTTGCAACTATATCCCCGTAGATCCCGATACGATAATCGAATTCGATCGAAATGACCCGAATATTCTTCCCTCCGTGAATCTATCTCCCATGCGCAGAGGACAGAGAGTGCTTAGGGTTGATGACTTTTTGAAGTCGCTCGAGAATGTTAGGGAAGCTAGATATTCCGAAAACAAAGGCGAGTTACGGGGGATTCTTCACCTCAGGGAGAAAGTAAAGTGTGACTTGCTTCCAAAGATGACAACTATGATACACGATATGAACAGAAGCAAGGATTTCGAGCGCCTTCTTAAGAGAGTATTTGACGAAATGCCTAATGTTGAGTCAATACAAAACGGTTTTGGATGGAGAACCGATCATGGTGCGGATTTAATTGTAGAGTTTCAGAATCCAATCATTGGTGTAAGTCTAACCAGTAAAATTATTGTCCAGGCGAAGTCGTACGAAGGAGACCATTACGATCTTACGGCTGTTTCTCAGATAGAAGAGGGCATTGCCAAATATAATGCAGATGGTGGCCTCCTCATAACTACTGCCGAGAAAACAGAACAATTAGAAGATCGTGTCCGAGAGGCTTTCGAAAAGACGGGAAAGGTAATTGACATTATAGCCGGTTCTGATGTGGCCCGTTTTATAATCCGATATGCCCCTGAACTGTTGATTGGACCATAATGATGCACAACAAGACGCCTTACTGGACGGCTAATCGCCGCCGGTGAGCTTGATCGTTGATGACTAATTGAGTTGGGTCTTATCCCAATGGGGTCAGAGCGTCTTCTGCAAGACAAGTGATTTTTTAAGGAAGCGACTAGGCTAGCCGCCACACACTAATTTCGGGCATTGGCAAAGTTTTTGGCCGAGTCGGGGGTGCGTGGGGCTGCCCGTGGTTCGTGAAGGAAAATCAGCGTTGGGGGAAGTC
>DBPO01000120.1:0-35084 GCA_002304915.1 Verrucomicrobia bacterium UBA1418
GGGGGTGGCGGTGGTGGCTCCGGGGCGGGGACGGTGTCGCGTCCGGTGGCCCAGAGTTCTTTAATCATGCCGTCGGGGATTCCGGTTTCGTCGTTGCGCCAGGGGTAGACGCCTTGGGGAAAGTCGTCGGGGAGGAACATGCGGCGGCCGTCGGGGATGCCGACGACTTCGATGCCGAGCATTTCCTGTTTTTCGCGTTCGCTGGTGAGCGCGCCGGGGATGATGCCGGTGATGGTGGGGACTTTCAGGTCCGTTTTGGGGAGCGGGACGGTGAATACCACGAGGATTTCTTCGTGGGGAATGCCCCAGTAGACATGGAATTGGTAGATGAGTTCGACGGCGTCGCCGACATCGGCGAACGCGATGACGGAGACGTGGGGGAAGTGGATTTGCACGAGCCGTTCGAGGGTCGGGAGCAGGGATTCGCGCGAGATGCGCAGCCAAACCTGTTTGCTGGTTTTGCCTTTGATGCCTTCGGCCCATTCCGTGCAGCGGGCGGATTCAAAGCCCGCGCCGGCGGCGGCTTGGAGGGTGTCAGCTATTTCCTGGGGCGTGAGCAGCTTCGTCATGATGCATTTTTTTCCTTGGCTTCCAAACGGGCGAGGGCTTTGACGACGCCATCAATGATGGCTTCGGGGCGGGGGGGGCAGCCGGGGACATACATGTCCACCGGGATAATCTGGTCCACCGGGCCGACGAGGTTATAGGAATCGTAAAATGCGCCGCCGGAGATTCCGCAGACGCCGCAGCAAACCACGATTTTGGGGTCGGGGATTTGCTCATAGACGAGTTTGAGGCGGGGCACCATGTTGCGGGTGACGGGGCCGCTGATGAGGAGCAGGTCGGCGTGGCGGGGGGTGCCGACGAGCTTGATGCCGAAGCGTTCGAGGTCGTAGCGCGGGGTGACGCAGGCGACCATTTCAATTTCGCAGCCGTTGCAGGAGCCGGAATTGAACATGAAGGCCCAGAGGGATTTGCCGAGTGTTTGGGAAAGTTTCATGGTGGGGGGTTATCCTGCCAAAGCAATGATGAAGGTGAGGGCCATGACGCCCAGGAACCAGGCGACATAGTCGGTGAGGACGCCGGTGTGGATGGGGAGGAGTTTTTGATACCAGCCTTTGAGGGCTTCGGTGAAGCCCCAGTAGAGGTTGGTGGCGGGGATGTGCGCGCCCGCGTTTTCCGGTTCGGGGTTGCCGGAGATGAAGGGTTCGCGGGCGGGGCCTTGGCGGCTGTCGGCGCGTCCGCGCGAGCGGATGTAGAGGCCGATGCCGATGGCGACCGCCAGGGCGATGAGCCACAGGAGCGGATTCCAGACGCCGGCGGCGGTTTTCAGAGTTTGGAAAAGGGCCATATCAGATTCCTCCGAGAATGGTGGCGATGTAGCCGGCGCGGTCCAGCAGGGCGTTGACGGCGGGGGCAATCATGCGCGTCACGAAGAATTGCGGGAAGATGCCGGCGATGACGATGTAGGCGGCGAGCACGCTCATGCCGATGAGCATGGGGCGGGGCACTTCGCGGACGTTCGCGAATTCGGGGCGGCGCGGGCCCATGAACAGGGCTTGGAAAACTTTGACGAAGGAGGCCAGCGTGAGAATGCTGACAATCATCGCGACGATGGCGAGGAGCGGGGAGAAGTGGAAGACCGACTGGTAAATCATCAGCTTGGAGGCGAAGCCGTTGAAGGGGGGAATGCCGGCGATGGCGAGGGCGGCAATCATGAATAGCACCATGGTGACGGGCATGGCGTGGCCCAGCGCGCCAAGGCGGTTGAGATTGCGCGTGCCGGTGCGCAGGAAAATCGCGCCGGCGGTCAGGAAGAGGAGGCCTTTGCAGGAGGCGTAATTGATGATGTGGAAGAGGCCGCCCGCGATGGCCGCGCGGCCGAATTTGGCCAGCGCCGAGGCGTTGCCCAGCACGGCCAGCCCGACGCCGACGGCCAGCAGCATGTAGCCGGTTTGCGAAACGGCGTGGTAGGCCATGAGGCGTTTGACGTCCTTTTGCGGGATGGCCATGGTCACGCCGATGAAGGCGGACAACACGCCGAGGATAATCAGGAACCAGCCGAAGGTGGCCCACGAGAGCATGGCGCCGTAGAGCGAGAAGAGGACGCGGAAAAGTCCGTACAGGCTGGCCTGGCTGGAAATCACCAGAAACGCGGTGACGGAGGAGGGGGCGGTGGTGTAGACGTCGGGAGTCCAGAAGTGCATGGGCACCGCGCCGCATTTCATGGCCAGCGGAACAATCAGCAGGCACAGGGCGACTTTATCGAGCGGGGTGAATTGCAGGCGGGAGGCCAGAGCCGCGATGTTGAGCGCGTTGTATTGGCCGAACAGAATGCCGATGGCAGTCAGCACGGCGAGGGCCGCGAGGGTGCTCAGCAGCGCGTACTTCAGGCCGGCTTCCACGGCCACGCCGCGGTCAATGCGATAGGCCACCAGAGCCGCGCCCGCCAGCGAGGTGATTTCCAGAAAAACGAAGAAGTTGAACAAGTCGCCCGTGGCTACCATGCCATAGACGCCGGCAATCAGGAGATAAAACAGGGCGTAAAACATATCCAGCCCGGATTGTTTGGCTTCGGCGGCGACGGAGTAAATGATGACGGCCAGCGTGGCGAGTGTTGTGTTGATAATCATCAGCGCGCCCAGGGCATCAATTTCAAACATGATGCGAATGGGGAACGCGGCGGCGGGATTTTCGGCCAGCGTTTGGGTGGTGTGGGCGGCGCCGAACACATAGGTCACCGGGCCGAAGCGAAGCACCTGAATGGCCAGAAGCAGGCCCGTGATGGCGGTGAGCGCTCCGCCGAGGAGCACCCAGCCGTTGCGCACGCGCGGCCCCGCGCGGCCAATCACCGGCATCAAAAAACCGCACAGCAAGGGGAGGGCGACCAACAACGCCGGCAAATGACTGATAAGGAACGTTTGCATGTTAATGTTTGAGCTTCCTGATTTCCAAGACATTGACTGTGCCGTATCGCTTGTACAGCACCATCGCGAACGACAGCATCATGGCGGAGGTCGCCACGCCGATGACGATGGAGGTGAGCGTGAGCGCCTGCACGGTGGGCATGGCCATTTCGCCGCTGGGCACATTGGTAAAGATGGGCGCGACGCTGTCCTGACGGTAGCCAATAACCACCAGCAGCAGGTTGACGGCAGACTCCATCAGCGAAAGGCCCAGGAGGATTTTAATTAAATTCTTTTTGAACAGCATGGCGCCCAGGCCGAGGATGATGAGAATCACCACGGTTACGAAGGGAAGCGCCAGGAACAGGCGGGTCATCACGGGCGGTCCTCCTTTATGCCGGACAGCATGCACAAAATGATGAGGGTGAGGCCGCCGAATACTTCCAGCCCCACGCCAACGTTGAGCAGCGGAACCAGGCCGCCGGTATCCAGCGAGCCCGGATTGGGCCCGTAGCTGACGACCGAGCCGACGAAGCCGCCGGTTTGCGTGAGCCAGTTGCCTAAAAAGGGGCGGGCGTTGGCGAGGCTTTGCAGGCCCGCCAGCAAAAAGAGCATGAGGCCGAACGCTTCGCACAGCTTCAGCATGGTCTGGCGCAGACGGCCGGTGATTTCGCGGTAGCTGCGGCTGACAATCAGCAGCGCCGTGCCGGTGGCCATGACCGCGCCGCCCTGGAAGCCTCCGCCGGGCGTCAGGTGGCCGTGCGTGACCACATACAGCCCGAAGACGAGGCAGAACGGATAGAACGCATCGGCGGTGGTGCGCACGATTTTAGTCATTTTCATATTCTTCTCCCGAATGGAGTTTGCGGAACATCAGGCCGACGCCGAGCACGGCGGTGAATAGCACGGTGGCCTCGCCGAGCGTGTCAAAACCGCGAAAATCAAACACGATGGAGGTGACGATGTTGTTCACGCCGGTTTGGTACTGGCCGTGGCGAATGAAATAGTCATCCATGTCGGAGCGCAGGGGATGGCCGAACGACAAATCCGTGGCCATCAGGAGCAGGCCGCCGGCCAGCACCAGCAAAATGACGCAGAAAAGGGCGGTGCGCATTATTCTTCCTCCTCGTAGCGTTTGGTGCCGCGAATGGCGATGATGAAGATGGCGGTGGTCAGGCCCGCGCCAATGCCGGCTTCGGCGATGGCCACGTCGGGCGCCTGGAGCAGGTAGAACTCCAGCGCCAGCAGCAGGCTGAACGCCCCCGAGGCGATGGCCGCCGCCAGCAGGTCCTTGAAGGTCACCACCAGAATGCCGCTGACGATGAGGCCCGCCAGCACCAGCCCTTGAAAGAATAGATACGGCGTCATTTCGAGAAGCCCTCCAGATGGTCCACGACGGCCTTGACGGGGCGGTGGCCGCGCCGATACGTGGCGCGGGCGATGGCGTGCGCGCCGGTGGCATTGGTGATGGCCAGCACCACAACCGCAATCAGCGCGTGCAAAATCAGCGTGACGTATTGGCCGTCCGACGTTTGGCAGAATTTGCTTATTCCGTACAAAATGACCGCCAGCGACGTGAAAATGGAACCGAAGGTGGTCGCTTTGGTTTCCGCGTGAAGCTGGGTATAGACATCCGGGAAGCGCAAAACGCCCACAATGCCCAGAGTATTGGCCACCAGCCCGATGAGCAGGGACAGCCCGATGAACACGTTCCAGATCACAGCTCACCTCCGAGATATTTGGCGATGAACAACACGCCCACATAAGAGAGCAGGGCGTACACAATCGCCACATCAATAAAAATGACCTGCTTGAACACCACGCTCAGCACAATCATAATCGCCACCACCAGCGTGTTGATGGCATCCATCGCCACCACCCGATTCGCCGATGTCGGCCCGCGGATGAGGCGAACCATCGCCAACAAAATCAAGCCGGCCAGAACGGTCACGACAAACATCCACGGGCTCATTCTGCGATCCTCCGGACCCAGCTCGGGCAATTGAACAACGAGAACAGTTCTTCCACCTCAATCGAGTCACGGTTTTCCATGCCCTCCGGCACATCAATCATGTGGATGAACAGGTCGTTGGTTTCCTCGTCAATATCCACGGTCAAGGTGCCGGGGGTCAGCGTGATGGAGTTGGCCATCAGCAAAGTGGCGGCATCGGTTTTCATGCCGGTCTTCACGCGGACAATCCCCGGCCGCATGTGTCCCGTGAGCACGCGATAGGCCACATCCAGATTGGCCTTGGTCAGTTCCGCGAAAAACGGGCCGAACACATACGCCACGGCCCGCACCCACCGGCGCAGATAGTCCAAGGGGCGTCGCCGGGTGCGGAAAAAGTAATTCCGGGCCATCAGCGCGGCCGCCAGCGAAATCACCAGCCCCACCCAAAGCTCTTGCGGGGCCCAAAATCCCAGCACAGAGCCGGAACCGGCGGTCAATAACAGGTATACTCCGCCTGAAAACAGAAACGTAACAATAAAAGCAAACATATACTCCTAAAAACGCCTAAAAGGTGAGCAGAACCAGACCGCCCAAACGATAGCACGAAAGCCCAAGCGGATTCCACACTAAAACGAAAAGGCAGATTTTGGGGTGTCAGGATAAACCGTTTTAGCAACGAGTCAAGTCTATTCCGCATATATATCGCGCGCGCGCGGAAATGCGCCCGATTTTCTGCCCCAAACCTCAAAAAACGCAAGGGTTTTGGCAAAAAAGCGCAAAATCATCCCCAAATCACAAAATTTTGCTTCCAAACGTTTGAAACCGGCAAAAATTACCGCCAATAGGTAAGAATTGGCGAAAAGTCGCCGGAAAGCGCTCAAGCGAGGCGAAAACGCTCAAAAAATGGAAAAATCAGTCCGATTCGGGGTCAAGCGCCTGAGCGGCGGCGATAATTTCGTCGCGGCGGCCCTCGTTGGTGATGAGCGACTTGAACGCCGGGTTGCGCAACGCGAAGGAAATCCGCGACAGCAGGTGCAGGTGGATGCGAACCGTCGGCGAAATCGGCAAAAACAAAATCCGCACGGGTTTGCCATCCAGCGCGCCGAACTCAACGGGCGCTTCCAGAAAACACAAGCAAACCAACGGCGTAGTAATGTCCAGCACCGCTGGGTTGCGAACGTGCGGCAGGGCAATCCCATCGCCCACGCCCGTGGATTGCAACCGCTCGCGCGCAAGCAACGCTTCGTAGAGGAAACTGCGGTCCACCTGATCCGGCAACTTGAGCAAGTTGACCACCGAGAGGAGCACATTTTCCTTGGTGTCGCCGCTGACCCGATAGTGAATGCCCCCATTTTGAAGAGCCAGCCCCAGACCCGGCAGGGGCGCCACCGCCGGCTCTTCCGCGTCGGAATCCATCGTGAAATTGATGCGTTTGGACGTTGCCCAATCAAACAGCATGGCGCGATTGATGCGATACTGCCCCGCCACCCGATACGCCGGCAATCCACCCGATTGAATCCAGCGGTACACCGTCTTTTCGGCCACACTCAGCGCTCTGGCTGCATCCCTTACTGTCATTTGCATGGCAATACCTTTCAAAAAACTGGGTTCTGAGGGAAAATCTAGGCTTTCCCCGGAAAAATGTCAAATCTTGGGGGCGAGTGTCTTGGGGGGCGAGGACAATCTCCCGTTTTTCAGGCCAAGAGGAAGGGCCAGGTCAATTGGAACCCATCGGCGGGGTTGGGCGGTGGTTTCCA
The DNA here is from genome assembly GCA_002304915.1 of Verrucomicrobia bacterium UBA1418. GTDB lineage: Bacteria > Verrucomicrobiota > Kiritimatiellia > CAIQIC01 > Lenti-01 > CAZNGD01. The sequence goes on from DBPO01000120.1 coordinate 6,615, forward strand.
ACGGCCCAGACGGGAGAAGAGCGTGGCAATGCCGGAGGCCAAGGCATAGTAATGGAAATCCGGCGCGCCGAAGAAGCGTTTGACAGTCTGGATGACACGGCCGATCAGGTGACGATTGCTCGCCCGCCGGACGATGAAGCGTAGCTCGCGATCCAGCAATGAGTGTAGCGGAATCACCCGACGGCGCGACGGCTCACAAGCCACGGCCAGACACCCCCACTGGGTTAAACTCGGCCGCATGGGTCAGCCGTCAGGCAACTGCCAGTCGGCTACTTACGCCAGCTTTTTCAGCAAGAGCGTGCAGTCGCCGGGAAGAGCCGCAAAGGGACCCGCGCCCGACGCATACGCCAGCCGGTTGATTTCCGTATAGCCCTGCTTGCGGAATGCTCCCGCCGACTTCGGGTTGGTCGCCTCTGTGGCGATATACTCATAATTCTTGTCGCGCAGGATTTCTTCCAGCCGCGTCAGCATGGCAATAGAGATGCCCGCACGCCAGTAGTCCGGCGCCACGGCCAGATAAAACACAAATGTCAACTGGCCTTCAATCAGCGCCAACGGCTGGTCCAGTCGTTCAAAGAAATCATCAATTTGATCCATGGCCGCGCGGTATTCCGCGGGGATCACATGGCGGGTCTGTTGATATTTGCCATCATCCAGACCCAACGCCACACCGGCCACTCGGTCGGTTTCCTGGTCCAGCGCGATGACGGCGAAACGGTCGTCAAGGCAATACTCGCAGACGGCGCGGACATAATTGGCGTAGCAATCACGCGGCAAATGCAAAGCCGCGGTTAGGGGCTCCAAGCTGTGAAATACGTTGGTTAATAGTTCAGCAGATTCGGGAAGACGTTCAGGTGTGAGTTCCAGTATTTTAATGTTCATTCATTTGGGGACGCAAAGCCCCCGCAGGGTGCAAGCAGACCTGGATGAGTGGTGTGCGGTTTCGAGTGGGTTAGGTTGGTCTCAAACCGCCAAGTTGCTGGCGTTGGCCGGTGTCGGGACCGCAACTGCGGCATCGGCCAGAAAAGTTGTGATGAGGGCGGTCTGCCCCAACAAAAGGCTCGAATCCAGTCGTGGATGGAGCAAAAACCCGGAAAAATTCCGGGTCTGAACTGCAGCACAAAGCTGAACGAAAGGTTTCATTGAAACATCCACATCCTACCTCAAAGGCCGCTTCTGTCCAGAAAAATGTCAAATAAGGCACATTTTTTACTTTTTTCTCCCCGCAGGCTTCCGGTGGCTCCCCCAAAGTAAAAAATCCTATTTTGATGACAGGAATTTTATAAATATGCGAATTTTGCCAATAAAATAATGATTTGAGACGTTAAAATCTGAAAATATATCAAATTTGCGAAAAAATATGCAGGTTGTTGCGATTTTTTGGCTAAAAATTCATACTTAACAAATCTTTAGATAAATTTTCTAAAAAATGTCAAAAACTGGGCAATTTTCATCATTATGGAAATTATAATGGTTAATTAACCATTAGATGGATAATTTGTAACCATTTGCAGGGAAAAGAATAACATAAAATTATTGAAAACAGCAAAAAATATGACAAATTGTCGGTAATTTCTATTCTTGGAGTTATTTTCATTTCATGGAACGATTTTGCGTGATTTCTCCTTCGGGGTATGCCACTTTCGAGGGCTGTTATGTGTTTTCTTAACGAGGAGATGCCATGAATGTGCCGTTGCTGGATTTGAAGCCGCAATACAACCAAATTCGCGCCGAAGTGGAGCCGGTTTTGCGCGAAATCTGTGAATCGCAGATTTTTATCCTAGGCCCCAAGGTGACGGAATGCGAGGCGGCGGTGGCCGCGTATTGCGGTGCCGCCCACGGCGTGGGCATGTCTTCGGGCTCGGATGCGCTGCTCGTGGCCTTGATGGCCGAGGGCATCGGCCCCGGCGATGAGGTCATTACGACGCCTTACACATTTTTTGCCACGGTGGGCGCGATTGTGCGGGTGGGTGCGCGGCCGGTTTTCGTGGATATTGACGCGGAGACCTACAACTTGGATGCCACAAAACTGGCGGCGGCAATCACCCCGCGCACCAAGGCCATTATTCCGGTGCATCTCTACGGACAAATGGCGGATATGGATGCCATCATGGCTGTGGCGCGCGCAAAGGGGTTGATTGTTATCGAGGACGCCTGCCAGGCTATCGGTGCCGAATGGAACGGTAAGCGCGCGGGCAGCATTGGCGATTATGGTTGCTTTTCGTTTTTCCCTTCCAAGAATCTCGGCGCGTTTGGCGATGGCGGGATGCTTACGTTGCAAGATGATGCCAAGGCGCATCAGGCCCGAATTTTGCGGAATCATGGCTCGGAGCCGAAGTATTACCACCATTTCGTGGGCGGCAATTTCCGGCTGGATGCCCTGCAGGCGGCCGTAGTGACGATTAAATTGAAGTATTTGGATAGCTGGACCGCGGGGCGGCAGGCCAATGCGGCGCGTTATGCCGATTTGTTTGCCGAGTCCGGGTTGGTCGCGGCGGGCAGGATTCAGTTGCCTGTTGCGCGTACGAATCGGCATATTTTTAATCAGTATGTCATTCGCGCCCAGCGTCGTGATGAGTTGATTGCGCATTTGCGCACCAGTGGTATCGGCACGGAGATTTACTATCCTGTTCCGCTGCATTTGCAGGAATGCTTCCGCGATCTCGGTTATCAGGTCGGCGATTTCCCCGAAAGCGAGCGAGCGGCCAAGGAAACACTGGCGTTGCCCATTTATCCCGATTTGACCGGGGAAATGGCTCAAGCGGTAGTTGCGGCTATCGCGGCTTTTTATGGCCAATAACTCCGGTGCGCGGCCTGTTCATGGCTTGCCTCGGTGTCCAGATGTTGTATAGTGCCTGTCGTTCGACAAATCACTTAGATTGGAAAGGAACATGATGAAAAAACTGATGACAATGATGTTGGCACTTGTTTTGGCTTCGGCGATGAGCGTCTCCGCTGCTTGGTGGTGGCCGTTCGGCAAGAAGGCTACGGCTGTTCCCGATGAGCCCGCCGCTCAACCGGCTGTGAGCGCGGAAGTCGCCGCAGATGCGGCTGCAGATGCGGATGCCGCCAGCGCGGATTGCAAGGCCAAGGCTGAGAAAAAAGCCAAGAAAGCCAAAAAAGAGGCTGGCAAGGCTGAGAAAAGCGTAAAGAAAGCCGAAAAGTCTGAAAAATGCGAAAAGAAGGCTGAAAAAGCCGAAAAAGGTGCGAAAAAGGCCGAAAAAAAGGCCTCCAAGGGCAAAAAAGCCGCTAAAAAAGCGGCGGATGCTGCGCCCGAAGCGGCCAAGTAATTTTTCGCTGGTTTAACGAAATATTATCCCCGGTCGGCTTTCCGACCGGGGCCTTTTTCCGTTGGAAGGAAATTGCTCATGAGCAAGGATATCGCTGACATCGTCGCGGGTTGGGATTATGATTCCAACGAAGTGCGCGCGCGTTGGATTCAGGCGTCCGATGGCTCGCGAAAAATCCAGTTGCGGCTCGACTTGGGTGTTTTTCAAATGGAGCCCACCGGCCGCCCGGATGGCGTCCGGCCCCGTGGCTTTGAATCGCTACGCGAATTTTATTTGAACGAAGAGACGTATGCGCCGGGAAATACCTTGCCGTATGGCTTGGATGCCAACGCCTGCGCGGAATTGCAGCAGGAGGTTACGCAGTACTACTACCGTTTGATGGCGTATCATGCCTTGGGCGATTGGGCTGGCATGGCGGCGGACAGCGACCACAATCTGGACCTTGTGGACTTTGTGGCGGAATATGCGGAGGACGACGAAGTCGCCTGGCAGTTCTCACAACTGTACCCGTATATGCGCATGATGAATGCGCGCGCGCGTGCTGAAATCAGCATGGCCGAGAATCAATTTGACGAGGCCGAGCAAATCGTCCGGGAAGCTTTGATTGATGTGGAAAGTTTTTACTTTGAAAACTTCGAACCGCTCAATGAAGATGGCTCGCCGACGGCAACTCCGGCGGAAGTGGAGTCGTTGCGCGAGCTGTTGGGGCAAGTGAATCAGCGTCGCCCACGGACTCAGGCGGACACATTGCGCGCGGAGCTGGCCCGTGCCGTGGAGTTGGAAAACTATGAAAAAGCGGCTTTTTTGCGTGATCAGTTGAAATTGCTGCAAGGGTTTGGCATGCGTAGCTCTGGGAGCAAAATGCGTGTCCGCTCCGAGGGGCGGGGGAATGCGAATTGAAATCGCGCGGGTGCGCCCTAGATGGGCTGTCGGCTTGCTGCAGTTGCTGTTGCCGCTGGCGGTTTGGGCGCAACTCGTCCATGCGGCGCCTGTTTTGTATGAAGGGGGGGGCGGTTGGGGCGCGGTTCGCGGGCTTCCTGCTGAAATAGAACCGCTTGATTCCTCCTGGGTATTTACCAATGGAATTTGGATGGGGCGCATCCCGGCCAACGCAACCAACTTGGAGTGGGGCGAGCATTCTCTGAGTCTGGATGAGGCGCACATGCTACCTTTGGGCGCGGCGCGCCTGCCCACCACGGGCAATCCATTTGGTCTTTGCGTGGTTCGTTCGTTGTCGGTGCTTTATGACAACTTGTTACGCTCTCGCCGATGGTCAGTGGTTTTTGATCAGGAAGGCCAGCCGTCCGGTTTTTTTCCATTGGATCTGGCCGGGCGAGCGGTTGAGTTTTCCTTGCGGATCGAAGATGCGGCGACTGGGCAGAGCTGGGACGTTCAGCCGATGCGGCGCGCACGTGAGGGCGGATTGTTTTCCGCCGAAGCGGGCAACGCGCGGCTCTATTCCGGTTCACTGGATGATGCGGGTCTGGATTGGAGTCTGATTGTCACACCATTGGACAATGACCGCGTGCAAATGCATGGCCGCATTATGTTGCAGGAGAGCGCATCACGTTGCTTGCGTGTGCGGGTTTTTCTCCAAACGGGTGCTGTAGGTGTTCCCGCCATTCAAGATGAATTGCCGCCGGCGATTGTATCCGTCCACGATGGCTTAGCGGTGGCGCTTCTGATGGACCTGAAGGAGCCGCGCCGTTTTCGCGCGGTGACCGAGCCGCCGAATCAAATTGGCATGGAGTATGATTTAGCCGTGACAAGAGAGACGGGGAATTTTCCACGGTGGGCGACTTTCTCTCTGGAAGCCGTAGCCTGGCCAGCTCGCGATGCCGATGAGGCTATGCAAGGCGTGGGCGAGCGATTGCTTCGGGCCAGCCCCATTCTGCCGCTGCCGTACAATTGGGTTGAGCTGGTTGCAGCGGGCCTGCCCGCGTTTGAGCCGGCCTATCTGCGCAGTTCTCATCCGGGCGGCTTCCGAAGTTCGTATGATTACTTACAATATCTGATGCTACTAACGTCCGGTCTGTTGCCCACGCAGGACTGGGTGACCAGCGCGTTCAGTTGCGCCGCTCAGAATGCCGCCGGTGAGTGGATGCTGACGACGGATGGGGATGCCGCGAGTCTAGTTGTGAATCCCGACCCGGATATGGAAGTCATGCTGGGGCTGGGGCAGAATCGCGGGCGAACGCTGTTGCAAGCTGCACTGGCCAGCTCCTCGCCCATGGTCTGGATTCGAGCGATGGGCACGCCGGAACAACTGGATTACAATCCGCGCGCGTTGCATCTGTGCGATTATCCGGCTGTTTGGGCGGAAGGAGATTCGCGCTCCGCCGTGGATGTCCGCCATGCCGAGGTGGAGGCGATTGCGGCGGTGGCCTGTGTGCTGAAAGAAAAAGGGGTCTGCGTGCTGGTCAGCGATGCCGGGCCGATGGCGCCCTTTACCACTTTTTATGCCGATGCCTTGGTTTGCGAAAGCGCGAAGCCCGAAGAAATGCGCCGCCAACACGCTTTGGCTGGCTCGCGTCCCGTCTTGTGGCGGGTTTATGACGCCAGCCAAGAAAGCGAGGCGCTGGCCTGCGAATTAGGATTTGTCACCTTCGGAAAAATTGCGCAGGATTGAACCATGTTACAGAATCCCGTCGGCAAATTATTAAGTGGTCAGCCTGAGACATTGGATGCTGGCGTGCGCGCTTGGCAAAAGCAGCCCGTGGATTGGGACATGATGGATGAGGCGCGCCCCATTCGTTTGGCGCGCGCCCAGACCACGATTGATAGGGAGGTGTCCGTGCAGGGGCGTGGCACTTTTTTCGGGAAAAGCATCCGCACGCTGACCCTTTGCCCAACGGATCTGGAGGGCTGGTGGTTTGAGCGCACGGATTTGCCCGAGTGTCTGCCTGTGCGCTGCTCGATTCATAATGTGTGGACAACCGGAAATGTCGTTAGCAATATTGTTTTGCGCAGTGGGTCCCCGCATAATTATATCCGTATGGCGGAACACATGATTGCCCTGCGCATGGGTCTGGGCATTGATAATTTGCTGATTAAAATCAATTCTGGCGACCCACCTCTATTTAATCACGGCAGTCAGGATTTGGTGGAAGCCCTGCAATCGGCGGGCGTTCGTCCGGTTAATCGGCTGGCCACTTTTGTGACTGTGCGCGAGCCGGTTACCGTGGCGAATCGGAACGGGGGCTTCTTGACGCTGGCGCCGGCTGATCCCGAGCGACCGATGCTGAAACTGGATGTCGCGGTTGATTTCAAAACCGCGATTGGGAAACAGCGCATTCGGTTTGCCGTGGACCCGGAAAAGTTTGCTTATGGGGCCACCGCGCGCACCAATAGTACGGCGATGAAAATGTTCTATTGCAAGACTATCGGGCTGTTATTCGCGGATATTCGCAATTTGGGGTATTCATTCGAAAATTTGCTGATTGCCGGGCGGCTGGGGTATTGGAATAAGCCGCTGCTGCAACACAACGGGAAATCGCTGGAGGCGGTTTGGCATCGCGCCACCTTGGATTTGTTGGCGGCGATTGCGCTGATTGAGGACGGCTTGTTTGTCGGCGATGTCATTTCCTATAAGTCGGGCCACGGTCTGGATGTCGAAATGATCCAGAAACTTTATCAAGAGTCGCTCTTGGTGCCGCTGGTTCACGCGACTGGTGTAGTTGGATAAATGGGTTGCGAGGGGATGAAAGGCCTGCCGCCCTGTCAGGAGAATGCCGATCCGCCTGTTGAGACAGCTTTCGGCAGACATGGGGGGACTATCTGATGAACCTGTGGAGCTTTCGCTTTATTCTCTGGTACATTTGCATTCTGCTGGTCCAGCCCCAAAACCGCTTCACCTTTCTATGGCCCCTGCGAATTGCCAACCTGGCTTTTATTATTGGCGTCGGCTTACATATTCTGGCCTGCCTTGAAGAACGCCGACCAATTGTCCGCTTGGGTCCGGCCACCATTCTGGCGCTGGCGTTAATGTTTTTTGCGACACTGTCGCAATATTTTGGGGTTTATCAGAAATCACCTGCGTGGAATCCCTATTTAGATATTCTGATCAAAAACTCGTTGCTGTTAATCATGATTGAAGCCATGGCTGACACAGTTGAGCGCGTGTGGGCAGTGCAGATGACCGCGTTGTTCAGCACCTTGTGGTGGATCAAGGGCGGTTTGCGGCTGTCGGCAGTAGGCGCAACCTATGCGGGTGACCGTCTGCTGGGCGCGGCCGTTTCCCTGATCGAAAATCCCAACGGCTTTGCTTATATGATGTGCGTGTTCCTGCCCATTTATTTATATGCCTATCAACAGGCGCCTAAAAAGTGGATACAGTGGTTTTTTCTGGCTTGTGCGTTATCGGCTATTTGGATTGTTTTCGAAACCGGCAGCCGAACGGGAATGGTTACTCTCGTATTTCTTGGAATTTTCTTGTTGCCCCATTACGCTAGGCGGCGCTGGAAAACCTTAATCCTGACTGCGGTTGTGGTGATCATGATTTATCCTTTCACCGGGGAGCGGAACAAAGCAAGATTTCGGACGATTCCGCAATCGGCGGCTTCCTTTTTAGGTTTCGGCAAGAAGGAAGATGCGTACCGGCCTCCAACTCAGGATGAGCAGAGTGCGGAAGAGCGCCAGGCGAAAAATCGCGACACGTGGGCGCTGATTAAAGAACATTTGTTTTTTGGCGTTGGAGTCAATCCGGATGCATCCAAATACACGGATCGTTTCCCGATGGCCAGTGGGCAGGTGCATTGCGAAATACTCATGGCGGGGCGGCAAATGGGCCTGATCGGCATGGGGCTTTATGTCGGCTTTATTGGCATCCTGTTTTTTGCTGGCGATTGGGTGCGACGGCATACCCGAGATTGGCCCGGGGTGCGGGACCTCGGCTGGACCTTTCAGATGCAAGCGGTTGCGTTTGCCGTGGGCGGTTTTTTCAGTCCTGGAGCATGGAATGCCCCGATGATGATGCTGGCTGGTTCCGCGTCGGCATTGTTCGGTGTTTTAAAGCGAGAAGAGTGGACACGAATGGAGCGGAAGGCCGGTCTGCCGGGATAACTTTATGTTGTTCAACTCCTATGAATTCCTGTTTGCTCTGCTACCGATTGTTCTGGTCGGCTACTACCTGCTTTTGCCGAAAGTGTGGCGGCATGCGTGGTTGGTTTTGGCCAGTTTCATTTTCTATGGTTGGTGGGATTATCGTTTTTGCAGCCTGCTACTTTTGACGATTACGATTGATTACGTTGCCGGGGGGCGCATCGCAGCGGCGACCAACCCAAAAGTTCGGAAGCGCTGGCTGCGCTTTTCAATTATCAGCGATTTATCTATCCTCGGCTTCTTCAAATATTACGATTTGGGTGCCGCGACCATCAATCAGATTACCGGATGGCTGGGCGCCGAAAGCTCGTTGGTGCCGCTTTTGCATTTGGTGCTGCCGGTTGGGATTTCCTTCTACACCTTTCAGGCGATGAGCTATTCGATTGATATTTATCGCGGCCACGCCCGACCCGCGCGCAGTTTCATTGATTTCGCCTGCTATGTGTCCCTGTTCCCGCAACTCGTGGCGGGCCCGATTGTCCGGTATCATGAAATTGACGAACAGCTCCGGAAACGGAGCCATACGTGGGCCAAGGCGGGCGCGGGGATTGTTTTGTTTGTGCTGGGGTTGGCCAAAAAAGTTTTGATTGCGGATGCGGTCGCCCTCATTGCGGAATGGACCTTTTCTCATGCTGCGCCTGGCTTGGCGGGGGCTTGGAGCGGACTGCTGGCCTACACCCTGCAAATCTATTTTGATTTTAGTGGTTATTCGGACATGGCGGTCGGGCTGGGATTGCTTCTGGGCTTCCAGTTTCCCCAGAACTTTCATTCGCCGTACAAGGCGATTTCCATCACCGATTTTTGGCGGCGCTGGCACATTTCGCTCTCCTCCTGGCTACGGGACTATTTATATATACCGTTGGGCGGAAACCGAAAGGGGTCCGTGCGGACATATATTAACTTGTTTCTCACGATGTTGCTGGGCGGCTTGTGGCATGGGGCGAATTGGACGTTTGTTCTTTGGGGAGCTTATCATGGATTGTGGCTGGCCTTGGAGCGATGGAATGGCAAGCGCGGGATCGGATGGCGACTCCCCCAACCGTTGCAGATATTGATGACGTTTGTCATCGTCATGATGGGCTGGGTCCTTTTTCGCGCGCCAACTTTGGATGTAGCCGCGACTATGTTTCGCGGGTTGGCGGGGCTGAATGGGTGGGGCGATGTCTATCCAATGGTCGGTTCTTCGTTGTTGAATTGGGGCATCGGCCTCATCGGAGTGGCCTTAGTCTTTTTCGCCCGTAACACCTGGGAAATCAGTTGGAAGCCACGCGCCGGGTTGTTGGTTGCGCTGGCAATGCTCTTTTTATTGTGCGTGGGCGTATTTTTGGTCAATACCAGTTCCCCCTTCTTGTATTTTCAATTCTAATGAGCCATGGCAACCCGTAACGAACACCCCAATTTACTGAACAGCTTTGCGACGGCGTCGCCACGCTATGTGCGCGGATGGGCGATTGTTGCTGTACTTTTCTGGTTGGCGCTGTTGACGGGGGATTGGTTTGTGCGATTGGTGGAGTTCCGCTGGCAGGATAAATGGCTGCCGCTTCCGGTGGCCACTGGTCAACCTGCGCGCACGGCGGAATCTTTTGTTGTCCCAGCGGAAACGGGGGGCGGACTGACCAAGATGGTGCCCGTTCCGCGAGTGGCGGCACGGTATGCCGAGTTTCACGCCGAAAAAATCGCATATCGTGACGAACGGGGCTATTTCAACGAAGCGTCGCCATCATCCGGCTATTATCCGATTCTGATGCTTGGCGACAGTTTTTTGGTTTCGCAGGAAACGCAAACTGTGGCTCAGGCGTTATCCAACGTGAGCGGGCACCCGGTGTACAATCATGGCTCGGCGGCGGCGGGTCCTTTCTTGGAGATGAGGCGCTATCTTGCGGCGGATCATTTGGACCCGAAGCCTGCGATCGTCGTGTGGGATTTAGCCGCACGGGAACTTGGCGCGGGACTATTTCAGCGCCAGCCGATTGCCTCATGGTTTCGCCAAACTTCACACAACAAAGAGATCGGCGCTCCAGCCAAGCCAAGTATCCAGTGGAATAACCTGATGCCAGACCGGGTACGACGCGATTGGCCGAATACGTCCATCCTTGCCTTTTTCGGGCGACAACTTTGGGGCCAGATCAAGTTGCTTGCATTCCAGGAATGGCCGTGGGATGTGGTGGGGAGGGATGATCCGGTATTCGGCCCGATGCTGTTTTATCGTGAAAACTTGCGGGTGCTTCCGTTGTTGACGCCGGGTGAGAATGCCCAGGCGATTGTTGGTGTGGTTCAGCGCATTGCCGATGAATTTCGCTCGCGTGGGCAGACCCTGACGGTTTTGCTCATCCCTGAAAAGGAGCAAATACATCTGCGGGCGTTGTCGCGTGAAGACCAGCAGGGATTGGCCGGCGGGGACCAACTGTTGGCGGAAATTGAAATGGGACTTCAGGCCCAAGGTATTCCGGTGGTCAATTTGATGCCCGTGTTTAGAAATGCGACCGAGCAGAGGCAACGCCTGTATTGGCGGGATGACACGCACTGGAATGATGCCGGGATTCGGCTGGCAGCGGAGGAAATCTGGCGGGTGATTGAGCCGCTATTGAAGACATCTGAAAAAATGGATGGTCGCTGATGACGGCTCCCCGCATAGCTCATTTGGTATATGACTTAATCCGGGGCGGGACGGAAGGACAGTGTGCGCGGATGGCGATAGGGCTGGCGCAACAGGGGCAGACGCACCGGGTGGCTGTATTTCACCGGCGCGGCTTTTTTCTTGATGATGTAGAGGCCGTTTGCGGGCCGGTTCATGAGGTCCGCATTCGCCATGCCGTCCGGTGGGAGACATGGCGGGAAATTCGCCGACTGGCGAGCTGGTTGCGGGAAACAAAAGCGGACATCTTGCACACATGGGATGCCGATGCCGCGATTTTCGGGCAGTTGGCGGCTCAACTGGCGGGTGTTACGCTGGCCACCAGCCGACGCGATTTGGGACAAATCTATCCGCGATGGAAGCTGGCTGCCATGCGGCGGGCAGATTGCCGCGCCGCGCGCGTGGTGGCCAACTGTCTGGCGGTGCGGGAGCATTTCGTTGCGCAGGGGCTGTCGCCCGATAAGGCCGTGGTCATTCCGAATCTCATGGATGTGGACGATTTTGATACGCGAGCTCAACTCCCGTTTTCAAAAAGTGAGCAGTTGCTGTCGGGGCGACGCTTGGTGGTGGTGAATCGGCTCGACCCGGAAAAAAATGTGGGGCTGTTGATTGAAGCCTTGGCGCAGGTGCGCAAGGATATTCCGGAGGCCGTCTTGATTATCGCTGGCGATGGGCCGCAAATGGCCTCCTTGCAAGCACAGGTGGCGGCGCTGAAGCTGGAAGGGGCTGTTTGTTTTTTGGGGGATGTTCATGATGTGCCGGCTTTGCTCCGGCAATGTGAAATTGGCGCGCTGGTGCCGACTCACAATGAAGGCCTTTCCAATACGATTTTGGAATATATGGCCGCCGGGCTGCCGGTGATTGCGACCGATTGCGGTGGCAATCGGGAGTTAATTGGCGATGGCGGGGGGTGCCTCTTGCCTCGCACTGCCACGCCTGACGAAGTTGCCAAAGTTTGGGTACACTTGTTACAGCAACAAGCGTGCGCGAGAACCATGGGCGAAAAAGGACGCGAAACCGTCGTTCGGATGCATGCGCCGCAAATTATATTCAAGCAATTCTCGGAGTTATACCTCTCCGTGGCGGGTATTCATTAGTCTTCAGCGGACTATCGGCTGAAAACCATTATGGCGGCGGAGGCGCGCCGGGGAATGCGGGGTCCAACTCTTCCAGAAATTCCAAGAATTCGGGTGTTTCGCGAATGGGGGTCAAATCCGTGTCGTTCAAATATGTTCGGAATTGGTGAAGGGGCATTTGTTGCATGGCTTGGCGGAGCCAGGGGATTGCGGCAGGGGCGTTGGTTTCCTGAGCGTAGATTGCGCCGGTATTGAACAGGGCGGAAAAATTCTTTGGGTCTATTTCCAGCACCTTGGTCAATTGCTCCTGCGCTCCGGCGTGGTCGCCGGAACGATACAGGGCAATGGCCAGATTGTTGCGCGGGCCGGGAACGGCGGGGAAGGCTTCCACTGTTTCTTCCAGAACGGTGATGGCCTGAGTGAAGTCGCGCATGGTCAGCAGAATCAACCCGTGCTGGATTAGGGCCGGTGTGTAGGTCGGGTGGAGGCTGCGACAAGTTTCAACCAGCTCAAGCGCCAGTTGCGGGTTGTTGTTTTGCAGGTAAGCGAATGCCAGATTGGTCAGGGCTTCGGGATTGAAGGGTTCGTTGCGGAGCGAGGCCTCCAAGATGGCAATTGCGGGGCGAATGCGTCCTTGTTGAATATAAATCAGGCCCAACATGCGTTGCGCGGATGCCATTTGAGGATAGGCGAGGAGGGCGGCGGCGGCGCGTTCTTCCGCCAGCTCATAGCGCTGGCTTTTCATGAATTCGGCGGCTTCACGGAAGGCCGCCAGCGCCGCGGCCATTTCCTCGCTTTGCTGCAGGGCTGGCGAGGTTGGGGCGGGAGGCCGAGCGGTCTCGCCTGGGCCGGGTGTTTCCGCCGGCGTTTTCGCGGCTGGCAATGGAATTTCCGTTGGAGCCGCGGGCGGGCTGGGCTGGATTAGCAGACTGCGCCGCTTTTCTTCGCGTAGCACAAGAGCGACGGCACCGGCAAACAACATGGCGAATATCGCGACAAAGACCGCCACGCGCCGATTGGCGGCGAAACGTGCGGGGTCGGGTGCTTGCGGTGGTTTGCTTGCGGGTTGAGTCATGGCATCAAGGGTCTAGATTTATCAGTTTGCCGGTTTCAAAGTCCAGCCGCCGATAATAACAATTGCGCGGCTCTCCCTGCTTGTTTTTCGTGTGGCAAATGCCGCCCCGGCGCGGGCGAACGATATATACCAGTGAGTTTTGCTCGCAGTTTACGCGGACATCCAGCAATTCAAATGTTTCGCCGGAGGTTTTGCCCTTTTCCCAAAGTTCGTTGCGCGATGTGCTCCAAAAAACAGCCGTTCGTTCCGCGATGGCTTTCTTGAAGGCAAGTTCATTGGTGTAGGCAATTAAAATAATTTCCCGGGTATCCACATTTTGCACAGCGACGGGAATCACGCCGGGGCAGGCGGCAACCGCTTTGGTTAACTTGTTGTAATCCAGTGTTAAGGTTGTGCCTTCTTCTAATTCTTTCATTGTGTCACCTCTTGAGGGGAAGGGCCGTCATCGGCCGCGGCCGCGAATGGACCGGAACCCCATGACTTGCCAGATAGTCCTTGACCTGGGGAATGGTGAACGTGCCAAAGTGAAAGACGGAGGCAGCCAAAACTGCATCAGCGTGGCCTTCCACAATGCCTTGCAGAAAATGTTCCAGACGGCCGACGCCCCCCGAGGCAATCACCGGCACTGATACGGCATCGGCAACCGCACGGGTCAGCGGCAAATCATATCCGCTGAGCGCGCCGTCGCAATCTTTGCTCGTCAGCAGAACTTCGCCGGCCCCCAGCCGTTCCGCCTCTCGCGCCCAAGCCACGACATCCCAGGATGAGCGTTGGCCGCCGCCATGGGTCAATACCGTCCAGCCGGATTGTCCATCCGCTTTGCTGGCGGCATCAATGGCAACAATCAGACGCTCGCGACCGAATTGCCGTGCGGCTTCTTCCAGAAGCGCCGGATTGAGGATGGCGGCCGTGTTCAAAGACACTTTTTGTGCGCCGGCATCCAGAATCTTTTGGATATCCGCCAAGTTGCGAATTCCGCCACCGACGGTCAGAGGAATGGAAATTGCGCGGGCGACTGTTCGGGCCAATTCCACGATGGTTCCGCGGTTTTCCGTGGTGGCGGCAATGTCCAGAAATGCCAACTCGTCGGCGCCTTGGGCTTCATAAGCGCGCGCAATGTCCACGGGATCGCCCGCGTCGCGAAGGGCCGTAAAGTTGACGCCTTTGACGACGCGCCCGTTTTGGATGTCCAGGCAGGGGATGATGCGTTTGGAATTCATGAATGCTTTCTATGGCCAGTATTGAACAATTTTTCCAACAATTCGCCGTCCGAGGTCTTCCGCCGCGGGGCGCAATCCCACCGCCTTGGAGGAGGTGATGTCGCCGGCGAAATCCATGTCATACCAGCCGACCAGTGCAGGGGATTCGGCAATCAGGCTGTTATCCGCGCGCCGCCGCAAGGCGAAGGATGCCCTGATGCTCATGCGATACTGGTTGACGGTTGACCCTTCGCCAAACTTATAGGCGACGGGTTTCAAGGAAAAGTCGGTGATGGTGACACTCAAAATGGAGTCGGCTTCGAGTTCGGGCGCCACGCGCAAGGTGCCATCCGTTTGGATTTGCGACAGAATCGCCCGCGTCACATCCTGCTCAATTTGCGGTTCCGTGGTTTGATTGACGCAGGTGGGCATATAGACCGTGCGCACATCCCCCGGCAGCATCGAGCCCAGCCGATAATTCATACAGCCGGTCAACAGGCCCAGTATGGCGGTGATTGCGAGACAAGATGTGAGGCGTGACATTGTTTTATTCTTTCTCTGACGATTCCAGTTTGGCGATGCGGGCACGGGCTTTGGGAGCCTGTTCCGCATTCGGGTAAAGCGCGACAAAAGCCTTGTATTCCATGAGCGCGGCTGTTGGATTGCGCAAAATCTTGTCGTAATAACGGGCCCGCGCGTAAGCATTTTCAATCTGGCGGTTGCGCAGTTGGTGCAATTGATTTTCTACTTCGGGGGCGCTGTCGGAATTTGGGTAGCGCTTCAGAAACAACGTGGCGGCGGCATGGGCGGTATCCATCGCGCGCTTGTCCTGGGGGGAGTCCTGAGAGATTTTAAGGTGGCATTCCACTTGCGCCAAGGCCGAGCGTTCGGCAAATGGGCTGTTGGGGAAGCGATTGATGGAGGTGAAAAAGGCGTCAATCGCCTTTTCATATTCATACACCCGCTGGTTGGCCACCCCGATTAAATAGTAGGCTTCTGCCGTGTGGGGGCCTTCCGGGGCGTTGGTCACGATTTGTCCAAAATAGGGGATGGCCCGCTCCGGCGCCGTGAAGCCGGGGAAAAAGAGGAATTTCCCCTTCTTGCGGTTCATGGTGTCCTTGGCAATTTGCATTTGCCGGTTCAAGACCTCTGTGAATTCGAAGCGGCCGGGATAATGTTCCACGAGATACTGATAGGCTTCGAAAGCCTTTTCCGGGTGGCGCCGCTGTTCCAGCAGGCGAGCATAGCGCATTTGGGCGGCGGGCGCTTCCGGTGCATTTGGCCAGTAAATTCGCAGAGCCAACGACTGGTTGGCGGCGTCGCGGGTTTTGCCAGCGGTTTCCAACTGTTGCACGAAATCCCATTGGGCGGTTGGCGTTTTCTTTTTTGGGCGCAAAAACAAGTGGAACCCGCGCGGGGCTTCTGATTCCACGTATGGCTTGGCAGCAGCCCAAGCCCCCTGCGGGAATACACACGGCAACCCCAGCAAAATCGTCACAATAAGCCCGCACCGGCGGGTTTTGGAGAGGCTTTTCAACATGCCGAAACATTACGGCAACGCGTCGGAGACGGTCAAGGCTCCAATGCCGAACGCCCGAAGAAAGGCAGGCGCCCCATCGTCGGGGACGAGTAAACTTATTTAGCCGCGCAAATCGGAGACTTTGAGCAGGTTGCCGTTGCTGATTACATACTTCGGCGGCGCATGGTTCCGGAAGGCATCGCAGACGGTTTTCGCGTCCAGAATGACCAGGCTGGCATTTCCTTTTTCCTTCAATTCGAATTTCTTCAAATTGATGCACTTGGCCGGGTTGACGGTGACGAGATCGTAGAGGGTTTCCATTTCCGGATAGGTCGTCATCCACAACAGGTGCGAGGCGAGGAAGGCCACTTCGAGCATGTTGTTGCGGCCATAAGGATAGTAGGCGTCGGAAATATCGTCCTGACCCAAGCAAACCAGATTGCCTTCCGCGAGCAGTTCCTTCACGCGGGCGTGCAGGGGGCCGGTGTGGGGGTCGCTCACCACACCCATGCGCGCCTGTTGCAGCAGCGCGGCGACTTTCTTGAAGTAGGGGATGGGGTAGAGGCACATGGCGCGCGCGTGGTGCGCCAAGGAGCGACCGAGGCGTCCTTCTTCCAAGGTGCGGACGGCCAGCATTTCCAAGGTTTTCAGCGTGGGGTCGCCGGCATCATCCACCAGCATGGAAATATCTTTGTCGTAGGCGATTGCCAATTTCATCATTTCGTCTATATGGATTTGCTCATCCTTTTCAGTGAATTCAATCCACGGAATGCCGCCGACTACATCCGCGCCGAGGTCCATGGCCTCTTTCATGAGGTCGAGCGTGCCCGGCTCGCGCACGACGCCATCCTGCGGGAATGCGCAAACCTGCACATCCACGATGCCTTTGAATTCGTCGCGCGCCTTGAGCAGCGCTTTCAGACCGATTAACTTGGCCTTGGAGTCCACATCGGCGAACGCGCGGATATGCAAGTTGCCGTGGAGGGCGGCCAGTTTGAGCGCCCGGCGCACGTTGGGGAGAATCCATTTTTCGTTGTAGTTGGCTTTGACGCGCGCGGCCAGCTCGATGGCGGTCATGGCGCCGCCCATATCCGCGCCGTGGTATGCGCACAGGGCCTTGGAGTCCATCATTTCCAATGTATAAACCTTGCAGAGGTGCAAGTGGGTATTCACAAACGGCTCGGTGACCAGATTGCCGCCGGCGTCGAGGACTTTGCCGGCTTTGGCGCGAATGGGTTTTTGAGTGATTTTGGCAATCACGCCTTTGGCAATGGCGATATTCCACAGACCTTTTTTGCGGCGAAGTTGGGCGTTTTTAATCAGGATGTCGTACATGGGATTTCCTTTCCGTTTCCGGCTGCATGGTTGGGGTTGTTTATATCGGGTGTCCGCATTCTCGGCAAGCGGGGTTGCGCTTGGCTTGGGCGGAATGAAATTCCGCTGTCAGGCCGTCGAAGGTCAATAGTTGGTTGGTTAGCAGGGTACCGACGCCTGTCAGCCACTTAATGGCTTCGAGCGCCTGAAGGGTGCCGATGACGCCGGGGATTGCTCCGAGCGGGCCGGCGGCGGCGTTGGCGGCGTCATCGGGCTCCGGCGGTGGAGTGGGGAAGATGCAGCGCAGGCATGCGCTTTGGCGCGGTTGTACGGTCATGATTTGCCCGCAGAACGCGGAGATGCTCGCATGAACAAACGGTTTGTTCAGAGCGACACAGATGTCAGAAATGAGGAATTTCGTGGCATAGTTGTCGGAGGCATCCAGAATGATGTCGTAGGAGTTGAACAGCTCGTGCGCGTTGGTTTGAGTGAGGCGTTCGGCATGCGGCTGGAGTTGCACATTGGGATTCAGCGTGCGCAAGCGCGCCACGGCGGAATCCACCTTGCGGCGGCCGATATCCGGCGTGGCGTGGATGATTTGCCGCTGCAGATTGGAAATTTCGACTAGATCGTCATCCACGAGGCCCAAGCGCCCAACGCCGGCGGCAGCCAGATAAAAGAGCGCGGGCGAGCCAAGTCCCCCGCAGCCAATCACGATGACGCGTCCCGCGCGCAGGCGCGCTTGCGCCTCGGACCCGAACCCCGGGAGGTCCAGGTGGCGGGCATAACGTTGGCGTTCTTCAACGGAGAAACGCATGAGAAAATCAAGGGGTTGGAATTTCGGACAGGAAATGGGGGGCGCCGGAAGAGAGCGCCCAGATCGTCATAGCGGAGTGGATCAGCAGGACGACGACGAAGATGAACATGCCGATGATATACATCCAGCCCAGACAACTGAAAAAGGTTTTGAGCTTGGAGAGGAAGGGGATCATATCCGGCGAAACGAAGGGTGTCCGGCGCAGAGCCGCACGCGCACTCAATGCCGCGATTCCAGCAAAAAGCAAAGGCAAGCCGTAGAGCATCAAACTCGGCGGAATCGCGACGAGGATGGTCATGACACCGACAAATGTCATCCAGCCCAAGAGTCCATCGGGCCTGGGCACGCGCCCCTCGATGCCGCCCGGAGCTTGCAACGCGGAGAACGCTTGACTGGCCGGGATCCAGTGGGCGAGCCCGTCGTGCCAAACCGGCGTTTCCGGGCGAATCTCGCCCGCGATGAATTTGGCGCGCACAAATGACTCTTCGTGGGGTCCGCTTTTGTCGCGGGTTTTGGCGTTTACAAAATACCAGTTTGCCATGATTCCTCTCTGACTAAACAGGATAGGACAGAAGGCCCCAGAAAGGGAAGAGCAGAGTTTGGGGGTTCTGAAATGGGGGCGACTGGGGTATGGCCGTGTCTTATTTCGCAGCCCGGCCAGGGCCGCAGAGTTGTCGCACTTCATCCCCGCTCAAGGCACGATTGAAGATCATAACCTCATCTATGGTTCCCTCAAAACACTGCGGCATGTCAGCTCTCTTGCCAATCTGGATAGGATAGGCATTCTCCCTGAACTTCGCCCTTACCATGTCCTTCGCATCCAGTTCCCCATCGACATAGAGCAGTCGCTCACCTGTGGCGTCGTCATAAGTGGTAACCAGGTGATGCCATTGGCCATCTGCCACGAAACGCTGCCCGGTGAACATCTCCTGTGGATAAAATTCCGATGCGCCCCTGCCGTTGTCGGTCATCAGTTGCCATGCGCCGTGTTGCCAAGGGGAGCGAGTCACAATCCATCGCTGTCCGTGGACCATTTGTGTTGTGCGAATCCAGGCTGCCACCGACAATGAGCCCGTTTGGGGGGGCGGGGTGACCGCTTCGATAAACGAGGAATACCC
Source organism: Verrucomicrobia bacterium UBA1418 (assembly GCA_002304915.1). Taxonomy (GTDB): domain Bacteria; phylum Verrucomicrobiota; class Kiritimatiellia; order CAIQIC01; family Lenti-01; genus CAZNGD01. The sequence continues at coordinate 25,758 of DBPO01000120.1, forward strand.
GCTAAACACATAAGCGCCGCCCTTGTATCCGTCCGGCGTCCACTTTGCGCCGCGGAGGACGCCGTCATGTCCGTTGCCGCTGTCGTCCTTGACCGTTCCGGCTTCATCGGCATCAAACGAGTAATACAAGACCAGACTGCGTCGCAATTGGTCTGGAATTTGTCCTCCCGGCAGCAGTATCGAGATGCGCCTGATATGTGCGATTCCGACTCTGATGTCTCCAAACAAGGTGTCCAGCCGGATCGGTTTAAGTTTTACAATACCGCTGAGTTTGTCCCCGTTGCCAAGAGTGATCTCCGCCGTCTCGTGGTCCTCGGCCATTCCCAAAGTCATCATTTGCTCCAGTGGAATATCCATGCTGGCATAGGATGTTTGCAAGGGGATGGAGGTGATGGCGGGCACTCCGATGACACGCGAGCCGTCAACCAAATCAAGCTCGACGCGAATTTGTTCGGACGTTTGTTTCGTCGTCTCGGCCGTTGCCAGCGACCATCCGGTTAGGAATAAAACAGCGAGGGTAATCGCTCTGGCTCTTGTTTTCATTTTTGCGTCCTTTCTGCTGGCTCGAAGAGTTGATTTGCCAAACGCTAGCTACATTGCCTTTCTGTGGTCCAGATCAGACCATCTGGCATCAGGGTAGAACAGAAGGCCCGCAAAGGGAAGAGCAGAGTTTGGGTGTTGCGTCCTAGTTCGCAGCCCGGCCAGAGCCACAGAGTTGGCGCACTTCTTCCGCGCTCAAGGCGCGATTGAAGAGCATGACCTCGTCTATGGTTCCCACGAAACACGGAGCCATGTCAGCCCTCTTGCCAATCTGGATAGGATTGGCATTTTCCCTGAATCTTCCCTTGGTCTTGTCTGTCGCATCCAGTTCTCCATCCACATAGAGCAACCGCTCGCATGTGGAGTCGTCATAAACGGCAACCAGATGGTGCCACTGGCCATCTGTCACGGTACGCTGTCCGATGAACATTCCCCCTGAGTCAAACTCCGCTGCGCCTTTGCCGTTGGCAATCATCAGTTGCCATGCGCCGTTTTGCCACGGGGAGCGAGTCACAATCCATCGCAGTCCGTGGGGCACTAGCGCGGTGCGAATCCAGGCGGCCACCGACAACGAACCCGCTTGGGTGGGCGGTGGGATCGCTTCGATAAATGAGGAAGACCCATGAAACACATACGCGCCGCCCTTATATCCGTCCGGTGTCCACCTCGCGCTGCGAAGGACGCCGTGATGTCCGTTGCCGCTGTCGTCCTTGACTGTTCCGGCATCATCGTTGTCAAATGAGTAATACAAGACCAGACCGCGTCGCAATTGGTCTGAAATCTGTCCTGCCGGCAACAGTATCGAGATGCGTCTGATATGCGCGATTCCGACCCTGATGTCTCCAAGCAGCGTACTCAATCGAATTGGTTTAAGTTGCACAGTTCCGCTGAGTTTGTCCCCGTTACCCAGAATGAGCTCCGCCGTCGCGTGGTCTTTGGCCATTCCCAAGGTCATTATTTGTGCCAGCGGGATATCCATTCTGGCATAGGATGTCTGCAAGGGGATGGAGGTGATGGCGGGCACTCCGATGACACGCGAGCCGTCAACCAAATCAAGCTCGACGCGAATTTGTTCGGACGTTTGTTTCATCGTCTCAGCCGTTGCCAGCGACCATCCGGTCAGGAATAAAACAGCGAGGGTAATCGCTTTGGCTTTTGTTTTCATTTTCGCGTCCTTTCTGCAGGGCCGCAGAGTTGGCGCACTTCGTCCGCGCTCAAGGCGCGATTGAAGATCATGACCTCATCTATGGTTCCCTCGAAACATTGCAACATGTCAGCTCTCTTGCCAATCTGGATAGGATAGGCATTTTCTCTGAATCTTCCCCTTGCCATGTCTTTCGCACCCAGTTCCCCATCCACATAGAGCAGTCGCTCACCCGTGGTGTCGTCATAAGTGGCAACCAGGTGGTGCCAGTTGCCATCTGCCACGAAACGCTGCCCGGCGAACTCTTTTCCTGGGCAAACCGCCATTGCGCCCCTGCCGTTGACAATCATCAGTTGCCATGCGCCGTTTTGCCAGGGGGAGCGAGTCACAATCCATCGCTGCTCGCGGACCACTTGCGTTGTGCGAATCCACACCGCCACCGACCAGGAACCCGTTTGGGCGGGCAGGGTGGCCGTTTCGATGAATGAGGAATACCCATGAAACACATACGCGCCGCCCTTGTATCCGTCAGGCGTCCACTTTGCGCCGCGGAGGACGCCGTCATGTCCGTTGCCGCTGTCGTCCTTGACTGTTCCAGCATCATCGTTGTCAAACGAGTAATACAAGACCAGGCTGCGGCGCAATTGGTCCGAGAGCTGTCCTCCCGGCAGCAGTACTGAGATGCGTTTGATATGCGCGATTCCGATTCGGATGTCTCCAAACAGCGTGTCCAAACGAACTGGTTTAAGTTTCACAGTTCCACTGAGTTTGTCCCCGTTGCCCAGAGTGAGCTCCGCCGTCTCGTGGTCTTTGGCCATTCCCAAGGTTATTATTTTTGGCAGCGGGATATCCATTCTGGCATAGGATGTCTGCAAGGGGATGGAGGTGATGGAGGGCACTCCGATGACACGCGAGCCGTCAACCAAATCAAGCTCGACGCGAATTTGTTCGGGCGTTTGATTCGTCGTCTCGGCCGCTGCCAGCGACCATCCGGTCAGGAATAAAACAATAAGGGCAATTACACCGGTTCTTGTTTTCATTTTTGTGTCCTTCTAGCATCAGGATAGGGCAGGGGGCTTATAAATGGAAGAACAGAGTTTAGGTGGCGGGAGTGGGGGTCATGGAATGGGGGCGAGGCTTGCGGCCGTGAGCCAGCCTCGGGCGTCTTCGGCCTGTACTTCAATCCAGTTTTCGCGTTGGCCCAATTGCCGGACGATGGAGCCGACGGGGAGGGCGAGAAGGGGCGTGGCGGTTTCCAACGGGCTGGACAGCACGTTTTGGCCGGGCGTCATCATCACGCATTCGGGGCGTTTGGACAGCGCGCGATATTGGAGGAGGCCGGCTCCGGCCATCAGCATCAGACCGAGCAAAACCCATGCCGCCGGGCGGGTGATGAAGCGGCTGCGCGGCCAGACAATCCATGCGGCGGCGGTTCCGAACAGCAGCCAAAAACAAATGACGCCAAATACGAGCCATTCCCGGCGGCTGAATTCCAACAGCACGATGCTCCACGGCTTGAACTCCGGCAAGGTGATGCCCGCGGATTGGGCCGCAAGGTTCAGGTTTGCGCGGATATCGGGGTCGCGCGGGGCGAGTCTTTGGGCGTAGCGATAGGCCCAGATGGCCTGACCCAAGTCTCCGTGGCGATAGCGGGCGTTCCCCAGATTGTATAACACTTCCGGCAACACTTGGTTGGCGTGGAGCAGGGATTCCCAGCCTTGGATGGCGTCGGGCAGGCGATTTTCGTCATAGGCCTGGGTGGCGGCGACGAAGATGCGGTCAAGCTCGGCGGCTTGCGGGTTCGCGCCGGCTGCGGCGGAGAGGAGGCTCGTCAGCGTCAGCAAGCCGACCAGAAACATATTTCGCGTTGGCTTCACAGTTTAATCCTTTCTGCCTGACGCAACAGAGAGGTCGTGGTGTCCAGCCATTGGCGCAAGGCGTCGGGCGTGAAGCTGTCTCTGGAAGCATAGCGGACTTGCTCGAAAATCGAAAAAACTTCGCGCCACTGATTCAGGATTTCTTCGCTGGCGTTTGCCTGTTGCAGGCGCGCGAGAATCAGGGGTGGCTCCACGGCGCCGGGCGGCAGATTGAGGCGGTGTCCGAAGTAGTCGGCCACGGCCGCGGTCAACGCCGCAAACACAGCGGACGCCTCGCCGCCTGTCTTCAGGGCGCGCGCGGCTTCGTTCAGCTTGGCGCGGGCGCTTCGCGGGGCTTTTTGGCGGCGGGCGAGTGCGATATTGGAGGCGAGGCGATTGCGGCGGCGGGTCACCAGCAACAAGCCTGCCAAAATCAGCGGCGCGGCCACATGTGCGCCAAGGATGATTGTTTGCCGGGCGGTTGAGCTTCCGTTTTTGCGCCAGTGGGCCGGGGCGGGCTTGAGATAGATGATGTCGCTCCCCAGCACCAGCGCGCCGCCGCCGGCAATGGTCTGGCCGGGGACTTGCAACATCAGCGAATCGGCACCCGTCGCGGATGGATGCACCGTGATGGGGAAGGGGCCGGCCCGAATGGTTTGATATTGTTCCGTGGCCGGGTCGAAATAGCTGAATTGAAGGGCGGGCAACTCGCGCAACGACTCCGAACGGGGAATGACCACTTGCTCAAATACTTTGACGCCTCGCTCGGCGGCGGGTTCGGGGGTGTCGCCGGTTTGACGGGCTTCGTAGGCCTTATAGCCATCGCTATCCCGATACGATGGCGGCAGGGCGGCGGCGATATTTCCGCTGCCTTGCAGGCGCAGGGTAATCGTTAGCGGCTGGCCGACGGACACTTCCCGCGGGCGCACATCCGCGTCAAATTGGAAGGCCCCGACGGCGCCCGCGAAATCGGCTGGCCGCCCGTCCGACGGGATGGCGCGCACGGTCAAATCCACGCCGGGCACTCCCAGATTGACCGGCGTGGCGACTGGGCCGCCGAAGGGGTCGAAAAAGCCGTCGAAGATGTCGCGGCGCTGCCGGCGCTGGTTGGGGTCCACCACGCCCACGCGCAGCGCGGGCTCAATGTGGAATGTGCCCGCCGTCATGCCGCGCGCTCGGGCGCGGAAGCGACGCACCGTGTAAAGTTGTCCGTCGAGGTCTTCGCGGGTCATCTGCAATTCTTCAAAATTGCCAATCACAAATCCGGACTCCGGCAGGCCGCCCAGCAACTGGACATCCTGAGTTAATTGTACGCCGGGCAGGGCATACAGTTTCAGGGTCAAGTCGAAGACTTGGTGCAGATAGGGCGGTTGCTCCGGCAACTCCAGACGCGCCAGAAGCATTTTCTGCTCGCCGTCGGCGCGGGCCTCGCCGCGCGGGCGGACCTCCAGCGTCACTTCCGGGATGCGGATGGTTTCGCCGTTCCATTGAAATTCGTAGGGGCCGATGGTGATTGGGCCGGTTTTTTGCGGGAAGAGGGTATAGGTCAAGCTGACTTGCGAGCCGCCGGTGCCGAAGTGCACCTGCTGGCCGGTGCCGGTGATTTGCAGGCCATCCACCGGCGGGAACTGAATCTGCGGGACCGAGCGCGCGCCGATGAATGTAAGCGTGGCGTGCGCCGTTTCGCCCAGGTGCAGCAATCGCGGCTGCACATCAAACGTCACGTCCCGCGCGGCGGCGGAGAGCGCCAGCGCGCAGACGAGCGCGGCAAATAAACTAAAGCGGAAAACTTTCATTCAGACTTGAAACTGAAGGTATCACACCCCGGCGGGAATTTTCCACCGCGCGCGCGGGCGGCGGGGGGTCACCAATCCTTTTCCACGGGCACGGGGCGTCCGAAAAACGGGTGAAGTTTATCGCGCTGGGATTGTTCCAGCGCCTTCATGGCGTCGAGCATCATGGAGGCTTCTTCCGGGGTCATTTCGCTGGATGGCTTATCCGGCTGGGGCTGTTCTTGCTGTTCCGACTGTTCTTCACCGGCGTCTTGCGGTTGTTCCGCGGCTTGCGATTCCTGTTCTTGTTCCTGTTCTTGCTGTTCCTCCTCGGTTTGGGGTTGGTCTTGTTGCGGCGAGTCTTGAGATTCCGACTGTTGGGAATCGTCGCCTTCCTGATTCTGGTCTTGTTCTTGCTGCTGCTGCTGTTGTTGCTGTTGCTGCTGTTCTTGAATTTGCTGTTGTTTGATGAGCGCCAATTCATAATTGGCCTTGGCGTCTTCATCCTTGGGGTTGAGGACAATCGCGTTTTCGAACATTTGGACGGCCTGGGCGATGGAGGCTTCGGCCATCGCCAATTCCTGCGTGGAGGCGGGGGCGGCGGCGGGCATCATGCCGGGCATGGCGAGGTCGGAATCGGCCAGATGAAAGAGCGCGTTGCCCCGGTTGTAGAAGGCGCGGGATTGCAGGGCTAAATCGGCGCTATCGGTGGCGCGGGCGAAAGCTTTGGCGGCGCTGGTCAGGTCGCCGGCGGCATAGGATGCCACCCCGGCGTTGAAGTGGGCGGGCGCCGGGTCCAGTTTGTCGGCGGGGGCGGCGGTGGCCGCGTTCAAAAAGTTGGCGCCGGCTTCCGCGTAATTACTGGCGGCAAAGGCTTTCATCCCCGCCGCGAAAGCGTCGCGCGCGCCCACGGTTTCCGTTTGCGCCTGCGCCGCGCCAAGGCAACGGAGGCACAGAATCGCGGCGGTTAGCGCAACGCTTAAGAGTTGCCGGTTCATGCGCTCACCTCCGCGTGCGGTTGCGGTTGTTTGCGGCGGTCGGACAGCAGGGCTTCCCACAGCAGCAGGGCCAGCGCCGCCAAAATGGGCCACACGAAGCGTTCTTCATAGATTTTTGCAGTGCGGGTTTCCTGCTCCGCGCGTTTCAAATGGGTGATGCTTTCGTTGAAGACCCGCACCAGTCCGGTATCGCCGGGGGCGGAGCGCACATAGGTGCCGCCGCTGCCCAGCGCCAGTTGTTGCAAAACATCTTCTTGCAGCCGGGTTTGAACAATCTGTCCCTGACGGTCTTTGAAGTAGCCGCCCTGGTCGTTGCCGGCCGGCATCATTTCGCCTTCGAGCGTGCCGATGCCGATGGTATAGACCCGGATGTTTTTCTCCTTCAGCTCCGGCAGCAGTTTCAGCGGCTCGCCTTCGTGGTCTTCGCCGTCGGTAATGAGCAAAATGACGCGGTCGGCGGCGCTGTTTTCGGGGAAGGACTGAATGGCGGTGCGCAGGGCTTGCTCGATGGCGGTGCCGCCGCGCGGGATGATGCCGGCATAGACGTCGTCGAGGGTCATGGCAAAGGCCGCGTAGTCAATCGTGAGCGGGCATTGCAGGAGCGAGCTTCCGGCGAAGGGGATGAGGCCGACGCGGTCGCCCTGCAACTGGCGCAGCAAATCGCGCACGCCCCACTTGGCCTGCTGGAGGCGCGAGGGCGGCAAATCGGAGGCCATCATGGAGCGCGAGGTGTCCAGCACCACCAGCACATCGAGCCCGGTGCGGCGGACATCCTCCCAATGGAATCCCCATTGCGGGCGGGCCAGAGCCACCACCAGCAGGCTCAGCGCGGCCATCCGCAACAGGAGGCGCCGAAACGCGGGCGCGGGATTCCAGTGCGGCGCCAACAGCGACAGCATGGAGGGTGCGACCAGTCGCGCCAGCGCGCGCCGCCGTCGGCGCAACAGCGCCCACAGGCCCCACGTCACCGGAATCACCAGCGGCAGCCAATAGAGCCAGACGACGGAGCCCCACCTCATGGCAGCCTCCCCAACCGGCTGAAGCCCAGCAGCGTTTCCGCGGCCAGACACAACATGCCCAGAATGAGGAACGGGGCGAACCGTTCTTCGTAGCGGGTGAATTGCTCCAGTTCGATTTTCGTTTTTTCCATTTGGTCAATGGCGTCGTAGGTCTCTTCAAGGCTCTTCAAGTCGCCGGCGCGGAAATATTGCGCATCGGTGATTTCGGCGATTTTTTTGAGCGTGGCCTCGTCAATTTCGTCGCTGCCCAGGCCGAAGCCAAACAGTCCGCCGCCGCGCGGACGAGTCGCGCCCGCGCCGATGGTATAAACTTTAATTCCCAGGGCGGCGGCGGCTTGCGCGGCATCCTGGGGCGACATGCGCCCCGCGTTATTGATGCCGTCCGTCAGCAGAATCACAATTTTGGTTTGGGCCTTGGAGTCGCGCAGGCGGTTGACGCCCGAAGCGATGGCGTCGCCGATGGCGGTTGCGTCTTCGAGCATGCCGGTTTGGAGGCGTTCGACCTGCAAGAGGAGCCAGGCGTGGTCGGTGGTGAGCGGCGCCAGCGTGTAGGGCATGGCGGCGAAGGCGACGATTCCCATGCGGTCGTCCTCGCGCGCCTGGATGAAGCGGCGCAGCACGGATTTCACGGCATCCAGGCGATTCATGCGCTGGGTGGCGGTGGAAAAATCCTCGGCGCGCATGGATGTGGAGGTGTCCACCACCAGCACGATGTCCACGCCTTCGGTTTCCGCGCGCGATTCGCTGAGGCCGCGCTGCGGACGGGCCGCCGCCAGCACCAGCAGCGCCAGCCCCGCGCCCAGCAGCAGCGGGGGGATACGCCGCAACGCCAGCCACGGCGAGCGCGGCAAATCGCGCAGCGCCGCGCCGTCGGAAAATATCAGCGGCGCTTGGCGGCGGCGCGCGTAGCGGAGCCAAACGACGGCCGGCACGAGCAGCAGGAGCAGCAGCAGGAGCGGATGGCGGAAGACTATCATGACGTCCCCTCCGTTGTTGCGTCGGCGGGTGCGGTTTGTTCAGCGGGCGCGGCGGGCGCGGGAATGGTTTCCTGCACGAGGCGTTCGGCGGATTCAAACGCCGTTTGCATGTCGGCGGATTCCGGGGCGTGGCGCGCAAATTTTACCAAATCGCTTTGCTCCAAAAATCCGCCAACGACTTGGCGCTGCTCCGGCGTCAGCGCCTTGGATGCGGCGGCTTCGCGGATGAATTCTTCGGTGGTGCGGTCGGGGGCGCGCAGGCCGAAACGGGCTTCCAGATAGCGGCGGACAATGCCGGAAAGCGCGACATAAAATGGCTCGACCGCGCGCGTTTCAATCCAGCGTTTGTCGCGCAACTGGCGCAGCTCGCGCAGGGCGACGACGTGCGCGGGGGTCGGCGGCGGCATGTGCAAAAATGTGCGCGGGGTGAGCAGCCAGCGGCGCAAGGCCCAGAGGCCCGCCGCGGCAATCGCCAGCGCGAGCAGGCCCCAGAGCGCCCAGCGCGAGCGGGGCGCGGGCCAGTCCGCGAGTCCGCCTTTTGCGGGGCGGATTTCCTGCTCGCCGGGTTTGAGCGCGGAGATGACTTCCAGCGTCAAAAACGGGTATGGCTCCTGCCAGCTCAGGCCTTCGGGGGTGGCCAGTTTGATTTGCGCGCCTTCCGCGAGAATATGATTGGTGATGACCATCGAGGTCACGCGCAACTGGTGAATGGTTTGCACCAGTCCGTTGGGGAGGGTGTTGGTTGTGAGCACTGCTTCGCGCACGATGACGTCTTTGCCTTTGGCGGGGTTGGGGAAGGTTACGTGGCAGCCGGGGCGGTGGAGGGCGGTTACGGTGAGTGTGACGGGGTCGCCGATGCGGATGCGGTTGGTGGACATGGCGGCGGTGATGGCGGCGTCGCGGCCCGCGGGCAGTTCGGGGGGGGGCGGCGCGGAGATGCCGCAGCCGGTGAGGAGGGCGGCGGCGGTTAGCGCGGGGAGGGCGCGGGCTGTTGTGCGGAAAAAAGTTTTCCACGGTGTGG
>DBPO01000120.1:35128-35363 GCA_002304915.1 Verrucomicrobia bacterium UBA1418
GTGTGGAAAAGTTTTTTCCATGGTATGGAAAATTGTTGCGGCGCATGGGGGGCGGGGGTCATGTGCGGCGCTCGCGGGTGCGGAAGAAGTGGATGAGGGCGCGGTCGTAGCGTTCGCCGGCTTGGAGTTCGATGGCGTCGGAACGGGCGCGGGTGAGTTGCTGGAGGAGGCGCTGGCGGCGGTCGGTTTGGCGGGTGAGGAGGGCGCGGCGGGGGGGGGGATGGGGGGTGTCGAG
>DBPO01000001.1 GCA_002304915.1 Verrucomicrobia bacterium UBA1418
GGTGCCCGCCTCGATCTGGTCGGGAATGATGGAATAGGCGGCGCCCCGGAGCTTTTGGACTCCGTGGATCTTGATGGTATCCGTGCCGGCGCCTCGGATATCGGCGCCCATGGTGTTCAAAAAGTTGGCCAGGTCCACAATGTGAGGCTCTCTGGCGGCGTTCTCAATGACGGTAAGGCCTCTGGCCTTCACCGCTGCCAGCATAATGTTCATGGTGGCGCCCACGGTGACCACGTCCAGGTAGATGCTGGCGCCGTGCAGGTCGTCCGGGGCGGAGACGGCGATCATGCCGTTGTCCAGGCTGTAATCGCAGCCCAAAGCCGCAAAGCCCTTCAAATGCTGGTCAATGGGGCGGATGCCGAAATTGCAGCCGCCGGGCATGGGGACCACAGCCTTGCGGCAGCGGCCCAGCAAAGCCCCCAGAAAATAGTAAGACGCGCGAATCCGCCGGGCGATGTCCGCGGACACAGTGTCGGTCTCCACAGGCCGGGGATCGATCTCCACGGTGTGGCGGTCCACATACTCCACCTTGGCGCCCATGTCCTCCAGAATATAGGTCAGGGTTTTCACATCGGAAATATCGGGAAGGTTTTCCAGACGGCAGGGGGAATCCGCCAAAATCGTGGCAGGAATAATGGCCACCGCCGCGTTTTTGGCTCCGCTGATATTCACTTCGCCGGTCAGGCGGCTGCCGCCCTTGATCACATATTTTTCCAAATTCACACTTCCTAACGGCCTTAAAAACAAGCTCACCTGCAAGCCTTTGGTTTACAGAACTAGTATTAGACTGAAGATAATAATAATACATACCAGCTGAAAAGTCAATATCAGGGAAGCTTCCAGGCCTGTTTTGACAAAACCTTACGAGAAAATCCAGGTCCCTGTTCCAAGGAAACATAATCTGCGCGTTTCCCACAGAAAGGGGCGTTTCCCCCTCAGTCCCACAGGGTGCGCAGCCCTAAGGAGCAATCCATGGTCACTTGCTCTTACCCAAGGTGATGGGCTTTTCCTCGCCCCGGCGCAGGCGGCCGATGTTGGTGCGGTGCTTGTAAATGACCAGCAGGCCCATGAGGGCGAAGACGATGGCGGTTAGCGGGTTGCCGGCGCCGTCCATCACGGCGTAGGCGGTTGGCACCACCACGGCGGCGACGATGGACCCCAGCGATGCGTAGCGCGTGAGGGTCAGCGTGATGGCAAATGCCAGCAGGCCCAGGCCGACGGCTGCCGGGGCAATCCCCAGCAACATGCCCGCGCTGGTGGCGACGCCTTTGCCGCCTTTGAAGCCCAGCCAAACCGGCCAGGTGTGGCCGGCCACTGCAGCGATGCCGCACGCCAGCGCCAGCCAGTTGGGGGGGGCTTCCAGCAGGCGCGGAAAAACAAACGCCGGAATAAATCCTTTTGCCGCGTCCAGGAACAGGGCGAGAATGCCAAAGGATTTGCCGACGCAACGGAACACGTTTGTCGCGCCGATGTTGCCGGAGCCGGTGCGGCGCAAGTCAACGCCTTTGGTTTTGGCGATGAGCAGGCCGTTTGGAATGGAACCGAGCAAGTAGGCGCCGGCCACGGCCAATAGAATGTGCCACGATTGAGCGGGGTGCATGGCGGGCAGAATAGTTGAGAAGGGGTCTGAAACGCAAGGGGAAGAACGGGCCGCCCGTGCAGGCGGCCCATTCATGCTTGCGGGGGGGGGCTATTTTATTTTGCCGGCGGCTTTGCGGGCCTTGATGATTTCTTCCGTCAGAGCGAAGGGGACGGGTTCGTAGTGCTCGAATTGCATGGAGAAGTTCGCGCGGCCCTGGCTGAGACTGCGCAGGGTGGTGGCATAGCCGAACATTTCGCTCAGGGGCACCATGCCGCGAATGAGTTTGTGGGCGCCTTTTTCGTCCATGGTTTCAATCCGTCCGCGCCGCTGGCAGATGCTGCCTGTGGCGCCGCCCATGAATTCCTCCGGCGTGGAGACTTCCACGGACATGACGGGCTCCGAGAGAAGCGGATTGCTCTGTAAAAACAGTTCCTTGAAGGCGGCGCGTCCGGCTTCCTGAAAGGCATAGTCGGAGGAGTCCACTTCGTGATAGGAGCCATCGAAGAGGGCCACGCGCATATCCACCACGGGATAGCCCGCGTAGGGGCCGCTGGCCATGGCTTTCAAGATGCCTTTTTGCACCGCGGGGATGAAGTTGGACGGGATTCGTCCGCCGACGATTTCATTGACGAACTCAAAGCCGGTGCCGGATTTCAGCGGCTCCAGGCGCAGATGAACGTGAGCGTACTGGCCGCGGCCGCCGCTTTGCTTGACGTGCTTGTATTGTCCGCTGACAACCTTGGTGCCGGTTTCGCGGTAGGCCACTTCGGGGCGGCCCACGGCGGCCATGACGCCAAATTCGCGGCGCAAGCGGTCCACGATGACTTGCAGGTGCAGTTCGCCCATGCCGGAAATGATGGTTTCGCCGGTCTCCTGGTCGAAGCTTACGGTGAAGGTGGGGTCTTCATCGGCCAGTTTGTAGAGGGCCGCCGAGAGTTTTTCGTTGTCGGCCTTGGTTTCCGGGGCGATGGAAATGGATACCACGGGGGCGGGGAAGTTAATCGCGCTCAGATGCACCGGATGATTTTCGTCGCAGATGGTGTCGCCGGTGCGGGTGTGCGCCAAGCCGACGATGGCGACGATGTCGCCGGTGCCGGCTTCTTCGAGATTTTGCTGCTGGCTGGCGTGCATGCGCAGAATGCGGCCCACGCGCTGGATTTTGTCGCGGGTGGTGTTCAGCACATTTTGGCCGGTGCGGAGGGTTCCGGAGTAGATGCGGATGTAGGTGAGTTTGCCGGCGTGTTTGTCGGCCACCACCTTGAAGGCCAGTGCGCTGAAGGGGGCGTCGTCGCTGGGTTCCAGTTCAATTACGGTGGCGTCGGGGGCGGTGGCGGAGACAATGGGGGGGATTTCGTTCGGTGCGGGGAGCAAATTGACAATGCCATCGAGCAGGTGCTGCACGCCTTTGTTTTTGAAGGTTGCGCCGCAGAATACCGGCACAATCCGGCGGGCGATTGTGGCGCGCCGGAGGATGTCCCAGATTTCGTCGGGGGTCAGGTCGCCGGCTTCAAAAAATCGCTCGAGCAAGGCGTCGTCCTGCTCCGCGCATTTTTCGACCAGATTCGCATGCCATTTGCGGGCCTTTTCCAGTTTGTCGGCGGGGATGTCCTCCATGCGAAGTTCCAAGGGTTTGTCGGGGTCGTAATAGACGGCTTTCATGGTGATGAGGTCAATCAGTCCGCGGAAGGTTTCGCCGCGTCCCAGGGGCATCACGACGGGCACGGCGTTGCAGTTCAGGTCTTCTTGAATTTCGCTCACCACGCCGAAAAAGTCCGCGCCGGGGCGGTCCATTTTGTTCACGAAGGCAATTTTTGGCACGGCGTACTTTTCGGATTGCAGCCATACTTTTTCCGATTGCGGCTGCACGCCGCCTACGGCGCAAAAGAGCGCCACCGCGCCATCGAGCACGCGGAGGGAGCGTTCGACTTCGACGGTGAAGTCCACGTGTCCGGGGGTGTCAATCAGCGTTACCTGATGGCCTTTCCATTGGAGGGTGGTCGCCGCGCTTTGGATGGTGATGCCGCGTTCGCGCTCCTGTGCCATGAAGTCCATGGTGGCCGCGCCGTCGTGGACTTCGCCGAGTTTGTGCGATTTGCCGGAAAAAAACAAAATGCGTTCCGACACGGTCGTCTTGCCGGCGTCAATGTGGGCCATGATGCCGATGTTTCGAATTTTAGAAAGGGGGATGTCCCGGGTCATCGTCAGTTCTCCTTCAATAAACGAGAACCCCCCGTCCGACCGCGGAGCGGTCCGGGGGGGGTTTGTTCAAACGGGCGCGTATGATGGGGGTATTGTTGCGTTTGTGCAATAAAAAAAGCCGGGTTGCGGTTGCGGCGGCGGGGTGGGGGCTGGGCGGTGGTGGAGGTGAGAGTG
>DBPO01000093.1:0-207 GCA_002304915.1 Verrucomicrobia bacterium UBA1418
GGTGCCGAGCGCTGAGTGGAAAGACGACATCGAAAAGGAAGGCTTCGAGATTGTGCAATGTCTTTCATCGAACGCTCAGGGTCACGTTTTGACCCGGAGCGCAGCGGAGGGGCAATAACGTGGACCCTGTTGTTGGGCCCGATTTATTGCTTTATTGTTACGACTTTCACAAAAGAAAAGAGGCCAGCATGAACCAAGACCAAGACC
>DBPO01000093.1:294-2672 GCA_002304915.1 Verrucomicrobia bacterium UBA1418
GGAGGCGCGTCTTTGGGCGCGGACGCGGCAGGCGCGATCCTGGGGGCAAGGAGGGGCAATCTACCCCCATTAGGTACTTCCGGCAAGCGAAGCTGCGCTACCTCAGCTTACGATAACGTGAAAAAGTAAATTGTAAATGTTCCACAATTCACATAAAGGTGCAATAACATGACAAAGAAGAAAACGGCAGATGAACGGCGGGAGGNNAGGCGGCCCGAATCCAAACCAGACCCGAAATCGAGATGCTGGCCGTTGACCGGCTGGTGCCCTACGCAAAGAACGCCAAGAAGCACGACGACCGGCAGGTCGCCGCCATTGCCGGCAGCATCCGAGAGTTCGGCTTTACGAACCCGGTCCTGATCGACGGTCAGGACGGAATCATCGCCGGACATGGCCGGGTGCTTGGGGCGAGGAAGGCAGGGCTTGCCGAGGTACCGTGCATTCGGCTGGCACACCTGACGGACGCCCAGCGGCGAGCGTACATCCTGGCCGACAACCGGCTGGCGGAGACGGGCGGCGGTTGGGATCTGGACCTGTTGCGGGCGGAGGTCGGTGAGATTGACTTCGACGAATTGAAGGCGTTCGCGCTGGAGGATCTTGACCTTGGGGATTTGCTGCGCGAAGAGAAGGTGGGGTCTTCCGACGCCGAACCGCAGGTGGACCGCGCCGAAGAGTTGAACAAGACGTGGAAAGTAAAGCCCGGCGACCTGTGGAAGGTGGGCGGCCACCGCCTGCTGTGCGNNTTTGGAGATTCAGTACACTGCGGCCACCGCCTGCTGTGCGGCGACTCGATGGACGCCAAAAGCATGGCGCGCCTCATGGGCGCCGCCAAGGCGACGTGCGTTTTCACCGATCCGCCCTACGGCGTGAGCATCGGCAAGAAAAACGAGATGCTAAACACCTTCCATAAGGCTGGAAGGTGTTCAGCATCTCTCGACGCCGACGACATGAAGCCGGAGGAATTGAAGCGCATTTTGCTCGCGGCGTTCACGGTTGCGCGAAAGCATCTGGCCGACGATTGCAGCGTCTTCGTTTGCAGCCCGCAGGGAGGCGGGTTGTTTGGAATGATGTTGATGATGATGCAGGAAGCGTGCCTAGAGGTGCGCCACATTCTGAATTGGGTGAAAAACAGTCCGACTTTCAGCATGGGCCGACTTGATTACGATTACCAGCACGAGCCGATTCTTTTCACATGGACGAAGACGCACAAAAAGCGCGACGCCGGCCAGTTCCATACGAGCCTGTGGGCCGTGGATAAGCCGATGGCGTCGAAGCTGCATCCGACGATGAAGCCGGTGGAGTTGCCGGCCAACGCCATTTTGAACCACACCGATGCCGGAGATGTCGTGCTGGACATGTTCGGCGGAAGCGGGACGACGATGATCGCCGCAGAAAACACCAGGCGCGTCGCGTGCCTGATGGAATTGTCGCCGAACTTCTGCTCGGTGATTTTGCAGCGCATGGCCGACGCATTCCCCGGCATTGAAATTCGGAAGGCGGATGCGTAGCCCATGCCCTCCACCCCCCAACCCGCAACAGCTGACAGCGTAAAACGCGCCGTCCTAGCCGACGCCAAGCGGCAGCGGCACATCGAAGCCGGGCGNNCAACACGAAGACCCTCCGCCCGAGGTATGCCGCAAGCGTAAGCGGCTGGAAAAGGACTTCCCTGCATGGCTCCGGTTCCACGGCGGGGAGGCGTTTAATGCCCAACCCTTTACGGGAAGATCGGGTGGACTATTTGGCTCGATTGGCTTGGATCAAACGGCGTCGATAGGGTGTGGCACTACAGCACAAACAGAAAGCATTACGGGGGGTTTATTTTAGGGTTCCGCGTAACTTCCGACACATCAACGGCCAACAAATGAAAAAAAACATAATATTTTGTTGACACTATATCACTATAGGGATATAGTATAGGTAGAGGATAGGGAAAGGCCCAATCCAAAACCAAAAAGGAAAAGGAAAAAAATGAAAACGTACAGCATAATCAAAAAAACAACGGCCGGCCAGCACAAGGGACTGCGAGATCAACTGAATTGCAAACTCAGCAAAAAGCAGGCTGACGAAGAAATCCGCGCGATGGCCGAAATTCACGCCGATGAAATTGAAATGAGCGACATCGACGCCAAAGAGTTCATCTCCGCCGCGGTTGTAAACGGCGGATTCCATGATGACGACGTGAGCTACTATTTCATCGAGGAAGAAGAAGAATAAACTCCGAAACAACCCAAAAACAGGCAACAGCATAAGGGGACAATGATGAAAACCAACACCTGCAACCGATGCGACCACAAATGGTATCCGCGAACCCCCGACCGCCCCCGAGTGTGTCCGAAATGCAAGAGCCCGTACTGGGACAAGCCCCGCAAAGTGAAAGG
>DBPO01000051.1:0-4114 GCA_002304915.1 Verrucomicrobia bacterium UBA1418
CGTTTCGCGCGTCTTGGGGTCTTGAATCAGCGAAAGCGGATAAATCGCCACGCTGTTTTTGTCCTCCCCTAAAAGCCCTTCCAAAAACTGCTCGTCAAAGTATTGGGCATCGAACGGCGCAACTGGCGGAAACATCGGCTGAATCCATGAAAGCCCCGGCGGAGTAATCCGGTTGAACATGCGGCGCTGGACTTCCGCGCCTTCCGCCAAATCCTGAATATCCAGAACCTCATGCCCCATGAAATCGGCATATTGCTCGGCATCAACGGGCGCGGGCTTTTCGGTGCGGGAAGTAGCCGACGCAAAAGCAACAATACACAGCACACCATAAAGAACGGCGATGCTACTCCCTATGGCGATAAGTTGATGCTTTCTTAGATTTTTCATTGCTCATGCTCCTGGGGTGGTTGGCATGAACCTGGTGCCGCACAAACGGGAAAGAGGGCACGACACCAAGCTCATGTCTCCTCTGAGGGACCGCGAAGCCCCTTGCTGAAACACAAGACAGGGAGCCGCGCCCATGGCGGGCGCGCCTCACACGTCACGTTTCAGCAAAAGAAAATTTCGCGGTTTTTCAGAAGAAACGATGACTGCGTAAAACGCAGTAAATTAGATTTTTAAAAGAGCGCTACCCGAATAACATCGGAACCAGCAAACTTATCGCAAAAGCCGGAACAGCTGGCGAGAAAATAAATGACATACCACCGCATAAAATTCCGTTGTCAAGGTTGCGCGTTTTTTGCATGGTTGTGAAATGGAAGAAACTCCTCCAAAAGAACCTCGCAAAATACGTTTGACCCGCGCCGAGGCCTACGCCATCAGCCTGCCCGGAAAGCGGAAGAAAAAAGTAACCTTTACCGCAATCGGCCTGCTCGTGGCCGCCGCCCTCGGCTATACCCTGTGGCATTTTCAGGAGTTTTGGCTGCCTTATTGGCTGCCGAATGAAGAACCAACGCCGGAAGTGGCCACCGCTACGGATGAATCAACCGCCTCGACACCAGCGCTCTCCCCAACCGAATCCGAACCGGTTGTGGCCGCGCCCGAGGAACGTCCCCTCGATTATCTTTCCGCCGCCATTTGGAACCATCCGCGCTTCCATCAAGGGGTCAAGTTGTTTAACCAAGCCTTGGACGCGCAACGCGCCTTTCAGCGCGCCCCCGTTTCTCTCCACCCGCTGGTTCAGGCGGAAGAAAACACCCTGCAAGCGATTGAATTATTCACGAGCCTCAAAGAAATCTCCCCCACGGACGTGCCCCTGGACGAATATATTTCCACAACCCGCCGGCTGGTTCTCGAAGGCCGTCGCCTCGCGCGCGACGTCAGAACCGCCCAAGCCGCCGCCACCGCCCAAGAACAGGAAACGCCAACTCCGGCACCGGCAGCCACCGCCAAAGCCCCGCCCCTAAAGCCGGGCGAACCTTGGCAACATCCGGATTTTCTCGAAGGCGCTCGTTTGTTCAATCAGGCCTTGGAGCAATATAAAGCCTTCCAAGCCGACAAATCCCGCATGGATTTGCTGAAACCCATCGAAGACGACTGCTTCCAAGCCGCCAAAAAGTTTGAGGCCCTCCGCGCGGAGGCCCCCGAAGGCGTCCCACTGAATCAATACATCACCCAATGCTATCGCCTCATCTCCGATTGCCGGCGGCAGAACTTGGAGTCAGGGGGCTTGTCCGAACCGGAACAGCCGTTTCGCCGAAGCACAACCGGCCCCTCGCGACGGCCCGCGCTACCAGCCTATCAAGCGCCGTAGCCCCCCGCCCTAGCGCCCCAAAAGAACGCTCAAAACGGTCAGGCCATAAAGAGCCACGCAAACGATGAGCGGGCCATCCGTTAATAATATTTGCTCCGGCCGGTCTCCTTTATCCTGCCGATAGACCAAATCCATGTAGCGGAACAGGCCGAACACAACAAACGGAATGGTGGCGGCCAGCCAGGGCGTGCCAAACTTGGCAACCGTGTCCGGCCAAAGCGTGTAAATGGAATAACAAATCAGCGTGGACGCGCCCATCATCGTGATGAGCAAATCAAGCAGGCGCTCGTCATATTGCATCAGAGCCGTGCGCGTTCCCTGCCCCGCCAGATTCACCGCTTCATGCCGGCGCTTGCACAGGCCAAGGAACAGCGACAGAAGCATCGCGCACAAGAGCAGCCAGGGGCTGACATCCACATCAATCACAACCGCCCCGGCCAGAGTGCGCAGGACAAAGCCCAGCGAAATCACCATCACATCCACCAGCGGAATGTGTTTCAGCTTCAACGAATAAGCCACCTGCAACAGCAAATATCCGCCCAAAACCATCAGCAGCGGCATGCTCAACCGCCACGCGATGCCAAGACCAAGCGCCAGCAACACAACCGCCAGACGCAACGCCGGCCCGGGCTGAATCACCCCGGAAGCCAACGGACGATTTCGCTTCACCGGATGCAGCCGATCCAGCTCCAAATCGCGCCAATCGTTGAAAATATAAACGGCGCTGGACACCAGCGCAAAGGCCAGCGCCGCAAGCGCCACCTTCCACAATTCCCCTGCATCCAGATGTTGCGCGGGATCGCCCAGCGCGAAAATAAAGGCGGCAAATACAATGGCGTTCTTGGTCCATTGCTTCACGCGGAGCAACCGCAAAAAAATCAGCCACTTTCTCACGCAGAAGGCTCCGCTGCGGCCACGCTGTCGGGGTGAACCACGCGCGGGCGGCGACGCCAACCCTGACGGGCCAGCAGCTTCCACACCATCCACAACGCCTCGTTGACAATCCCGCTGCTCATCTTGGATTGCCCCTCCCGCCGCTCCTCGAACACAATCGGCGACTCCACAATCCGAAAGCCCAGATGCCAGGCCGTATGCGTCATTTCAATTTGAAACGAATACCCGTTGGAATGAATCTCATCGAGATTGATGGCCGCCAGCACTTCACGCCGGAAACATTTGAACCCGCCTGTAGGGTCGGTAAACGGCATGCCGGTAATCATCCGCACATAGAACGCCGCGCCCGTGCTCAAAATCAGGCGATTTAACGGCCAATTAATCACGCGCAAGCCGCCGACATAACGCGAGCCCAGAACCAGGTCCGCATCCTGCGCGGCCTCGCGCAACTGAGCCACCGCCTTGGGGTCGTGCGAAAAATCAGCGTCCATCTCCATGATGAACTGATACTGCGGTCGCTCCAGCGCCCAGCGAAAACCCGCGAGATACGCCCGCCCAAGCCCCTGCTTTTTCTCTCGGTGCAAAATGTTAATGCGCGGATTCGATGCGGCCAACTGGTCGCCCAGCGCGCCCGTGCCGTCCGGAGAATTATCGTCCACGAACAACAAGTCGGCCTGCGGGCATTCCGCCAGAACCGCCATCGCAATGGGCGCTACATTTTCCTTCTCGTTATAAGTCGGAATGATAACGAGCGTGTCATTCATGATGATTTCATCCTAGACTAGGCCCTTTACTCAGACAACCCCAAAACCAGCGAAAATGTCGTGTGTCCGTCGCGCCGCCCAAGCCCCGCGCGAGCCTCGCCAAACGGCTCAAACGCCTCAATCCAGACCTTGGCCTCATTCAATTGCGCGGCGCTCGCGGCATCTCCGCCAAACGCCGCCTGCACCATGGACCACGTGGCAATCGCGCCCTTGGCCGCCCGGCTCACACGCCGCAAGTCCAGCCACGCCGATACCGCGGCGGATGTCGTCAGCGCCGCCTGCCACGTCGGCCCTTCACCCTCGGACGCCGCCCCATTCGCCAGCTTTTGAAGCGCGCTGAAATTGCTGGAAGCCAGCAGCCAGCCGTCGAGCACGGCATAGGCCGGACGGTCCGCCTGAGGCAATTCATCCACCCACTCGTTGCGTCCGGCGCTTTCCAAAACATAGATGGTCGTCGCCGACACGGACACCGGCTTCAGAACAAACGCCGCCCGATACCGCGCGTTGCTGGCATCCAGCACGCGCTGAATGGCCGCGTGAGCCGCCGCCTCATCCTCTACCGGCGTGGCCAGCATCAAGGTGGGCACCCGCACCCCCGCCCCCAGCATGCGCATAATGCCAAACGTCAGCCGCCCGCCAAGTTCGCCATCCATGGCCATGACCGCCAGCCGATCCCCCGTCGCGACATCCAGCGCCATCCGCA
>DBPO01000051.1:4124-23682 GCA_002304915.1 Verrucomicrobia bacterium UBA1418
GCCATCAGACACGGCCCCGCCCCCAACCGCGCCGCCAGCGCCTGAATATCCGCCGTGGACTCCTGATCTTCAGGAATCACATCGCCGCCCGTCGTACTTGCGGAAATTTGCATGGCATCGGCGCGAAGAACCGGCAGGTCCACAGTAATGCCCGGCTCTTCCCGCGCGGCCCAACCGGACTCATCACGCAGCCAAAAGCGATCCGCCTGCGCACGATCATCCTCCCGCGCAAAGCGGGCAAAGGAAGCCTCCGCGTCCAATAGCCGTGTCGTCCGCCCATCATAAGCCGCCAGCACATCAGCAATCGCCAACGACTCCTCCGACAGACACGCCATCAGCACGCCCTCGCCGAAAGCAATCACCAAACGCCGGGTGGGGTCTATCTCCTGATTCGTCACCAGCCAAACCGAACGCCCCGGAAACTCCTTCATCCGCACGAAACCCGGCACCTTGAACAGCATCAGTTGCCAGCGCAATTTCTGACTTTCCCCGCCAAGCTGCGACACCGCCATCCACGCCGGCGCATGCCCATATTGCCCCGGCAAATAGGCCAACGTGCCCTCGCGCCCCGCCAGCTTCTCAAACCACTGCCGCGACTCCGGGTCCGTCACGAGCGCCCCCGCGTCATCGGGGTTGGCCCCCGCCGTGCGCATCAATGCCCGCGACAGCGGATTCCCCAGAATATCCAGCCAGCGCTCCGGCAGCCGGGTATGACGCCCCACCACCGTCGCCGATGCCGGAATAGGCCGATAAATCGCCAGCGGATCGTACGGAATATAAAGCACCCACCAAACGGCAACAGCCACCGCCAACGCCAACAATCCCAGCGTCAGCAGCCGCTTGGGCCGAAGCCATGTTGCAGGCATGGGCTTAATCCGCCGATTCGGTTGAAGCGTCTGCCTTGGGGGCCTCTGGCTCGTCGTCCGAAGCGCCCTTTTCGTTCAGTGTCTCGACATAATTCAGCTTCAATTCCGCCAAAACGCCCTTCAGCAATTTCTCTTCCGAGGCCGACAAATTGCCCTTCGTTTTCTCCGCCAGCATGTCGAGCATATCAATGGTCGCCTGCGCCGCCGGCAGGTTTTTCTCCACTTTATTCGTCACCGGATTCAGCGTCTTGCCCAAATGCTGCATCACACCTGCCGCCAGGGAAACAATCAGGCCCTGAAATAAATCCATCTGAGGTTGCTTATCGCTCATGTTTCATTTTCTCCATTACACAAAAAGGGGATGCCTACTTAAAATAAACGCATATCACCGATAGAACGCCATCCCCCCCTCCAGCCGTCCCTTCGCGCGGTATTATTCCTCCGCCGGCGCTTCAGCAACTTCCGGCTCGACCCCTTCCTCCACCGGCTCCGCAATCACCGCCCGCACATCCGTCTTAACAGGATTCTTTCGGTGCCATTTCAGGTATTTGCGAATCACGATATTGTCCGGCGGCAAGCTCTTGAACTTGTTTTGCACGTGAAAGCGATAACGCATATCCACGCGGTCTTCCTTCGCGATTATTTCGTCAACCACCGTTGCCGGCACATCTTCATAAGTCAGGGTTTGACCATCCAGCAACCGGAAAAACAACTTCTGGTCTTCGCCATAGCTGATAAAAGAAAACATTCTCGACTGGCCCACAATGCGCCCGCCCGTTTCATCGGGATACTCAACCGATGCGTCTTCGCCAAGCGCTTCCGCACCCTCCTCGTCCAACGCCCCCCCCTCCGCGTCCGCCGCCACATCCGCATATTCCGCCTCGGCCGCCGCCTGAGTCGCCGCCAGCTCCGCCTGCGCGGAAGCCAACTGCGCCTCCAAATCCTCCTTCGCTTCCACCCATTCCGCCTTCTGAGCCTCAATCGCAGCCTTGGCCTCCTGCGCCTGCTTCACCGCCTCTTCCATCTCGGCCGTCACGCTCGTCAATTGCTCTTCCTTGGCCGCCAAATCCTTTGCCAGCGTTTCCACGCGCGCCGTTTGCTCCTGAGCCTTCTGAGCCTGCGCCGCGCTATCGGCCTGCGCCGTGGACAAATTATTCTCCGCCGCCGCCAGCGCATCCTTCGCGCCGCTCAATTCCTGCTGCGACGCCTCAAAATCGGCCTGCACCGTGGACAACGTCTCCTCCAGCTCCGCCGCGCGACCCGCATTCTTCTGCCCCATAAACGCCATCACCCCGACGCCAACGGCCAATACCGCCACCAAAACCCAAGACACAATGCTCATTATTTTCATGCTACTCTCCTCGCCATAACGGCTCATAACAAATTGGACTGCAAACCCCCGCCAAAGTCAAGAAACCTTTGCCCCCCGCAGCCAAAACCGCGGAAAATCATCGCGACAAAACAAGGAAGAGGCGACGCTCAAGATGGTGGGGGGGGAAAGGCCCCCCGCGCCCCTCAAAATGGGCAGCAACTATTCTTGCGGAGGGCTTGCGGGCGCGTCCAGCATCCCGAAGCGAATCAGGAAGCGCTTGAGCGTGGTGCCCTGCACCAGCATGGTGAACAGGATGACCGCCAAGGTCAGTTGAATCACCAGCGAGCGCTCCGCCGGGGAAATCAACAGCGGGCTGATGGAAAGCGCCAGGGCAATCGGCAGCGCACCGCGCAGACCGCCCCACCACATGATAAACAGCGTCGGCTTGTTGAGCTTCTGCTCCGGCTTCACAAACGGATTATAGCCCAGCGCCGTCAGCATCAGAATCAGCGCCCGCGAAACCAGCACCGCCACAAGCGCAACACCAATCGCGCCCGCAACCGTGTACAAGCGGCCCAAATCCTTGATGAGCGAAGCCTCCGTCATGCCCAGCATGAGGAAAATCACGCTATTCGCCATGAACGCGGCAAAACCCCAGAATCGCCGAATCGCCACGAGCATGTTCTCCTTGATGAAACGCCGCCCGTAATAATTCACCACCATGCCCGCGCCGCAGGCGGCCATCACGCCGGAAACTTTGACGTAATGATTCGCCACAATGAAAGCCGCGTAGGCAACCACCGTCGTCAACCCGACTTCAATCAGCGGGTCGTGGTTGGCAAAACGAATAATCTGCATCAACACCCAGCCAACCGCCGCCCCCACCAGCGCGCCGCCGAAAAATACCAGCAGGAATTTCCCCGGAATGTTCAGCAAGGTGGAAGCGCTCCACGCGTCAGCCGGGTTGGGCAGCAACAAGCTGGCCGCGACAATCGCCGCGATGATGTCAAACGTCACAATCGCCGTCGCGTCGTTGAAGAGACTCTCCCCGTCCATCAACATGGCAAGGCGCTTCGGTGCGTTCAGCTCATTGAAAAGGGCAATGACCGCCGCCGTGTCCGTGGTGGAAATCAGCGCGCCAAAAAGCATCGCCGCGTTGAGACCCAAAACCGTGAACTTGGCAACCAGCAGCCCGGTCACCGCCGTCGCCAGCAAAACACCCGGCGCCGCCAGCAGGAAAATCGGCACGATATTGCGCATCAACTCGCGCGCATCCAGATTGATGGCCGCGTCAAAAATCAGCGTCGGCAGCAGAATATAAAGAATGAAATTCGGCGTCAGGCGAATCGTTTGCAGAATGCTCAGCGAAGGAACCATCCCCCCCACCTTAAACAGCGCCAAGCCGACAAAAATCAGGCCGATGGTGCAGGGAAAACGCAGCCGGCGGAAAATAATGTTGGCGAACAGCGCCACCAAAACCAAACCGACAAAACAAGCGACGACTTCAATGGATAAATCATTCATGCGCGGCATCATGTTGAAACGGCCCGACAAAGTCAAACGGGAACACACTGCCCGACAACCCGCCCCAAAAACTCCCCAATCGCCCCAAAATCATCTCCGTTTCACCTCTACGTTACGGTTCAGGCGTAGCCCACAGCAAGACCATAGACGATCGCAACGAGGAAAGGCCAGTGCTATTCGGCAACTTGCAGGCCGTGGCCTGGACCTTCCGGCTGGCATCTATTTGATCTTTAAAGTGAACAACCAAATAGACATGGCAATCATGAATACCCCCATAATGAGGTAGAAATATGAAGTCACATAGTTCATCTTGCCTGACTGGGCTTGGAAATACTTTGTCATTCCGTCGGCGATTTGTCTCACCATATCGTTCGATTCCTTGCCAGTTGATTTCAGCTGTGCCGTTCCAATCCAGCCTTGGATTGCAACCTGCATTTCTTGACCTGTCTCTTTGATCTTGAGACGTGACATGGTCTCTTCAATTGTAAATCCAAGTGAGCCAGCCGCAGATAGTAGGGCATCACGGAAATAGGTGTCGGAAATCGCAAATGCCATATATCCCTTCATCTGTATCCATAAAAATATCAAAAGCACCGTGAACACCAGCGGATTTATCCATGCGATCATGTTAAAGCCTCCCGGCGATGAAAAACCTATTGATATCGAGTTCACGATCATTGGCAGGAACGCCGCACACATAAATGCAAAAAACCAACGTGTGGAGAACACCAACGGGCGACGCCCAAGGAGGGTCTTGAGCGAAATGAAGATAAAAAATGCAGCCATCAAGAGAAAGATGATTGGCATAACAACTTTAATGAAGGCGAGTGGATTCATGGTACCTATTCCTTACATAGTACGGGGCGTTCACCAGGCGCGGTCAAATGGCAATCACCGCGCCCATGTTGGGCAGGCTGCAGGAGAGGCCGAATTCTTTGCGGATGGCGGCTTCCAGACCCAGCCGGGATGCCGATTCGCCGTGGGTGATGACCACCTTCGGCTTGGCGTCGGCAAAATGGCCCATCCAATTCAACAGGTCGGTTTGGCCGGCATGGGCGCTGAACCCGCCCAAGGTGTGCACGTCGGCTTTGACGGCGATTTTTTCGCCGAAAATCTTGACGTATTCCGCGCGGTCCACCAGCAGGCGGCCCAGCGTGCCTACGGCCTGATAGCCAACCATGAGCACATGTGTTTCCGGCTTCCACAGGTTCGCCTTGAAGTGGTGCAGAATGCGTCCGCCGTTGCACATGCCCGCGCCGGCCATAATCAGACACGGGCCGGGCTGGTCGTTGATGGCTTTGGAGTCCTCGGCGGTGACGCACAGCTTCATCGTTTTGAGTTCATCGCGCATGGTTCCCTTGGCGATGAATTTCAGCGCGGCGTCATCGAACAATTCGCGATGCTGGGCATAGATTTTCGAGGCTTCAATCGCCATGGGGCTATCCATGAATATCGGGAAGGGGGTCGCCTTGCGATTGCGGAACATCCAGCCCAGCAGGCTGGCAATCAGTTGCGCGCGGCCCACGGCGAACGTCGGCACGAGAATTTTGCCGCCGGACGCGATGGCGTCATTCACGATGGTCACAAACTGTTCGACGGTTTCATCGAAGGGCCGGTGGTTGCGGGAGCCGTAGGTGGATTCGATGAAAACCATGTCGGCTTCATGGAATGGCTCGTAGTCGCGCAAAATGGGCGCGCTGCGCGGGCCGAGGTCGCCGGAAAACACAATTTTCTTTTCGCGGCCGTCTTCGGTCACGGTGAGCTGGATGGAGGCGGAGCCGAGCATGTGGCCGGCTTCCGTCCAGGTGGCGCGGATGCCGGGGGCGATTTCCACGGGCTCCTGATAGGGCACGGGGCGCATCATGCGCAGCGCGCCTTCGGCGTCTTCCGGGGAATAAAGGGGCGTGATGGGCGGTTCGCCGGCGCGCGCGAGTTTCCGGTTTTTGCGGGCGGCGTCAGCGGCCAGAATATGCGCGGAATCGCGCAGGATGAGGCTGGTCATTTCGATGGTGGCGGGCGTGGCGTACACCGGCACGCGATGACCCTTTTGCGCCAGCAACGGCAGCCGCCCGGTGTGGTCCAGATGCGCGTGCGTGATGGCCACAGCGTCGAGCTTGATTCGTTTGGGCGGTTTCCAGCGGTTGAATTTTTCAGACTCGCGCTTGCCTTGAAACTGGCCGCAATCCACCAGGACGCAGGCACGGTCGGTTTGCACGTAATAGGCGGAACCGGTGACTTCGCCACCGCCGGCGCCAGCGATATGAATGTTCATGGGGTTTCTCCTGAGGTTGGGGTCTCGGTCTCGGCGGGGGCCAGACCGCCGCCAAGGGCTTTGTAAAGCTGCACGGTGGCGTTCAACAACTCGTTGCGCGTCTGCACGGCGTTCAGTTGCGCGCTGAATTGATAGCGCTGGGCATCGAGAACATCGCTATAGCTGGCCACCCCGCCCTCATAACGGTCCTCGGCCAGTTCCAGGCGGCGATTTTCGGCGCGCAGCGTGGTTTCATCGGCGGCCAATTGCTCGCGCAGAAAGCGAATGCCGGCGAGCGCGTCGGCGACATCGCGGAAGGCGGTTTGCACGGTTTTTTCGTAGGTGGCAAGCGCTTCGCGTTGCTGGGCCTGGGCGCGGCGCACGTTGGCGCGCAGTTTGCCGGCGTTGAAAATCGGCGCGGTGATTTGCGGCTGGAAGTTCCACGCCTTGGAAATCGAGGTGGTCAATAAATCGTCCAGCTCGGCGCTTTGCAGACCAAGCGCCCCCGTGAGGGAAATGGCGGGGAAGCAGGCCGCGCGCGCCGCGCCGATATTGGCGTTGGCGGCGATGAGGCTTTGTTCCGCGGCGCGCACGTCGGGCCGGCGCAACAGCACGTCCGCGGGCAAACCGGCGGGCAGGTCTTCGGGCTGCCATTGCTCGGCGAGGCTCAAGCCGCGCGGGATGTCGCCGGGATAGCCGCCCAGCAGCAGGCTCAGCGCGTGCTCGGTCATGGCAATTCGCCGTTGCAGGCTGGCAATGGCCGACTCCGCGCTGGTCACCTGCGTTTGCGCCTGCACCACATCCAGCTCCGAGACGATTCCGGCGCCATCGGCGAACTTGATGCGCGTCAAGTCCAGCGACCCCTGACGCGAGGCCAGCGTTTCGCGCGCGATGTCCAGTTGATGGTCCAGCGAGCGCAAATTGAAATAGGTGGATGCCACGCCGGCGACCAGCCCGATTTGCACGGTGCGCCGCGCCTCCTCCGTGGCCAGATATTGCGCGCGGGCGGCTTCGTTCAGACGGCGAATCCGGCCCCAGACGTCCAGCTCGTAGGACAACACGCCGAACACGTCAAATTGATCGCCTTCCGCGCCGGGCAGCGGCGGCAAATGGCCCTGGCGGGCGCGGGTGTAGGCGGCGGAGCCCTGAATGCCGGGCCAGTGGTCGGCCCGCTGTATCCGCAGGGCGGCGGCGGCCTGTTCCATGCGCGCCTGCGCCACGCGCAAATCGGGGTTGTTCGACAGCGCCGTCGCAATCAGCTCATGCAGCACGGGATCGCGATAAAGCGCGCCGCAGGCAACATCCGCGAGCGAATTCGTCGTGGCGTCGCCGAATCGCCAGGCCGTGGGCAGATTCAAATCGGGACGCTGATAATTCGGCCCCAGTGTGCAGCCGGCCAACAGCGCCGTCGCGAGCGCCATTCCCGCCAGCCACCCCGTCCGCTTGCTCGGCTGCCTCATGACGGGTCTCCTTTCCGGCGGCGCATGTTTTCGATGGCAATGAAAAATGCCGGCGTGAGGAATACGCTGAAGAGGGTCGCCACCAGCATGCCGAACAGGACGGCCAGCCCCATCATCTTGCGCGCGTTGGCGCCCGAACCGCTGGCGAGCACCAAGGGCAGGACGCCCAAAATAAATGAAAACGCCGTCATCAAAATGGGGCGGAAGCGTTGCTTGGCCGCAGCCATGGCGGCGGCGAACGGCGACTGGCCGTCATCGCGCTGCAATTTGGCGAACTCCACAATCAAAATGGCATTTTTGGCGGCCAAGCCAATCAGCATGACCAGCCCGATTTGGACGTAGATATTGTTGTCAAAGCCCAGAAGCCATACGGGCAGGAACGCACCCAGCAGCACGGTCGGGGAGATGAGCAGCACGCTCCACGGCAGCGCCCAGCTTTCGTACAGCGCCGCCAGCAGCAGAAACACAAACACAACCGCGAGAATGAGGGTGGGCGTGGAGCTGGGCGCAACTTTTTCCTGATACGACAGGCCGGTGAAGGCCAGCCCCATTTCGCGGGGCAGCACATCGCGCACAACTTCTTCAAGCGCGGCCAGCGCCTGCCCGGAGCTGTAGCCTTCCGCGGCCTGGCCGGTGATGGGCACCGAGCGCATCAGGTTGTAGCGCGTGGTCACTTCCGCGCCGGAGGAAGGCGTCACCCTCACCAGCGCCGACAAGGGAATCATGGCATTCGTGGTGCGGCTGCGCACATAGAATTGGCCGATGTCTTCAGGTTTTTGCCGGAAATCGGCATCCGCCTGAACAAACACGCGATAGAGACGGCCAAAGCGGTTAAAGTCGTTCACATAGGCCCCGCCCAGCGAGGCTTGCAGGGTCATGAACACATCGCTCAGCGGCACGCCCAGCGTGCGCGCCTTTTCGCGGTCCACATCCAGTTTGACCTGCGGCACAGTCGGGTCAAACGAAGTGAACAGGCCGGTCAACTCGGGACGCTGACGGGCCGCCGCCATGAACGCCTGAGTGTGCTCAAATAGCTCTTCCACCGACAAGTTGCCGCTGCGGTCCTGCAAGAGCACGTCAAAGCCGCCCGCCGCGCCAAAGCCCGGCAGCGAGGGAGGCACCACGGGGAAGACAATCGCTTCGGGAATGGCGGCCATCCGCCGGCGCAGACTGCTGACCACCCCGCGCAACTGCGTTTCGGGCGTCTGGCGTTCATCCCACGGGTCCAGACGTATGAAAAATGTGGCCGTGTTGGGCGCGAACGTGCCGCTCAACAGCGACATGCCGCCAAGGGAGTTATACGACATGATGCCCGGCGTGGTGGCCAGAATCTCTTCCACCTGCCGCGCCGCCGCGCTGGTGCGCTCCAGAGACGCGGCGTTCGGCAGTTGCATGTTCGCCAGCAGAATCCCCTGGTCTTCAATCGGCACAAATCCGGACGGAACTCTGGACGCCACGCCGCCGCCGAGCACCGCCACGATGGCAATGACAAACAGGCTCCAGAGCGCCCGCCGCCCAACCGCATTGACCATTCGCATGTAGCGGTTGGTGGTTCGCGAAAAGCCCCGGTTGAACCCACGGTAGAACCAGCGCAACGGCGAGCGCTCAATTTGCGGCGGGCGCAAAATCAGGCTCGACAGCGCGGGACTGAGCGACAGCGCGTTAAAGGCGGAAATCGCCACGGAAATCGCAATGGTCAGCGCAAACGG
The DNA here is from genome assembly GCA_002304915.1 of Verrucomicrobia bacterium UBA1418. GTDB lineage: Bacteria > Verrucomicrobiota > Kiritimatiellia > CAIQIC01 > Lenti-01 > CAZNGD01. The sequence continues at coordinate 13,247 of DBPO01000051.1, forward strand.
CGCATACATCCGCCCCGTCAGGCCGCCGATGAACGCCACCGGCACGAACACGGCCACCATGATGGCCGAGGTGCCGATAATCGGCCCCGTCACTTCGCGCATGGCCTTGCGGGTGGCCTCGCGCGGGGACTCGCCGCGCTCCATGTGCGCCATGACGGCCTCCACCACCACAATCGCGTCATCCACCACAATGCCGATGGCCAGCACCAGCCCGAACATCGTCAGCGTATTGATGGTGAATCCCATCATCGGGAAGAAAATAAACGTGCCGATAATCGAAACCGGAATCGCCAACAGCGGAATCAGCGTGGCGCGCGCGTTCTGCAGGAAAATAAACACCACCAGCACCACCAGCACGATGACCTCAAAGAGCGTATGCACAATTTCCTCAATCGAAGCCGACACCGCCGGCGTGGAGTCGTAGGAAATCGCGTAATCCACGTCCTCCGGGAAGTAGGTTTTCAGCTCTTCCATGGCGCGATAAATCCCGTTGGCGCTTTCAATCTGGTTCGCGCCCGGCAGCAGATAAATCAGCAACAGGCCGGCTTCCTTGCCGTTGAAGCGGCCAAAGGACTTGTACATCTCGCCGCCCAATTCAATGCGCGCGACGTCCTTCACGCACACTTTGCGGCCGTCTTCCGTGGCCCGCACGATGATGTCGCCGAATTCTTCGGGCGTGGTGAGGCGTCCCGGCGCGCGCACCGTCAGCGTGAATTCCTGATCCGCCGGCGAAGGCGCGCCGCCCACCTGCCCCGCCGGCGCCTGCGTGTTCTGGTCGCGAATGGCGCTGATGACATCCGCCGGCGTGAGGCCCAGCTTGGCCAGCTTGTCCGGCAACAGCCAGATGCGCATGCCATATTCCGACCCGCCCGCCACATCCGCCTGCGCAATCCCCGGCACGCGCAACAGCGCGTCGCGCAGATTCAGAACCGCATAGTTGTTCAAAAACAGACTGTCGTAGGTTCCATTGGGAGAATACAGGGCAATCACCATCAAAATGCTAGGGTTGACCTTCTTAATCGTCACCCCTTGCGCGGTGACTTCCGACGGCAGGCGCGATTCCGCCTGGGCCACCCGGTTTTGGGTCAGCATGTTGGCGTTGTCCATGTCCACGCCGACCTGAAACGTCACGTTCAGCATCATGCGGCCGTCGCTGGAGTTGAGCGACTTCATGTAGAGCATGTTGTCCACCCCGTTGACCTGCTGCTCGATGGGGGTGGCCACGGATTGCTCCACAACTTCCGCGCTGGCACCGGGGTACGTGGTGGTCACCTGAATGTTGGGCGGCGAAAGCTGCGGATACTGCTCGATGGGCAGCGTCAGCAAGGTTTGAATGCCAATCAGCACCAGCAGAATGGACAGCACCATGGCCAGAATCGGCCGTCGAATGAAGAACTCAGCCATCGTCTTACTCCGCGGCCGGGTGAATCATGCTCACAGGCGTCCCGTTTTGCAATTTTTGCCAGCCCTCCACGACCACCTGCTCCCCCGGCTGCAACCCCTCAGCAATCACGTACAAATTATCCACCCGCGCCCCCACCTTCACCGGACGCAGCTCCGCGCGGTCATCCGCCCCCACCACAAAAACCGAATAAGTCGCCTGCAACTCCCGCACGGCGCGCTGCGGCACCAGAATCGCCCCCTGAATCTCTTCCACCGGCGCGCGCACACGGGCAAACTGGCCGGGACGCAACCGATAATCCGGGTTCGGGAACGAAACTTCCACCAGAAGCGTTCCGGTTGCCGGGTCCACGTTGCGATCCGCAAACATCACCTGCCCCTTGGCCGGCAACTCCTGACCATCCGCCAAAATCAGCGAGAACACGGCGGCCGCGGCCTGCTCGCGCATATTGCCGGAGTTCGCCCGCTGCAACGCCAGAAAATCCTGCTCGCTGATGCTGAACCGCACTGCAATCGGATCCAGCGCCGACAGCGTAGTGAGCAGTGTATTCTGGCCCCGCCCCACCAGATTCCCCGCCTTCACTTCCGTTTTGCCAATCAACCCCGTGATGGGCGCGTAAATTTTGGTGTAACCCAACTGAATCTGCATGTTATCCACCGCGCCCCGGGCCGTTTCCACGGCGCCCTCGCCCGCCTGTTCCGCCGCGAGAGCGTCATCAAGCATCTGGCGGGAAATCGCGTTCTTTTCCCAAAGGGGCGTCAGCCGCTGAACATCGCGCCGCGCCTTGTCCAGCGCCGCCTCCGCCTGCGCCAGATTCCCCCGTGCCTGCGCCAGATTCGCCTCCACCGTGCTGGGGTCAATGGAATACAGCAAATCCCCCTTCTCCACCATCGCCCCCTCGCGGAAATGCACCTCCTCCAGAATCCCCTCCACGCGCGCGCGAATTTCGACATCCTGCGCGCCGATGGTTTGCCCCAGCGCCTCAAAATAAATCGGCTGGTCGCGAACGATGACCTCCGCCGCAACCACGGGCATGGCACGCGGTCCCTCCGCCGCCGGTTGCCCGCCACACCCCGCCAACAACACCAGTCCAATCCACCAAGCAACTATACGCATCGGGCTTCCTCTCAAAACATGCTCGTCATCATACGCCCGCCCCATTTCCGTGTCAAAGCAGGAAATCACCCCGCCGACCGGGCAACAAACGGCCTTACGGCTCCCCTACGGCTCGGCCAACAGCGCCCGAATCACGCCGTACCAGCTCGCCGGGCTATTGTTGGTCACGGTCATGGCCGGCGGGATGCCCCACCCCAGATTCGTCACGCTGAACACCGGTGCAATGAGGTTCGTGCAGTATTCCAACTGATAAAATCGGCTGGCGCTGGCCGGAAAGCTGAACTCCATGCGCTCGCCGGCGGCCCCCGCCGATGCCCCGACCCAATAGCGGCCCTGCAGCCACAGAACGCTATTGGAGTCCTCCGGATTCGTGTCGGCGAGATACTCCTCATAATTGGTCATGCCGTCGCCATCGCTGTCGGCGCCTTCGGCGTAAAGGGCAGGGTTCAACCCGCGGCCCGTCAGCCACTGTTCGTAGGGCGTCAGAGCTGCCGCAATGCTAACCGCGCCAGTCGGCGAGAATTGCCCGTCGCAATTCGGCAAGGACGCCACGCGGAAGTAGTACGTAACGCCAGCGTTCAATCCCGTCACGACAGCGCTCGTCGCGCCCGACACCACGCGGTTGGAATAGCCCGCCACAAACACGCCGCCGACAAAGTTCGAAGCGGTCGAAACATCCAGCCGGTAATCGCTAACGCCCGTCACCCCGCCCCAGGCGGCGGTGAAATCCGTCGCATTCGTTTCGCTGGCCCAGACGGTCGCCGGCGCGGCCACCCCAAGTGTCGTGGCGCTGCTGGTCAGCCGCGACTGGGAATAATTCGTCCCGATATACGACCAGCACGCATAGTGGCGCGTCTGGCAGGCCGCCAAGCCGGTATGACTTTGCGGCGAGCTGCCACCCTTGTACAGCACCGTGCCGCCCGCGAACGGCTGACCAACCGCCGGCACCGCGCCGGCGGGCTGGCCGAATTGGCCATCCGCATTCCACACAATCACCACATTGTCGCCCTGACCATTCAGCGTGAACGTCAGCCTGATCTGGCCCGGGCCATTCGGCGCGGCGGCAAACGCCGTCGGCGGCGGCAGAGCGGCAACATAGTTGGTGTCGAACACCACCCGCACCCATTCGGGATGGTCCACGAACGGGTTGCGGTTGCCTTGGTAATTCGAATAAATCAGGTTGTTGCGCCGGATTTCGTAATCGTTCACGGGGTCCAGCTCGTGCCAAGCCATCAGGGTATCAAGCTTGCCGTGCCAGGCGCCGGATGTCGGCAGCGTATTCGTCAGCTCCAAGTCGCCGACCCCGTCCGACCCGTCGTAGCGCACCGCCATGTAGAACATCGCGCGCGCCACATCGCCCTTGCCGGCATCGGGCGGCTCAAAGGCTGTCGTGTTGTAGGAATAGGTGTCCGGTGAGCCGCTGACCGTGTCGAAATCCTTGTTGCCGCGCGTGCTGTTGACAGTGACATCCGCCGGATGCAGGTGATGAACATCCGTATAGGCCGGAAGGTTGTCGTTGATACCGTGCGAGTTCGCCCAGACGTGCTCCCGATTCCAATCGCCGGCATTTGGGCCAAAACTGGTTTTGGCGCGGCCGCATTGCAGGTAAATCAACTGTACCATGCTGCTGTTGGTCGGGCATTCGTCAATGACCTTCAAGATGTTTTCGGTCTGGAGATAGGAAAAACTCGTGTGCCCGGAAATGATGCCGTGCAAGGCCTGTTTCAGGTCGTTTCCGGTCTTGAGCACTCCGTTGCTGTAGCAGGGGGCGTAATAGTCCGCCCAAGGGTCGTTGTGGGCCACGGTGATGTTCAGCGTGGCGGAATTCGTGCCGTCGGCATCGCCCGCGTAGAACACCACGGCATAAGCCTGCCCGGCCTGATTGGATGCCGGCGAAAACGAGAACAGGTTGCTGATGACTCCCGTGCCATGAACAGCGCTGAACGTGGCGTTGGCGGGCAAATTGCTGGCCGTGAGCGTGAAGACATCCCCTTCGGCCTCCCGCGCCACGATCCAGAGATTGGATGTCTGCCCCACCGCGATGTTCAAGGGCGACAGGGCATCTATCGTCGGCGGTGCCACCACCGTCACGCTGACCGCTTGCGTCGCCACACCGGCGACATTGCTGGCCGTGAAGGTAAAGGACTGCGCCCCAAGGTCGTTGGCGGGCGGTGTGTAGCTCAGCAGGCCCGTGGCCGGCGTGAAGCTGTAGGCGCCCCCGCTGGCCGTAGCGGATCGCAGCGCCAGCTCGGGCTTCGGGTCCCCCGTGGCGCTCACCGTGAAAGTCCGCGCCACGCTCGCGGTCGCCGTCAGAGGGCCCGGATTCGCCCCGAACACCGGCGCACTGACCGCCGTCACGTTCACCGTCACCACCTGCGTCGCCGTGCCCTTGGTGTTGCTGGCCGAGAACGTGAACGTCTGTGTCGTGCCACCGGCGCTTACTGGAGGCCCATAGAGAAAATAACCGGTGGACGGCTCGAAAGCGTAATCATTCGTGCTCGCCGTGGAGGCGTCCAATGCCAGCACGGGCACCGGCGTCCCCATCGCGCTGACCGTGAACTCCAGCAGACTGCCCGCCGTTACGCTGTAAGGCCCTGCGCCGCTTGTGAAGGAAGGCACCGTGGCCTCCCCGCCCGTGGTCGTCGCCAGAACCACCGACGACCACGTGCCTGTCGGCGCGGCGCGCACTCGAATGTAATAGGTCGTTTCCATCTCCAGCCCCGTGACGTTGGTGCTCAGAGCCCCAACGGTCAGGTCCGCAACCAGTGTACCGCCCCCACCCGCGCCGCCGCCCGTCACCGTGTGAGCGTGCGGTGTCATATCCGACGCATTGGCGCTGGTAATCGTCCATTCCGACGACGTCCAGATGGAGGTAGGGGATGTCACCGCCGAATCCCGAACGGCCCGTGAATCCGTGTACTCCCAGGCAAATCCCGTTCCATCCTGATTCACCACCCCAAAGGCATCCACCAGCGTACCGGAAACATGATCGCCTCCGGAATACAGGAAATAGCCGTCATCCCCATTGCCGCTGATAATCGCGGCATACAAGTCGGCTGTATCGCCGTAGTATGCGGCCTCGTAGTTGGTTTGACTGTTAGCCACCACATAGGTGCCGTCCGCCGCCAGTGTGCCCGTCAGTTGGACGGCCCCCCAACTGCTGCCGTTGGCTTGCCGGCTCAGATACCAGACGGCCGTGCTGAAATCAATCGCCGCTCCCGAGGCATTGTACAGCTCGACAAAACGGGCGTTGGCATTGTTTGCGGGATCGGCCACCTCGGAAATGAACAATCCCCCGCCGGCCGTGCCCGGCGTGAAGTTCGTGTCCGTCGCCACCTGCACCTGATACGCCGTCGCAGCCGTCACTTCCGTCCAGTGGAGCGTGAAGGAATTGGTGCCGATATTCGTCACGGTGACCGTCGGAATGTACACCGGGGCCGGGGCCACCGTCACGCTGACCACCTGCGTCGCCACGCCCACGCTGTTGCTGGCCGTGAACGTGAAGGTGCGAGTCGTGTCAACATCCGCCTGAGGCGGCGTGTAGGCCAGCGTGCCACTGCTGGCCGTGAAGCTGTAGCCGCCCGACGCGGTGGTCGCCTGAAGCGCCAGCACGGGTGCCGGGCTGCCGGTCGCGCTAACGGCAAAAATCGCTTCCGTTCCCACAGTAGCGCTAACGGGACCGGGGTTGGTCCCAAATGCGGGCGCGCTCGGCCCAACAGGTACCATCTTGTACAGCGTCAGCTTATCTTGTTGCGTCGTATAGCATGCAAAACGCGGAGCATTGACATTGTACTGCAACATCCGCGTGGGAGTGGCCACATTGGCCACCTCAAAGGCTCCGACGCCATAGGCGAACGTCCACACGCCTGTCGTGCCATTCACCGCCGCGACTGCATGGGCGGCATTCACGGTGCCCCCATAGGCTACATAGCGGCTGTTAGCCTCGTTAAACAATGTGTGCCCCCCATAGGTGGCATTGGTTTGGATCAGCCAGACAATGGTCGGCGACGGATCCGTCAGGACATCCGCCGCGGGACTGATGGGAGTGTCCACGAAATAACGATCGGGATTATTGTTGGACATCGCCTGCAAGCCGTTACTGCTGGCCACGACATAGTAGCCGTCGGTCAAATCGCTCCGGGAAGTGATTTTCGTAAAGGTCCCCGTCCCGTCGTAAGCGCCCCGCGCGCATGGAATCGCCAGCGCCACCAGCCCCGCCAGCGCGCTCCACAGCGCCGCGTTAGACCCGATTTTCCTGCGGTTCACAGGCTTGCCCCTCATGCCTAGTTCGCTCCAAGAACGGAAAGCCAAATAATCTGCCTCGGCCCAAGTGTCAAAGGCACCGTAACCCGCCGATGGGTTTCGGCAACTTCCACCGTGCATTGATCGGCAATGTTCGACCCCAGCCAACCAGCCGGCTCGCTCGCGTTCAATGCAGCCGCCCCGTACACCGCATAGGGCACACAGTTCACCGGAATGTCAAAAGCCAGACCATCGGCGGTCAGCGACAGATTGGAAAGCACCGGCGGCACCACGGGCGGCGGCTCCCCGACCGCATGCCAGCCGAGGCGCTCGGGCACGTTGACATCGGCCGCATCCACCTCGGTGTACTCAAACCGAATCCAATGCTCGGCATCAAAATCCGTATGGACGCCACAGCAAATGGTCGGCGCGCGCACATAGCTGCAGTTGGCGGCCGTGTTGCCGGTCACTCCAAACGCATCCACCACGTTGGCAAAATTGTAGATGGAGCCGGTATATAGCACCACGCTGTCATCGCCGTTGAACAACAAGTTGTTGGACGCCACATTCGCCACGGCATAGGCAGGTGCCTTGGCCCTCCCGTGCGAAACCAGATACGTCTCGCCGGGCGCGACCGTCCCCGTCAGCACGATGACAAACCCCGGGACCGCCCCCGTCTTCCACCCTTCCCGCGCGGCATTTTGCCAAAGACCCAGACGATACCCCGCCGCCGCCAAATCCACAGCCTCTTCGCCGGGATTAAACACTTCAATCCACTTGTTATCGCTGGCCCCCTCGTAGTACTGCGAAATAATCAGAGTGGGTTCACCCGGCGTTTTTTGTCGAAACGACACCTCCACCACAACCGCCTCATCCGGCATCACGAAAGTCGTCCCTTCAATGACCTGCCCGTTCACTCGAATGGCATCGGTCGCATACCCCGCGTTTGGCACCGGCAAAACTGCCACCACTGCGCCCACCGGCGCGTTGGTCGCATCCCGGCCGTTGACCCGCACCGTCGCCGCCCCATTGGTGTCCGCCTGCACGCTCAACCCATAGGCCGCCGCCACAGAAAAATGAATCGTGCCCGCGATAAGCTCATCGGTGTTGTCCGCCCGCCCGTTCGCCGTGGCATAGAACGTGCCCGTGGCCGCCGTATGGATAGTGTAAACATCCTGGGGCGATTCCGTCTTGAACGTGCCGCCGTTATCGCTCTCCCACGGCTCCTTCTCCAGCGCCGGCGACCCGAACCAGTAGCTCCCGGCATTAATCACCGCCGCCGTGATGCACTCGCCCACCGCGTGTTGCGCCACAATAAAGTTATCCCTGCGGTCAAAAACAACGCGCGGCTCCGCCGGGCCACCCGCAACCGCCACATGGTTCAAGCCGATGTCATAAGCATACCGGTCGGCATAAGTAAAACGCACATAACGCGTCGCACTCGACAACGGAAAGGGTCCAAACGGCTTGGTCCCCGTCGAAAGCTCGCCATGACTAATATCGGCAACCAACGTGGCGCTCCAAACCCCGCCATCCACCGACTCTTCAACAACAAAACTGGCCGGTGCAACCCCCTCCGGCGTGGGAATTCCCCGCAAAGAAAACGACAACTCCGTCGGCGCGCCATCCAGCGCCAGGGTCAACGTGCTATCAGCCGCATCAAACAAGGCATACCCTTCAGCCGTCGAGTTTGTAACGTTGCCCGACCAGCCGGACTGCGTCGTCCAATCCACGGCATTGCTCGGCGAATATTCATAAGGCAACGGAACGGCCGCCAGAACCATCACCGCCATCCCCAACACGCAAAACGCCCCGATTCCCAGCCGAAAAATTATCGTTCTCATCGTCTGCGCCTCCTTGGTTTCAAAAGGCTGTCAATGCCACAACCGGCCACGGCTCCACTCTGAGCCATTTAATAAATAGTAAGGCATCCCACGCAAGCCACAAGCAAAAAACGCACCCGCCAAAACGCACCCGCCGCGGACGCGTCTACAGTAGTCTGACCTCTGCTCTCTCTTCCCGGCTATCCCCTGAACCCCAATCCTGAAGCCTAATCTCCTGCACCGCCTGTTTGAACATCGAGCAATGACTCCAGATTGGGAATATCCAGCCAGCGGGCGTCCACGGGCCGTTCGAGAAACGGAGCCACGTCCGTGCGCAGGGTGGCGGCATCCAAACTCGCCAGACGCTGACGAACCAAGGCCCGCCAGTCTTTGGCGTCGTATGTGCCATCCCCCTCCGTCTGGTCCAATGCGTTTTGCAACAACATCCTGTTAGGCTCCACGGGCGGACGCTGCGCGCGATACCACAGCAAGTCGTACCAGTCGCGCCCCTTGGGATAAGGCCGCACCAGCAACGCATGAACCTTCCCGGCCATCAGGGATGGCAGATCGTGGTGACGAAGGGCAAACATCAGATGGTGCCGATTGACGATTTCCGTGGCAGTCACGGCGCCGGCCGGAGGACGGGTATCCACCTCCAGCTTAATCGTCAGCTTCTGGCCCGCCATCCCCGACACCCCCGCTTGTTGCAGCAGCCCCGCGAAACGGAACCAAGCCACATGAACCGTCTTCCGCTCGTTCCAGGTCGCGCTCACATCAAACCCGGCAACCGCCAAATCACGCTTGACCTTTTCCATCCATTGGATCGGCTCGTATGCCGCTTTCATCTCAAGAGAAAAGTCCAGATCCTCCGAAAACCGCGGCAGGTTGTAGAGAAACCTCAGCGCGGTTCCGCCCACAAAAGAAAGGCAAAGGAACGCTTCGCTCTCGTGCAGAGAGCGCAACACACACGCCTGCACATATTCCCGCAGGACGTTCAGCTTCTGCGCCGGATCGGCCTTCTCGCGAGCAAGGGCCAGAGCTTCTTCCCTCATAACTCCACCGTCCCTTCCTTCGCCTCCTGGGCCACGGCTTTCCAAACCTTTACAGCCGCCAGCAGCCGCGGCGACCGGAACTGGCGCGCCTGCTCCTCCAGACGACGGGGCTTCACCACATCAAAGTTCTGGAAACGCATTTCCGTCATGCGCACGGGCGTCCAGGGACCAGCGGAAAGATGCCAAAAGTCCAGCAACGCCTTCTCGGGAGTCGCCACCTGAACCTTTGCCCCCTCAATTTCAATACCCTGATACCCCAGGAAAGCTGTTCGCTTGATATGGCGATATTCGAAAATCCCCGCAACGTTCTCAAACCGTCGAGGCGCGCGGGACGTCACCGAGGTATAAGCCACCACCCGCTCCGGAATCAACCCGTAAAAACCAAGAGCCCACGCGCCGCTCAGATACGATGGCGACATCAAAACATTCGCCAGCGCCGCCGGATTCAACGGCACCCGCCGCCGACTCTCCGGCCACGCATACATCCCCCGACGCAACGGCAATAAGCGCCCCTTCTTCGACCAACGGTGCAACTGCACCCGGAGCGAGGCACGCGGCTCGTCCGACAACTGCACAACCATCGCCAGATCAAAGAACGCCTGACCTCCCAACCGCTCAAATAGCTCCTCGTAAGTCATACGCAATAAAATACAGAAATGTTGATTATTGTAAATAGATTTCTGGTGGTTGGGCGATGCCCCATTCCGCCCATTCGACCATGCCGAGCACACACTTCTACGCCACAATCTTGCGGAGAAAACGATTTTTCAGGGCGACAAACTATGGAAGGCAACGCCCGGG
>DBPO01000051.1:23691-28179 GCA_002304915.1 Verrucomicrobia bacterium UBA1418
GACCTTCAGGTTATGAGCCTGACGAGCTACCGGGCTGCTCCACCCCGCAATCAGTAATATGAACCCCCACTATAGACACCCACCCCCCCATACGCAAGCCAAAATAATAAAAATTATTTTCCGCCCAAAAAAAATCCCCACCATCCTTTTTGATTGAGTTTTCACCCATTTGTGGCCATGCTATTAAAATGATGAAGAAACTCTATTGGATTTTTCGCCTCTTCGCCTATGCGGCCTCCTTGGTGGGCATTTTCATTTATCTGTACCACCAAGTTGACGCCGACTCAACGGTCCGCAATTTCGGTTTGGGGCTGGTGGGCATCGGCTGCGTCTCCTTCTTTATCTCCTACGCCCTCCGCGTGTGGATTCGCGTAAGATTCCGCCGGAGCCGGGACGAGGCATAGGATGTCGCCGGTGCGGTTCTCCCTTGGCGGCGTTTTTTCCCTGTTGCTCATGATGTCCACCCTCGCCCATGCCCAAGGCCCGGCGCAAGTGGCATGCGTAGGCGACAGCATCACCTTCGGCGATGGCATTTTCTGGCGCGCGCGCCACTCCTACCCCGCCGTATTGGAGCAGTTATCCAACGGCCGCCTGAAAGTCCGCAATTTCGGGGTCAATGGCACAACCGCCCTCCCCCGCACGGGACGCGCGTGGGAACACACCCAGGCCGCGCAAGACGCGCTGGCATCCAATCCCGATTGGGTCATCATCATGCTGGGCATCAACGACCTCGCCTTCCCCGAACAGGCCGACCGCTACCCCGGCGCATTGCGCGCGCTGGTTCAGCGCTTCCAAAACCTGCCCGGCAAACCCAACGTTTTCCTGTGCACCCTGACGCCTATCGCCCCGGCAGACCGCCAAGTCGCCGTGAACCGCACCATCCAACAGGTGATGAATCCCGCCATCCGCGCCGTCGCCCAAGAAACCGGCGCGGGCGTAATTGACATCAGCGCCGCCTTCCCCAATCGCCCGGAACTGCTGCCCGACGGCCTGCACCCGTCACCGGAAGGCGCTAAAATTATCGCGCAAACCGTTTGGGTAGCTCTGGAGGCGGCCCTGCCCAAACCACAAATTCAAGCCGCGCCCATTCCGGGGCCTGTCGCCATCTCCATCCGAAACGAAGCCCAAGCCGCCCGCCAACGAGCCGAACGCTGGCTGGCCGACCGCACGCTGCCCGACAATTTGCCCGACCCTCAAACCGCTTGGGCGGAACGCGAACTGCGCTCGCCGGAGGATGTCGCCGACTGGCTTCCGCTGCTGGACGGCCCCCTGACGGGCGACGACGACGTATATGAGCGCTGCGCCGCGCTGGCAGTCGCGCTGGCGCGCATCGGACACGAGCGCGTGTTTTTGGCGCCCGACCGCCCCGTCATTTGGCGGGAAGCCCTGCTGCACCAACTGGTCATCCACCAGCGCATGGATGCCCAAGGCGGCGGCTACTGGAACCCAACCGCCGCCGACCCGAACACCCCCGCCGCCACCCGCGCCACATGGTGCGCGCTCCAAGCGCTCACAACCGCCATCGGCCCGTGAGTCCTTTTTTTGCTGGCATCCTGCCATGCGCTGCGGCAAAGTGAGTCCCCATGCGACCCGACCATCTAAAAATTTCCGCGTGCGTCACCGCCGGCAACGAAGAAGATAAAATCGCCGCCTGCCTCGCCAGCCTGACCTGGTGCGACGAAGTCATTGTCGTGGACTCCTACAGCACCGACAAAACCTTCGAAATCTCCAAGCAATACACCCCGCACGTTTTTCAACATCCGTGGGAAGGCTATATCGCCCAGAAAAACTACATCCGCTCCCTCGCCAACCATCCTTGGATTCTGTTCGTGGATGCCGATGAAGTGGTCTCGGACGAATTGCGCGCGGAAATCGAAGCGGAATTCAAGCGCGGCCCCGGCGATACCGCCGGCTACCGCTTCCCGCGCATGGTCTATTACCTCGGCAAATGGATTCGCCACGGCGAATGGTACCCCGACATCAAGCTGCGCCTCTTCCTCAAAGACCGCGGCCACAGCGCCGGCCAGGAGCCGCACGACCGTGTCGTGGTGGATGGCCCCGTCAAAACCTTGCGCGCCCCCCTCCACCATTTCACCTACGATGACATGGCCGACCACATCAACACCCTGAACCGGTTTTCCGGCATCACCGCCGACGAAAAATTCGCCCGCGGCGACAAGTTCCGCTGGCTGGACTTAATCTTCCGCCCCCCTTGGCGCTTCTTCAAGTCCTACATCCTCAAACGCGGCTTCATGGACGGCCGCCAGGGGCTGATTATCGCGCTCATGACCAGTTACGGCGTGTTCATCAAATACGCCAAACTCATGGAACGCTGGATTCAACACCAGCAGCCCAAGCAAGCCGCCACACCGCCCACCCCATGACCGATAAACCCGTCGGGCAGCAACTGGGCCCCTGGCGCTTGCAAATCGCGCCGGGCTGGAACCGCCCCGAAATCGCCGAAGCCCTGACGCAACTGCGCTTCCTGCTGGAGCGCGCCCAAGCGCCCCTCCTCGCCCCCCCCGGACGCAACCAGGTCCACCGCCTGCAACTGCCCTGCGGCGATTCCTCCGCGGAAGTCGTCGTCAAAACCTACGGCGTCCAATCCCCCTGGCGCGACCGCCGCGCCCAGCTCATCGGCAGCAAGGCCGAGCGGGCCTTTCGCAACGCCCTCCTCTTGCGCAACGCCGGCGTCGGCACCCCCGCGCCCATCGGCATAGCCGAACACTGGGAAGGCACGCGCCTCCGCGAGTCCCATTTCGTCGCCGCCTTCATCCCTCAACTCACCAATTTGCGCGACGAACTCAACCGCATCTACGCCGAAGCCCCCTATTGCGCGCCCCTGATGACCCTCCTCCAATGCGTGGCCAACCAGACACGCGCCATGCACGATGCCGGCCTCCTCCACGGCGACCTCGGCAACCAGAACATCGCCCTGCAGCCCCACCCCGAAACACCGGACGCCCCCTGGAACGTGTATTTCCTCGACCTGAACCGCGCCCGCCAAACCCCCTCGCCCACCCCCGCCCAGCGCGGCGCAGACCTCGCGCGCCTGGACTTGCCCTCGGACTTCCGCCGCGTCTTCCACGCCATGTACTTCCACGGCTACGCCCCCCCGCCGGAATTTGCAACCGCCGAAGCCAAAACACGCGCCGCATTCGCGCGCCACACCGCCCTGCGCCCGTTCCGCCACCCCCTGCGCGAAGCCCGCATCCGCCGCGCCCAAACCCGCGAAGAACAACCCTTGCGCGGGCGCGACATCTGGATTTGGGACGACCGCTCCGCCCAGGCCATCCCCGCCTACACCTCCCGCGACCGCCGCCAGCTTCAGCCCGCCTCCAATGTCGGTCTGGCCCTCCGCTCAGCCGCCAAACACGGCTGCTCCATCCGCCGGAATTACAAACGCCTCCTCGCCCAATCCTTCCAAACCCCCGTCGCCATGAATGACGCCATCGGCATCGCGCTGGAACCCGAACCCACCTCCTGGGCGCGGCAACTGGACTTCCTCTCCCAACTGCAAGGCCCGCAAAAAATCCCGCTCCTCCTCCGCCTCTATCACCACAAAAATCTGGAATCCTGGCAATGGACGCTGGACCAAGCCCTCCTCCTCCACCGGCAAGGCCACGGCATCGCCATCGCCCTCGTCCAAGACCGCCGCGCCATCCGCGAACCCAAAGGATGGCGTCAAATGGTCGCCCTCGCCTTCGACCGCGCCCACTCCTTCGCCGACTTCTTTGAAATCGGCCACGCCGTCAACCGCTCCAAATGGGGCGTGTGGGATTTCCGCGAATACCTCGACCTCCTCCAGCCCGTCCGCGCCGCCCTGATTGAATACCCCAACGCCAAAATCACCGGCCCCGCCTGCATTGATTTCGAACCCCACGCCCTCGGCGCGCTCCTCGACATCCTGCCGCGCGACCTCCCCTTCCACGCCCTCTCCCAACACCTCTACGTGGACCGGCGCGGCGCCCCCGAAAACGCCCAAGGCCCCTTCGACACCGTCGGCAAATGCGCCCTCCTCCGCGCAGCCGCCCGCACCTTCGGCATGGCCGACGACCGCCTCATCATCTCCGAAGTCAACTGGCCCATCCTCGGCGCCGGCGTGTGGTCCCCCGTCAATTCCCCCTACGAAACACTCGACCCCCGCCAGAACGACCCCTCCGTGGACGAAGAAACCTACGCCGCCTACCTCAGCCGCTACCTCCTCCTGACCCTCGCCTCCGGCCACGCCTCCCGCGCCTATTGGTGGCGCCTCGCCGCGCGCGGATTCGGCCTGGTGGACGACACCCATCCCACCGACTGGCGTCCGCGCCCCGCCTTCTACGCCCTCCAAGAGCTCCTCGCACGTCTCAACGGTGCAACCTTCACCCGAAAGCCGCAAACGCCCCCCGGCGAATACGCCCTCGAATTCGCCACCCCCGCCGGCCCCCTCACCGCCCGCTGGACCGCCACCACCGCTCCCGTCTTTTCCTGAAACCCGCCCCCCCC
>DBPO01000121.1 GCA_002304915.1 Verrucomicrobia bacterium UBA1418
CAGCCATCCCCTCTCCCTCGGCTGTTTCCTGACCTCCGACCTCTGCTCTCTCCAACCGTCCGTGTCCGTCCGTGCTCGTCCGTGTCCGTCCGTGTGGCTGTTCGGCCTTTCCTGACCTCTGCATTCTGACCTCTTTTCCTGAACCCTGCCCCCTACTATCCACCCGCCCCCCCATTCTCCAACAATTTCTGGGCAATGCCAACAGGCGCAGCCCTATTTAATGTTTGGGTCGCCGTCCTCGCCCCCTCAGCCCCGCCAGCGCCTCCGCAATCTCTCGCCCTTTTGCCTCTATCAAAGCAAGCAACTCTTCAGGGGTGCGCGTGTCCACCACCGGCTTTTTGTTCGGATTGACGGCTTTGAGATCATACACCGCGTCTTGAATGTCTTTGGCTCTGGCGGCGGCGGCACGCGATTCCTGCAACAACGCCTTGGCCTTTTCCTTGTTCCTGCATGCCTCGGCCTCGCGCGCCTTCTTGCGGGCCTCCACCTCGAAAGGGCGGGCCTCTTCTGCGGCTAGCCGCCTGCGCTCGACCATATCCACGGTCCAACTAAGCTTGCCATCCTCCCGCTTGGGCAAAAGACGGAAAAATTCCTCAAAGTGTTTCAGGGTAATCGGCGTTTTCTTGCGAACCTTGAGGTCGCTCAGGTCGTAATACCAGATTTTCCGCGTGGGCTTGCCCTTCGTGAAGAAAAGCAAATTGGTCTTCACGCCCGCGCCCGCCGCCGTAAAGACCCCGGCAGGCAAACTCACGATGCACCACACCTCGCACTCATTCAAAAGCTTCTGCTTGGTCTTAACGAAAGCATCCTCGTTCGTCCGGAAAAGGAGCCCTTCATCCAGAACGATTCCACACCGGCCACCGTCCTTCAGGGCGCGAATAATATGCTGTAAGAAGAGAACCTGCGTTGCACTCGTCTTGTAGTCGAAATTCGTCTGTGCGCCCTTGCCCTCTTTGCCGCCAAACGGCGGATTGGAAAGGATGACATCAAACTGGCTCGGCGCATCTGCAAACAGCCCGCCATAGATTTCCTGCCCGGTCAGCGTATTCCCGTGCCAAAGGTTGGGCTTGTCAATCCCATGCAACACCAGATTCGCCAGCGCAATGGGATAAATCAGGTTTTCTTTCTCCCGCCCCCAGAACGTGCGCTGTTTCAGGGTTTCCAACTGCTCGGCGGTGGACTTCTTCCCCAGGTTATCGCGCATGAATTCATAGCTCTGCGCCAGAAAACCGCCGGTTCCGCAGCCGGGATCATAAACCGTCTCGCCCACGCTCGGCGCAAGAACCTCCACCATCGCCTTGATAACCTGCCGCGGCGTAAAGAACTGCCCGCCGTCGTTGCCCTTTTCCCCCATCTTCAGCAAAAGCCCCTCATAGACCTGGGAAAGCGTAAAAACGTGCGTCGGGTCCACGCTCTCCGCCGTGATGGCATTCACCTTGTCCAGCACATCCAGAAGGTTGCGCTCGGTGTCAATACGCACCCGCTCAACACCCGTCATCACCTCGCTGATAACCTTCTGCCGCGCGCTGGCATCCGGCTGGTTCTTCAGCCCTTTCAGATACGGCAAAAGACGGGTGTTCACAAACCCGAAAAACGAGCCCAGCGCACCCTCCTGAAGCTTTTTACGCTTGCTCCCCCCCGGCGCGGCCCAATCCCGCCAGCGATAGGGTTTCTCCAGCGACGGCCTGAACGGAATACCCAAGGCCTCAGCCTCTTTCTGTTCCCGCGCCTCCCGTTCGTCGAGAATGCGAAGAAACAGAATCCAAGTCAGTTCCGGCACATATTGCAACGCCCCGGCGCAGTTCCCCCGCCGCATGATGTCGCAAATGGACTTTACCGACTGATCCACCGACTGCGGGGTGGCCAGCTTCTTGACCTGGCTTGCTTTCCTTTTCTTGGCCATCGCTAAATCTCTCCTTTAAACGCTCGACGCAACAAGGCCGCCGACAATGCATTGATGGCAGCAAGTTCCTCCTCCGCCCCCGCACGCGCCTTCTCTATCGCCGCCATCTGCTCGTTCAAAAGCGAGGCAATGCGCTTCTGCTCGGAGAGCGGAGGGAGGGGGATGGAAAGTGCGGATACTGTGCTTTGTCTAATTGAAGGTAACGCCTGCGTATTGGCCATGCTTCCCAGATCAATAGTCTGCATCCAGAAATAAATCCAAGCACTCTTCACTTCACGCGGAACAATACCCATCACATTGTTGTCAAATGAGGCTTCACAACCCAAGACTCGTTTTTTATTCGTTAGTAAGGCCCCGCCTACTTTTGGGAAGATTATTGTACCTGCCGGATATGTTTTGGCACCGAGGGCGCGCAAAATATGGACATCGACGGTATTATCGGCGGACGAAACAACCACTTCGGCCCCAGCCGTATTCATATCACTTACCTTGATAAATGGGTAAGGGAGGTCGGTGCGCCCCTGAAAGGACTTGCCAAAGCCATAACCGTTAACAACATCACACACATCCCCGAGCCTCACCCATCGCCAGCCTTTCGGTAAAGGCTGATTCGGCGCGGGAAAAACGGCCCGGAGAAAGGCTGACGGAAGAGCGCTGACAGTGGCCAGACGCTCTTCCGCCGCCGCACGCGCCTTCTCTATCGCCGCCATCTGCCCATCCAAAATCGCCGCAATCCGTTTCTGCTCAGAGAGGGGCGGAAGGGGAATTTCCAAAATAAAGAGTTGATCCATATCTGCACGTGGCATCCGGGAACCTGTTTTGCCCTGCATGGCATGCTCCACAGTCACATCCCGGCGCAGCAACAGCGCGAGGAAATCACGCGTTACATCACTTGTCGGCAGTAGGGGTATCATCTCCGTTGTACATCGCCCGATGAAATCGGGAAGCGCCACCTTGTTGAGATAAGGACGTAGCTTTCCGTATAGCACATGCTCAGGCGAGAAACGGAAAGTTGTACTAGAACCTTCATCTGCCATCAGTGCTGCAGGCGTTTTCAAAATCTGGCCCGTTCCCGATTCGATATGTTCAAGGCTGAGGTATGGCAAGCGGCTAGCTTCCAAGGCCCCAGCCTCTATTATTATTCGGTCTTGCCGACACACCTCCCCCAGTTTCACCCATTTCCAGCCGGGAGGCAATTTGCGGGTTTTCGAGGGCTTCACATTTGTGCGCCCGCTCATGCCGCGAATATCCGGATTTTGGCTTCTCGCAAGAGTTCAGCGGGGCTGCCGGCGGCCTCCAAGGCGGCAAGACCGCCGGCCTCCTTAACATCAGGAGCCCCGAATATCTCCTTGTTTTCAAGTTCGCTGGTCCCGCCGAGCTCGAATTGGCCGGCGATGGCATGGATGGTTTTGCGGGCAGGCGCGGGCAAGGCATTCAGCCAATCCTCGTGCTTGTATGTGAAGGCAAGCACCCGTTCCTGGCGGGTGCGCGGGTTCATGCCCCAGCCAAGCTCGGCCAGCACGTCATAGAGATCGTAGTCCTGTTTATCCTCCACCATGCGCACAACCGATGGCGAATAGCCCGAATGAACCAGAGCATCCAGCAACTCTTGCCGAGAGGGCGCGTCCACCCAGAGTTTGCGGAAATCATCAAGCGTGCGGGCTTCCCGAACAAGCCGGGCAGAGAGCCGCGCCTTATACTCGGACGTCGGAACGGGCATCGCCCGGCCGTCCTCCTCCGCTACAATATAGGTTCCCGCGGGGGTCACATGGATTTCAAAGCCTTCGACGCTGATAATTTCCGGCGGGAGCGGAATCCCTGGCTCCGGCCTGTCGCCGCCCCCGGCGGATGAAGGCTGGGTGATGAACTCCTCGCCAAAGAGTCGCGTGGCATCGGTATAATCATAGACGCGAAACATGAGCTTCCCGGTCACTTCATCTATCCGAGTGCCGCGACCGAGCATCTGGTAAAAGCTGATGGGCGATTTCAGATACTTGAAAAAGACGATGTTCTGAATTCTTGGCACGTCCACGCCAGTCGTTAGCAAATCAACAGTTGTCGCGATGAAATGGCTGCGCGACGAGGCCCGCAGATTGGGGAGCTGGTCATTCCCGCTGCTGGCCGCCGTGCATTTGAAGGCATAGAATTCCAAACGCTCTTTGTGGTTGTCCGTACACCACCGGGCATAGAGGTTGTTCATGGCGACAGCCACATCGTCCGCATGCCGGTCCCGGGCGCAAAAGATAATGGTTTTCTGCTCGGGACCGCCTGTTTCGAGCAACCGCTCAAAAAGGTGCTTGCACATGGCACGGACGCGGTCGGGCATGAGGAGAATATCCTCAATTCTGCTGGCCTGATAGTACTCCCGAGCGGCGGCCTCGGATACGCGCATCCCGGTCGTTGCATCCTTCAGGGTTTTCCCCTTCAAGTCCTTGCGAGACACGCCGCTTTCACGCTCGTTGATGTCCTTGTTGTCGTGCTGAAGGTCGAATTGCTTGATTTCACAAGCGGCGAGATAGCCGTCCTCAATGGCCTGTGCCATGCTGTATTCATAGACCGGCTCCCCGAAGTACGTGATGTTGTTGGCGGTAATCTGGGCATCCGCCTCCGCCTCCTGGGTCTTCTCGGTGGTTTTCAGACGGCGCGGGGTTGCCGTCAGTCCAATCTGGGCGGCCTGCTTGTTGCGCAAAAGCACCTCTGACCACTTCCCCCAGGCCGACCGGTGACACTCGTCAATCACCACATGCGTGAAATAGTTCTCAGGATAAAATTTGCTCAAAAAACTGGCGTCGGCATCCTCGGTAT
The DNA here is from genome assembly GCA_002304915.1 of Verrucomicrobia bacterium UBA1418. Classification (GTDB taxonomy): domain Bacteria; phylum Verrucomicrobiota; class Kiritimatiellia; order CAIQIC01; family Lenti-01; genus CAZNGD01. The sequence continues at coordinate 4,709 of DBPO01000121.1, forward strand.
CAATGCCAAGTGTTTGGTAGGTCGCGATGTGAATGCGGGCATTTTGGGCGTTGTTTGTGCCGTCGGGCCGGCGAGACACCTCGGCAGCATCAGCCCCGAAGACATTCTGAAATGCCCTCATGGCCTGAGACCGCAATTCGTCGCGGTCGCAGACAAATAAGGCCCGCTTGAGCTGTCCGGCATCGGCAACTCGTTTCAGCAGGTTCACCGCGATGAAGGTCTTGCCCGTGCCAGTGGCAAGAGAAAGCAACGCCCGCTGGGGTTTTTGAGTCTCGGCGCACCGCGCAAACTTCTCAAAGACAGCCCGAATGGCGGCATCCTGATAATAGCGCCGGGTGCCTTCTCCACCCGTGTAGGGCTGCAAGAGCGGCCTTGCCTGCGGCGCGGCCAGAGAAAAGCCCATCCTCTCTTCATAGCGCGCCCGAAGCTGCTCCGGCGTCGGAAATTCGCTCAAGGGTTTCGGAGCGCTTGTCAGGCCGGTAAAGCGGTCAAACTCAACGAATAAATGACCGTTGGAGGAAAAAACAAAGGGAACATTCAGCCGCTTGCAGGAAGCATAGCCCTTGGCCTGATCAAGGCCATGCCCCGCTGACCGATTGTCTCTCTTGGCTTCAATGAGCGCCACGGCGACCGGCTGCGTCTCAGGATTGATGCTGATCCGCATCACGTAGTCCACCTTCCCCCTGGAACGACGCCGGGCCTTGCCCCCGATAATCTCAACCGCCCCGGCGGTTACCTCGCGACGAATCATGGCCTCCGTCCAGCCACACTTATGAATGGCGGGATCTATCAGCTTGGCCCGTGTGTCCGCTTCGTTATACCCGAATGCCATTGTCTTAAACTCGTTTCAACCAATCCAAACCCTACAAACACAACGCATTTCTATCAGAACCCCGACTTTGAAACAAGTTCAGAGCCGAATGTGAAAGTTTGGATTCCAATCCCGCCTTCAGGAGGGACGGCTTCCGCCCCGTCCGTGCCCGTCCGTGTGGCTGTTCCGGCTGTTCGGCTCCCCGGCTGTTTCCTGACCTCCAACCTCTGCTCTCTCCAACCGTCCGTGCTCGTCCGTGTTCGTCCGTGTGGCTGTTCCGGCTGTTCGGCTGTTTCCCTCCTGAACCCCGAACCCTGACCCCTGCCCCCTACTCCCTGCTCCTCTCAATTTCGATGGCGACGCTGCGGGTATGCGGGAGAGCGGAAGGTTTATCCACAATGACGCGAACGGCGTGGACAGCAGCATGTCGCAGACAGGCCGTTGCGATTCTTTCCGCCAGAGTTTCCACCAGAAAGAATTTGCCCTTCTTGGCAATGGCGATGGCTTCGGCTTCGATGTGTTCGTAGTTGAGGGTGTCGTCCAGTTGGTCCGACGCGCCGGCCGAACGCAAATTGCATTGGAGCGAGATGTTCAACAGCACCTTGCGCGTTTTTTTGCGCTCGGCGGGATAGACCCCAAGGATGCAGCGCACGTCAATATCGCGCAGGTGAATCCAGTCGGCAGTTGGGGGCATGGCGCTCATCTGTTGACCTCTTTCACGCCCGAAAGCTTACTTCATTTTTTCGGGCGCTTCAACCGCGCGGCGGACGGCCCAATCAGTACACTTCGGGAACAAAAAGCTGATCGGACAGCGGCGGACGGACATAGCCCTTCTGGCGCTTGCGAGGCGGCAATTCGATGGGCGGAGGCGTCAAATCGCGATATTCGATTTGCTTGAGCAGGTGATGAATGCAATTGAGCCGCGCACGTTTTTTACAATCGGCCTGCACCACATTCCAGCGCGCCTGGGGAATATCGCACACGGCGAACATGGCATCCTTGGCCTGCGAATACTCGACCCATCGCGCGCGAGATTCAAGGTCCATGGGACTCAGCTTCCAGCGCTTAATCGGGTCTTTGATGCGCGCCCGGAAGCGGCGCTCCTGTTCCTCATCGGACACCGAGAACCAGTACTTGATGAGAATAATTCCCGCGCGCACCAGCATGCGCTCAAACTCCGGGCAGGAGCGCAAAAACTCCTGATATTCGTCTTCGGTGCAAAAGCCCATGACACGTTCCACCCCCGCGCGGTTGTACCAACTGCGATCAAAGAGCACGATTTCCCCGGCAGCCGGCAGTTGCGCGACATAGCGCTGAAAATACCACTGCGTCTTTTCCTTGTCAGAAGGCGTCCCCAACGCCACAACCCGGCAAATGCGCGGATTGAGACACTCCGTAATGCGCTTGATGGCGCCGCCCTTCCCCGCCGCATCCCGCCCCTCGAAAAGCACCACTACTTTCAGCCCCTTTTGGCGCACCCACTCCTGCAGCTTCACCAATTCCCGCTGAAGCTTCGTCAGTTCGCGTTCATAGTGCAGCTTGCGAACCTTCTTTTCTCCCTTGTTCTTGTCGGCTTTACCCTTTTCGTCCTTGCTCTTCGTTGTCATCCGTCCAGCCCTCCAGTGACTTTGCAACCCGAATCATAGCCCCCCACCCCCATCCCGCCAAGCCCCGAATAGACACCATAAACGGT
>DBPO01000031.1 GCA_002304915.1 Verrucomicrobia bacterium UBA1418
TCGCGGCGACAGTTTGACGGCCACTGCGAATCTGGCGGGCCTTTGCGCGCTGAGCGTGCCGTGCGGATTCACAGCGGAAGGGCTGCCGGTGGGCTTGCAGATTTTGGCGCCTGCGTTTCACGATGAGTTGGCCTTGCGCATTGGCGCGGTCTATCAACAGGCGACCGCCTGGCATGAGTCGCGCCCGCCGATGGGAGAAGATTGAGCGCCCGTTCGTGGCGAAGGAATTGATGATGAGCGATTACATTGCATCCATTGGGCTGGAAGTTCACGTGCAGTTGAAGACGCGCTCCAAAATGTTTTGCGCCTGCCCCGCGCACGACGAGAGCGAGCCGAATACGGCGGTGTGTCCGGGGTGCCTGGGCATGCCCGGAACGCTGCCGGTGATTAACCGCGAGGCGATTCGCAAGACGGTGAAAGTCGGCCTGATGATTGGTTCGAAAATCAACCGGCGCAGCACGTTCGACCGCAAAAATTATTTTTATCCGGACGTTTCCAAAAATGTGCAGATTACGCAGGCGGCCGCGCCGCTGTGCGTGGGCGGGGGGATTGAAATTGATGTCGGCGGGCAAAAGAAATTCATCCGGGTGAATCATATCCATCAGGAAGAAGATGTTGCGAAGAGTTTGCACATGGAGCATTCGACGTGGATTGACTTCAATCGCGCCGGGATGGCGCTGATGGAGTTGGTGACGGAGCCGGATATGGCCAGCCCTGATGAGGCGGTGGCCTTTTTGGTGGCTCTCAAGGAAATGCTGGTGTATGCCGGCATCAGCGATTGCAATTTGGAATTGGGGCATGTGCGCTGCGACGTCAATTCGTCGGTGCGGCCCGTTGGCAGCGAGCAGCTTGGCGTGAAGACCGAGCTGAAAAACATGAATACGTTCAAGGGCATTCACCGTGCGCTGGAATATGAAATTGAGCGCCAGATGGAAACGTTGCGCGCGGGCGGAACGGTGGTGCAGGAAACCCGCCGATGGGATGACCCGACCGGCCAGACGCTGCCCATGCGCACGAAGGAAAGCGCCCATGATTATCGCTATTTCCATGAGCCGGATTTGCCGCCGATTGTGCTGGATGATGCCACCATTGAGGGGTGGCGCGCGGAGCTGCCCGAATTGCCGGCGGCGAAGCGGGCGCGTTTTATGGCCGACTATGGCTTGCCCGAATACGACGCGGGTGTGCTGACGGCGGACCGGGCCATCGCGGATTATTTTGAGGCCGTTGCGAAAAAATCGGGTCAATTCAAGGCGTCTTCCAACTGGGTGATGGGCGAGTTGCTGCGGGCGCTGGGCGAGCAGGGCGAAACCATTGCCGCCGCGAAAATCACGCCGGATGCGCTGGCGGCGCTGATTGCGCTGGTCGAGGCGCAAACCATCAGCCATTCCGCCGCGAAAGAGGTTTTTCAGGAACTATTTGAAAACGGCGGCGACCCGGAAGCTCTCGTGAAGGAGAAGGGGTTGGCGCAGGTCAGCGACACCGGCATGATTGACCAGCTGGCGGAACAGGCGATTGCCGCGAATCCCAAGGTGGCGGAAGATTATCGCGCCGGCAAAGAAGCGGCGCTGAAGTTCCTGATGGGGCAGGTGATGAAACTTTCGCGCGGGGCGGCCAATCCCCAGTTGGCCACCGAGGCGTTGCGGCGCAAATTGCAATAAGCCGTTTTTAGGTGCAGGGGGCGGGGGCTTCCGATGAGGGGTTGTTCTCGTCGGGGGGCGGGTCGTAGGGCGATTGCACGGGGACATGGAAGTGCGTGGGCACGGGCATCTCGTCCTCGTAGGAGGGCGGGGGCTCGTGGAGCATGGCGAGATAGGCTTCGGGGTTGACGCGGGACGGCGGCGAGAAGGCTCCCGCGGTCTGGGCCGGTTTTTCCAGCTTGGTTTGCTTGACCCAGAAGTCGGGCTGGCGTTCGGCGAAGGCAATGGACTTGGCGCGGCGGACGAGGCGGTCGAGGTCTTCCACGTAGCGCGAGAGGTAGTAGCCGCCGATGGGGGTGATTCTCTTTTCGCGGGCGGCCTGGGCGAAGGCGGCTTTGGCGTCCATGGACTGCACCATGTAGGCGTCGCGCGCGCGCAGAATTTCGCGGGCGGTGTCCTGGAAGGAGGCATGGTCGGGGTCAAAGGATTGCGCCATGAAGGTGATGACATGCTTGGCGGAGCAGAAGAGCGAGAACCAGATGCGGAAGAGGTCTTCGGGGATCATGGCTTCGGGAACCTTGAAGCGCTCGACGGAGTTGGTGCCGATATGGGTCAGGTGATCGCCAATGCGTTCGATGTCTTTCATGCAGCGGTCCAGATGCTGCAGGAAGATCGTTTGGCGGCGGGAGAGATAGAGCTTGGTGAGTTTGTTGAAGTAGTCGCCCATGGATTGGCGGACTTCGTTGATGATTTCCTCGTTGGCGATTAGGCGGCGGAATGTTTTGCGGGTGGGCGCAAGAACCAGTTCGCCGATTAGCACCATGCTGTCCACGCAGACTTCGGCCATGCGGCGCAGCTCCCGGATGACGGCGGCGAAGGCTTGTTCGGGTTTGGCGAGGCATTTGGCATCGAGGAAAGACGGCGCGGGGGGTGGCTCGGAGGATGGCGTGAGCCAATTCACCAGACGGGTGAAGGCGTGTGAAAAAGGCAGCAGGACAATCGTGGCGAACAGCATCGCGAAGGTGTGTGAATTCGCGGCTTGCCGCAACAGGTCGTCCGGGGCGGACATGACACAAATCCGAACGAACAGGGGCCATGCGATGACGGCCAGCAGCACGTTGGAGATGTTGAACACGAGGTGGGAAATCGCCGCGCGCCAAGCGCCGATGCGCATGGGAAGCGCGGCCATGATGGGCACAATGCAGGTGCCGATGTGCGAGCCGAGGACGATGACCGCCACTTGGTCGAAGCGGGTGAGGACGCCGGCTTTGACCAGCGCAAAGCTCAGGCCAATCATCGCGCCGGAGGAGGTCAGGATGGCGGTCAGCAACGCGGAAAGTCCGATGCCAATCAAGCGGCCGGTCCAGATGTCGCCGCGCAAGTGAGCGAGGAACGGCTCCAGCAGGGTTTTGTGCGGGGCGATGCCGCTGGAGATGGTTTCCATGCCAAGAAATAAGAGGCCGAAACCGATTAGCGCGCCGCCGAGTTGACGCCAGCGTTCGGAAGGGGTGAGCGCATCCACCAGAAAGCCAATGCCGATGGCGACCCAGCAGTAGTCGGCGATGCGGAATGACACCAGTTGCATGGAGAGGGTGGTGCCGATGTTGGCGCCGAATATCGGCGCGATGGCCTGGTCGAGGGTCATGACGCCGGCGTTGATGAAGCCGGCCAGCATGGCCACGACCGCGCCGGAGTGGGCGAGAAAGCCGAACACGGTGCCGAAGACGACGCCATGTCCACGGCTTTGGGTTGCGCGGGCGAGAATCGTGCGCAAGGAGCTGCCGGCTGCGGCGCGCAAGCTGCGCGTCATGGCCTGCATGCCAAAAATGAATAGCGAAAGGCCGCCGAGAACTTGGAACAGAAGCAGGGCGATTTGATGGGGACGGAGCGTGCTGGAGGCGTCTGGCGCAACGTCGGATTCGGCGGCGGTTGCTGGGTCGGCTTTTACGGGGGCATCGTCGCTGAGCGGTTGCGCAGACGCGACAATTTCGCTGGCTCCATCCTGCGCGTGGACGGCTTCACCCGTTTGCGCACCCCAAGCCGTGAGCGCCCACACGCCCAGTAAGAGTATCCCGATGAAGGGGTATTTCAGCTTGAGGAGGATTTTATTCATTCGAGTTTTCCCGGTTGCCGTAAATGGTTGCATGCCAAATAGTAAAGAAGGTCAAAAATTGCGCAAAAGCAATTAAAATTTCCTTGTCTGGTGGAGTATAGTAGGAGCGGGAATCAATAATGCAAGCAAAAAAAGTGGGGCAAAAAGCAAGGGGCAAATTGTCCTTCTGATAATTTAAAAAGCGACAAATTGTCTCTTATTTTTGGCTGGTTTTGAATTGTGTTGTTTGTATAACATATTGCGCTGGAGTGTGATGCAACTTTTAATGATTATTTGGCATGGAACTTGCTTGTATAAAGGCGGACTGACAAGCCATGTTTTAAGGAAAGGAGTGGTGAAGCCATGTTTGAACTAATGATTGGACCTCGGAATCCGTGGACGATTTTCGATGAGCTGGAATCGTTGCAGGCCGATATGAGCCGCTTGCTGAAAAGTGAGGATGCGGCGCTGACCAGCTCGCGCACGCGGGCCTATCCCCCGCTGAATGTATGGTCGTCGGCGGAAGGATTGACGATTGACGCGGAGATGCCCGGCGTGGAAGCGAAGGATGTCGAAATCTCCGTCGTGGGCGATGAGCTTTCCATACGCGGCAAGGTGAATGGTCAACCGGTCGCGGAAGGTGAAACCGTCTTGCGGCGTGAGCGTCCGGCGGGAGAGTTTCTGCGTACGTTGCAGCTTCCCTTCCGGGCGAATACGGCGGCCGTGAAGGCTACGTTCCAAAACGGGATTCTGCGCATTTCGGTGCCGCAGTCGGAAGAAGAGAAGCCGCGCAAGATTACCATTCAAGCCAGTTGAAAGGAGTGTGAGTCATGAGCAAAGATCAAGTGGTTACCCAAGAACAAGCAGTAGCGGAGCGCGCGCCGGTGTTCAGCCCCCGCGTGGATATTCGCGAGAGCCCGGAATGTTTCACCGTTGTGGCGGACTTGCCGGGGGCGGATGCGAAGTCGGTTGAGGCGACGGTGCAGAACCGGGTGCTGACGATTGAAGGCTGGGGGCGTCCGGCCAAACCCGAAGGCCATGAGTTGCTTGGCCAGGAGTTTGGCACCGGCCGTTTCCGGAGAGACTTTACCTTGCCGGACACGGTGGACTCCGAAAGGATTCAGGCGCGTGTGAAGTGCGGGGTGTTGACCGTCACGCTGCCCAAGCGCGATGAAGTCAAGGCGCGCAAGATTCAGGTGTCTGGATAGCAAGCGCTGTTCTTGCCGGCCCCGGGCGGTATCGTCCGGGGCTTTTTTTGTGGGGCGGCGGGTGGCGGGGCGGCGCATTCCAAACGGGTCGCGCCGTGGGATTTATCCTTGGGGGGGAGTTTTCCCGAGGCGGGCCAGAACGGCTTTGAGGTCGTCCCATGCGTATTTTTTCTTGCTGCCGTCGCGGAGAAGGTAGGCCGGGTGGAAGGTGAGCATGACGGGGATGCCTTCGAATTCGCGCCACTGGCCGCGGACTTTTGTGATGCCCTGCGTTTCCTGCACCAGACCGCGGGCGGCGGTGGCGCCCAGGCAAACAATATACTTGGGCTGGATGATTGCGATTTGCTGTTTCAGATAGGGGATGCAGCCGGCCATTTCTTCCGGGGTGGGGACGCGGTTGTTGGGTGGCCGGCATTTGACAATGTTTCCGATGAAGACCTGCTCGCGGGTGTAGCCCATGGCGGCAATCATTTTGGTCAGCAGTTGGCCGGCGCGACCGACGAAGGCGAGTCCTTGCGCGTCTTCATCGGCGCCGGGGCCTTCGCCGACGAACATGATGTCGGGGTTGAGGGCGCCCTGGCCGGGAACGGTATTTTTTCGGGTGGTTGAGAGGGGGCACAACTGGCAAGCGGCGATTTGTTCGGTGATGGGGATGAGCGGCGGGTGCTGGGAGTGTTGGATGATGGGAGCGGCGGATGATGGCGCGGGCGGCTGGCGGTTGGCCGGGCGCGAGCGCGGGGCGGCGGGGGGTGCCGACGGCGTGGCCGCGGCCGGGGCGCGGCG
>DBPO01000048.1 GCA_002304915.1 Verrucomicrobia bacterium UBA1418
GGCGGGTATGGTGCTGGTGGCGACGGATGTGGCGCCGACGGAGTTGTGCGCGCGCTATGGCTATGAGCTGATGACTGTGCGCCCGGACCCGTTGGGCGTGCGGGTGGTTTGATTTTTCCGGTTGATGAACTTGCGCGCCGTCAAAGCCTCCGCGCCGGGTAGTTTGATGCTCATGGGGGAGCATGCGGTGTTGCGCGGACAGCCGGCGCTGGTGTGCGCGGTGACGAAGCGTATGCGGGTGAGGTTGACGCCGCGCGAGGACGAGGCGGTGATTTTGCATTCGGCGCTGGGGGAGCATGTGACGACGCTGGAGGAGCTGTCGCCGAATGAGAGTTTTCGGTTTGTGCTGGGGGCGATTCGCGCGTGCGGCGAGGGGATGACGCAGGGGTTTGAGCTGGATATTCGCTCGGAGATGTCGCACCAGATGGGGCTGGGGACGAGCGCGGCGGTGACGGTGGCTACGCTGGCGGCGCTGGCGGGGGCGCGGGGGGAANNGCCGGGGTTTTTGCTGGAGTGCGGGGTGCGGGTGATTCGCAAGGCGCAGGGGGGCGTGGGTTCGGGGGCGGATGTGGCGGCGAGCACGTATGGCGGGTGTCTGCGGTTTTTCGCGGAGCCGCTGGATTGCGTGAAACTGCCGGTGGCGCCGCCGTTGACCGTGTTGTATTCGGGGAGCAAGACGCCGACGCCGGAGGTGATTGCGCAGGTGGCGGAGAGTCGCGCGAAGCTGCCGGAGATTCATGACGCGCTGGACCGGCTGATTGGACAGACGGTGCAGCAGGCTTTTGGCGCGGCTACGGCGGGCGACTGGGAGACGCTGGGGCGGCTGATGAATGTGAATCAGGGGCTGATGGATGCGCTGGGGGTGAACGATGCGCGTTTGGCGAATTTGGTGTTTGAGTTGCGTGATGACCCGGAGATTTACGGGAGTAAAATTTCGGGTTCGGGGTTGGGCGATTGCGTGGTGGGGCTGGGGAAGGCGATGCGTCAGGAGTGGGGCGTGCCGGCGTTGGCGGTGGCCGTGGACCCGGCGGGGGTCACGGTGGAGCCGGAGGCGCTGGCGTGAGTGGCGCGGCGCGGCAGGTTGTGGCGCGGGTGCTGGCGGGGCGCGGCGCGCAGGCGCGCGAGTCGGCGACGGTGTATGCGCCGGCGAATATCGCGCTGGTGAAGTATTGGGGCAAGCGCGACGAGGCGCTGAATTTGCCGGTGACGGGGAGTTTGTCCATTTCGCTGGGGCCGTTGGGGTCGCATGTGACGCTGGGGCGGTGGGCGGGGGCGGCGGATGATGCGATGTGGCTGAATGGGGAGGTGTTGCCGGCGGAGAGTTCTTTTGCGCGGCGGGCGAGCGCCTATTTGGATTTGTTCCGGCCGGCGGCGGATTTCCGGTTTGAGCTGCGGGCGCGGAATACGGTGCCGACGGCGGCGGGGTTTGCGTCGTCGGCTTCGGGATTTGCGGCGCTGGCGAAGGCGGTGGACGCGCTGTTTGGCTGGGGGTTGACGGAGCGCGAGTTGTCTATTTTGGCGCGGCTGGGGAGCGGCAGCGCGGCGCGCAGTCTGGCGGATGGTTTTGTGGAATGGCACGCGGGGGTGGCGGCGGATGGCATGGATTCGTTCGCGGAGCGGCTGGCGGTGACTTGGCCGGAGCTGCGGGTGGGGGCGCTGGTGGTCAGCGCGGCGGAAAAGGCGGTTGGCTCGCGCGCGGGGATGCGGCAGACGGTGGAGACGTGCGAGTTTTATCGCGAGTGGCCGGCGCGGGTGGCGCGGGATTTGGCGGATTTGAAGGGCGCGCTGGAGAAAAAGGATTTTGCGGCGCTGGGTGCGGTGGCGGAGGGGAATGCTTTGGCCATGCACGCGCTGATGGCCGCGACGCGCCCGCCGCTGGTGTATGCGCTGCCGGAAACGGTGGCGGCGATGCGTAGCATTTGGGCGGCGCGGGGGGCGGGGCTGGCGCTTTGGTTCACCATGGATGCGGGCCCCAATGTGAAGCTGCTTTTTGAGGCCAAAGACGAGGCGGATGTCCGCGCGCTTTTCCCCGGCGTGCAGGTTGTGGCGCCTTTTGCCGGCGAAGATAAATTGTAAATCGTTATCTTTTCCACTTGCCGTGCGCCGGCAAATCCCCTATAAGTCGCCCTCTGTTTTGGAAAAGAAGGAAACGCAGGTGTGGGCTATGCGGCCCGGCCTTGCTCCCGTAGTGCAAAAACCTGAGCTTGGATTATTATGAAGAAGAAAACACGAAAAGCCGTTGCCAAACGCTTTAAGCGGTCGGCCACGGGCAAGATTTTACACAAGAAGCCTGGTCGCCGTCACTTGGCAGCCAGCAAGACCCGCAAGCAAAAACGGCGTCTGCGCCAGACCATTCAGGCCACTGGCAAAGTCGCCCAGTCGCTTTCACTTGAATTGGGCTCGTAAGCCCCTACGCAGGAAGAGAGAATCCCATGCCCAGAATTACGAATTCCCCCGCCAGTCGCAAACGCCGCAAACGCCGCTTGGCTCTTGCCAAGGGTTTTTACGGGGCGCGCAGCAAGCAGTTCCGCTTGGCCACGGAAGCCGTGGACCGCGCGATGCAACTCAGCTATGAGCACCGCAAGGACAAGAAGCAGGACTTCCGCCGTCTCTGGACGATGCGTTTGTCCGCCGCCTGCCGCGCGCAGGGCATCAGCTACAGCCGTTTCATCGAAGGGCTGACCAAAGCTGGTGTGGAGCTGAATCGCAAGATGCTGTCCGAAATTGCCATTCACGATGCCGACGGTTTCGCGGCCATCGTCGAGTTGGCGAAGAGCAAGGCCACGCTGGCTCCGGCCAAGGCCAAAGCCCCGGCAAAGAAAGAAGCCAAGGCAAAAGCCAAGAAGTAACCGGCACGAGAGCCGAGACTTGACGCGCCGCGCTTTTCTGCGCGGCGTTTTTGTTGTGCGTGAGGGGAGGGGGCGGTGATGCGATGCGTGACGCGCGACTAAACGGGGAAGCGGCAAATGATGCTTGCGCCGCCATTGGGTGCGCGGGCCAGTTGCAAGCGGCCGCCGAACAGTTCCGCCCGATGGCGCATGATGCGCAAGCCGCTGCCGACATCTTTGCTGACCGGTTGTTCCGGCCAGCCGGCGCCGTTGTCCTCGATGGTCAGGAGTCCGCCTTGGTCGTCATAGTCCAGCGTGATGACGATTCGCGAGGCGTTGGCGTGTTTGGCGGCGTTATGGATGGCCTCCTGCGCAATCAAATACACATGCTCCGCCGTGACGGGGTCGCGGGGGCGGCCTTCGCGTTCGATGTAGAACTCCACGTCCTTTTGGAACAACGCGCGCGATTCTTCGGCCAAGTGCCGCAGGGCGTCGCCGAGGCCATCTTCCGTCAGCGCAATCGGCGCCAGCCCGCGGGCGATGCGCCGCACTTGGCGCACGGCTTCCTTGAGCGTGGCGGAAATCTGGCTGGCTTCCGTTTCGGCGGCGGGGTCCGTTTCGGTGGCGCGTTGGCGGAACGCGCTGAAGAGATATAGCGCGCCGGTCAGCTTCTGCCCCAGCGAATCGTGGAGGTCGCGGCCCAGACGGGCTTTTTCGCGCCCGGCGATTTGCAGGACTTCGTCTTCCAGTTCGCGCCGGTCTTCCATGAGCGCTTCCAGTTGCTGATTGGCTTGCGCGAGTTCGGCGGTTCGCTTTTGCACCAGCGCTTCCACCCGACGCGAGCGGCTGGCCATGAGGAATAGCGCGGCGGCAAGGCCGAGCGACAGGGCGCTGCCAATGCCGATGATGATGAGCGGCGTTTGCAAGCGGGCCGCGCGTCGCCACGACGGGTCCGCGCTGACCACCAGCCGCCATTCCTGGTCGGCGAGGCTGAAGGCGCGCACGGATTCCAGCGGGCTGTCCTTCGGGGCGGGGGCGGGGACGGCGGCGGTGGTGGGGCGAGGTTCGAGGCGCGCATGCACGTCGCGCATGGCATCGCCGCGGGCGGCGGCGAGGAGGCGTTCGGGCTGGAATAGGGCAATGGCAAAGCCGATTAATTCGTGCTGGCCTTCGAGGTCATACTGGATGGGCGCGAACATGTAGCGCTGATTGCGACCACCATCCGGCGCCGCGCCGAGCGGTTCGCTGCCAAGCGCAAATACGCCGAGCCGCGCCATGGCGGCGATGGCGCGACGGTCATCTGCGTGCGAGCCGAAGTCGTAGCCCAAAACCACGCCGAGACCTCCCGGCGGCGTTTGATAGGTCAGGGGAAAATAGTCGGTTGTTGCGGGTGTCGGGGTGAATCCGCCGCGCCCATCGGAGCGCACAATGGGATGGGCGCTGCCTTCGGCGCTTTCGTAATGGGCGCGCAGGGCGGCGGGAATGCGCTGGGCGAAGCCGTAAGCGCCCAGCACCCGCCGCTGGTAGAGCATTCCCTTGCGCACCACTTCTTCAAACGCATCGGGGGTGACCTGCTCGGAGAGCGCGTGCAACTGGCGAATGGAGTCGAGCACCTCCATGAACGTCTGAATTTCCCGCAGAGTGGCGGTGAATAATTTGTCGGCCGTCTGGAGAAATTCGTGTTTCGCCCGCTGTTGTTCCAGGCGTGTCTGCCAGTGCGCGATTCCGGCGGTCAGGCCCAGACCCACCAGCAGAACCACGCTTGCCAGCACAATTTGGACGGTGGCCGTGCGAGGCGCGGATGGCATCGGTCGGGTTGGCAGTTCTTTCGCCATGAGAAGAACCCTATACCGATTGCCTTGCGCAAGCGAACCGAAAAATCAAGGTTGGGGCGGCCCCCGGCGCGGAGAGGCCGGGGCGGATGGTTGCCAATGGGGGGATTTCGTGACACAGTAGCCGCGAGGTTTTAAGACATGCGAACAAGGAGGAAACACGGCGCGCGCGGATTCACTCTTCTGGAAGTATTGGCCGCGCTGGGGCTTTGCGCCTTGCTGGCGGCGGGCGTGGCGGGCGCGACAGCGTTTGCGGTGCGCGCGCAACGGCTGGCGGAGAACAGCTCCGTGGCGTCCCTGTTGCTGAACCAAATCTATGCCGCTCAACGTTTGCAGCCGGATGAAGAATGCTTGCTTCCGAACGGCTGGCGGATGGAGGCAGCCAAAGACATTGTCCAGCCGCTGGAGGGGTTGTATCAGGAGTGGATTACGGTGCGACTTGTGCCGCCGGAGCGGGAAATTGCGCCTGTCACGATTCGGGCGCTGGGAGTTGGGCCATGAGCGCCAAGAAAAACAAAACACTGGTGGTTATTGCGGCGGGATTCGGTTGGAATCTGATTCAAAAACACCCGTTGAAGACTCGCTTTTCGTTTCGTCCCATTCAGCCGGCGGGTCTGGGGCTGACCTGCCCGGCGCAGGCCACGCTCCGCACGGCGCTGCCGATTGCGGAGCATGGGGTGGTGGCTTCGGGATGGTTTCATGCCGAGTTGGCCCGGCCATACTTTTGGGAGCAGTCGGCGGCGCTGGTGAAGGGGCCGAGAGTGTGGGAGGCCGCACGCGCCGCCGGACAATCCGTTGGCATGGCATTTTGGCAGCAGAGTTTGGGGGAGCAGGTGGATGTGGTCATCTCGCCCAAGCCCATTCACCGGCATCATGGCGGCATCGTCATGGATTGCTATTCGCGCCCGGAACCGCTCTATGCGGAGCTGATTCGGGCGGTGGGGCGGAAGTTTGATTTGTATCATTACTGGGGGCCTGTGGCGCGCGCCAAAGTCGGGCGCTGGATTTCCGTCGCCATGCAGAGTCTGTTGGCGCGGGCGGACGCACCTGACCATCTGTTTGTGTACCTGCCCACGCTGGATTACGATTTGCAACGGCACGGGCCTGATTCGCCGCAGGCGGCCCAAGCTTTAGCCGAATTCATGAGCCAACTGGAGCCGCTCATCGCCGTCGCCGAAGCGCAGGGCCGCGAATGGCTGATTACCGGCGATTACGCGATTGAGCCGGTTGTGCCCGGCGACGGGGCAATTTTCCCCAACCGCATTTTGCGGGAGGCCGGCCTTTTCCACACCCGGGAAACCGCGCGCATGCTTTATCCCGATTTTTATACGTCTCGCGCGTTTGCCGTGGTGGACCATCAGGTTGCTCATGTTCATGTGCCGTCCCCGGAGGATTTGCCGCGCGTGCGCGAATTGCTGGCGGCCGTGGCGGGTGTGGATGAAGCGCTCGACCGCGACGCCCAAGCCGCGCGCGGGCTGTACTATCCGGGCCGTTCGGGGGATTTGCTTCTGATTGCGGCGCCTGGCCGCTGGTTTGCCTATCCGTGGTGGACCGAGCCGCGCCAAGCGCCGGACTACGCGCACCAAATGGACATTCACAACAAGCCCGGCTTTGATCCGTGCGAATTATTTTTCAGCTTTCCGCCTCCGCACACCTCGCAGAAAACCGAAAAAATCCGTGGCACCCACGGGCGGGCGGGGGCAGGCTATGAAGTGGCCAGCGCCGGGCTTTTCCCGGAAGCCCGGTCGCTGCTGGAATTGGCGGAAGGCCTCGCGCGACGCTTTAGAATGTGAAGAACAGGCCGAGATTGACGGCCACGCCGCTGAAATCAACGTCCACTTTGCTCATCCGCAGGCCATCGGGCGGAGTGCCAAGAATTTCGGGGGTGGGGCGCCACTTGGTTTCGACCCACGTATATTTGCCTTCCAGGAAAAGGCCTACATGGCGGGCCAGTTGCATGCGCGCGCCGAGCAGTGCATAGACGCCAGCCGAATGGTCCAAATCCAAATCGGTGGTTATTTCCCACGGGCCCTGCTCCACGCGGAATTCGCCGTCAAAGAAGTAATAGCCCGCGCCGGGGCCGCCGTAGAGTGTGACCTTGTCGCCCAGCGTCCACGTGGCCAGCAATCCGATTTCCGCCGGCAGCGTCGCAACGGAAAAGCCGGTCTCGAACCAGCCCAGTTCTTCCGTGTAGTGGTCCGTGGAGTCTGCGGCGGCAAAAATGCCCAGCCGCGCCTCCAGCGCCAGCCAGTTGGCCAGACGGTATTGAACAAGCCCGCCCAGGCCAAATGCGCCGTCCAGATCGAAGTGCTCCAAGTCCTCCGCATTCCAGTATGACAAGTAAGCGCCCGTGCTGAAGCGGGACAAGGGCGCAGGCGCATCCGATTCCGCCGCGAACGCTCCGCAGCACGTTCCAGCAAGCACAAGTAGTAACCCGATTGTTTTTTTCATAGACTCCTCACCTTTGTTAAAAAACATTCCGTCATCATCCAAAGGACGACATCCTTATCCTATGTCTTCGGGCGGCTAGACGCAAAACAAAAATGGGGCGCAGTTATATATGTGTGTGATGACGAGCGTGGCGTGTGGTAACATCCGCTCATGCAAATCAATCAACTGGATACCATTCTGCGCGGCGGACAGGTTGCTGACGGCCTGGGCGGCGAAGTAATCACCGCCGATGTCGCCATCAGCGGCGACCGCATCGCCGCCGTTGGGGATTTGTCGGACGCGACGGCCACGCACGAATTCGACGCCCGCGGACTCCTCGTTTGCCCCGGCTTCATTGATGTTCACACCCATTCGGACGCCTATTTGCTCATCGAGCCGGGTTCCCCCTCCAAAATCAGGCAAGGCGTCACCACGGAAATCACCGGCAATTGCGGAGCCAGCGCCGCCCCCCGCTGGCCGGGCTATACCATGCCTTCGGATTGGCTGGAGCATAAATATCCGGGTGACTGGCAATCCGTGGCCGAATATCTCGATTTGCTGGCGGCCCAGCGTCCGGCCGTCAACTCCGCCATGCTGATTGGCCATCGCGCCATCCGCGCCGCTGTCATGGGCACCGCCCCGCGCGCGGCAACCGCCGACGAAATTAGCAAGATGTGCGCGCTGCTCGAACAAGCCCTGACCGAAGGCGGCGCGGGCCTGAGCACCGGCCTGATTTACGCGCCCGCCATGTATGCGGAACCAGCCGAAATTCACGCTCTTGCGCAAGTGGTGGCCCGTCACGGCGGCATCTACGCCACCCACATGCGCAGCGAAGGCGGGCGGCTTCTCGAAGCCATAGATGAAGCTCTCGAAGTCGCCCGCGCCACCGGCGTGCGCCTGCAAGTGTCGCACCTCAAAACCGCCGGCCGCGCCAACTGGCACAAGGTGGAAGCCGCCCTTGAAAAAATCAACTCCGCGCGCGCTGCCGGCGTGGAAGTCGCCTCCGACCTCTATCCCTATACCGCCTCCTGCACCGACCTTGACATCATTCTGCCCACCTGGGCCGCGCAAGACGGACGCGCCGCCATTTTGGGCCGCCTGCGCGATTCCGCCACCCGCGCCAAAATCCGCGCGGACATCGCCGCCGAACGCGACGACGCCTATTGGGAGGCCGTGTGGGTAGGCAGCACCCGTCACCCGGACAACGCTCCCTTTGCCGGCCAACCCCTCACCGTTGCCGCCGCCGCCTGGAATATCCATCCTCTCGATGCCGCTTTGCGCCTGATGGATAGCGACGAGCTTTTCACCGGCGGAATCTTCTTTGGCATGTGCGAAGAAAATTTGTGGCGCATTTTAGCCGAACCGTGGGTCATGCTCGGTTCCGACGCCTCCCTGCGCGCCCCCACTGGCCCCCTGAGCCAGGACCATCCCCATCCGCGCGCCTACGGCACCTTTGCGAAATTCATGCGCGCCGCCCTTGACGGCAAAACCGTGCCCGTCGGCGAAGCCGTTCGCAAAATGACCAGCCTGCCCGCCCGGTGGTTCCGCCTCAGCGATCGCGGAGAGGTGCGCCCCGGCGCGTATGCCGATTTGGTTGCCCTCGCCCCCGCCACCTTCCGCGACCGAGCCACCTACACGAACCCGCACCAGTTCAGCGACGGTCTCGCCGCCGTCTGGGTGAACGGCGCGCTCACCTACCACCCCCAAGACACCACCGCACCCCCCGCCGGTCGCTACATCAAAATCACCAAAAATCCCTAAAAACCGCTCGAATCGAACGCCCCCGCTTGGGGCACCCACTTCTTGACTTGCCCCGGCGATTCTGAAAAAGTGCGCGCATGTCAACAATGCCGATGAAAACCACCGTCTATACCCCGGATTCGTCACTGACCAATCCGTTTGTGATGATTCGGGCCATGTTTGCCGACCTGTGGGCGGGCCGGGAATTGGCCTGGCGGTTGACGGTTCGCGACATCAGCGCGCAATACCGGCGAACCATCCTCGGTTTGCTGTGGGCGTTGATTCTCCCCTTGGCCAACACGCTTGTCTGGCTCTACCTGAATGCCTCGGGAATCGTGGTTCTGCAAGAAACCGACATTCCATATCCGGTTTATGTGTTCACCGGCACGATGCTTTGGGCCATCTTCATGGACTCACTCAACGCGCCCATGAGCCAAACTCACAGCGCCATCAGCATGTTGACCAAACTGAACTTTCCCCGTGAAGCCCTGCTTCTGGCCGGGGTGTATAAAACGTTGTTCAACTCCAGCATAAAAATTGTTTTGTTGCTGTGCGTGCTGCCCTTTTTCAAGGTGAACCCCGGCTGGGGGTTGGCGTTATTCCCAGTCGGTATCTTGGCGCTGATTTTGACCGGCACGGCCATCGGGCTGTTCATCACGCCGGTGGGCATGCTGTACTCCGATGTCGGCCACGTGTTGCCGTTGGTTATGCAATTCCTGATGTATGCCACCCCCGTGGTGTTTGCCATGCCCAAGGCCGGTCTGGCGGCCAAGTTGTTCATCCTCAACCCTCTCACGCCGCTTATTTTGACGGCCCGCAACTGGCTGACGGGCGGCTCCCCGGAATATCTGTTGTACTTTGTCGGGGTTAGCGCGGCGGCCTTTGTGCTCCTGCTGGTCTCGTGGATTGGCTACCGTCTCTCTCTGCCGATTCTCATTGAGCGCATGTCGGCATAATGGAAAGGTGCGCGGGGGGGGGGCAGAGAACAGAGTTCAGAGTCAGGAACCGAACAGCCACAGGGACGGGTTGG
>DBPO01000008.1 GCA_002304915.1 Verrucomicrobia bacterium UBA1418
TCACACACTTTCGGACATTGCCAATTATTTTTCCATAGCATGGAAAATCTCAAAATAAACTTTCCATACCGTGGAAAATTCTGAAGCGCACTTCTGGTTATTGCAATAAGTAGAACCAGATATTGCAATAAGTGAATTCACTTTTTGCAATATATGAGAACACGTCGGACGTCGGCGCACGACGCACACGGGCGGGGCCGACTCTTGACGCACGGGGCGTTTTGGCGCATCCTGCGGCCCATTATGAGCAAAAAATTGGATATGGAAATTTTGGCATCGCTGTGCAAACGGCGCGGGTTCATTTTTCAATCGTCGGAACTCTACGGCGGCATCAATGGCTTTTGGGACTACGGCCCGCTCGGCTGTGAACTGAAGCGCAACATCAAGAACGCCTGGTGGAAGCATATCGTCCGCACGCGCGAAGATGTCGTCGGGCTGGATGCCACCATCATCATGCACCCGGCCATCTGGAAGGCATCAGGCCACGCCGACGGCTTCGCCGACCCCATGGTGGATTGCAAAGATTGCCGCAAACGCTTTCGCGCCGACCAACTGTGCGAAGAACAAGGCCTGGAGTTAATCAAAGACGGCAAAACCGTCGCCCTGCCGGATGGCGCCAAATGCCCGGCATGCGGCTCCCGCAACCTGACCGCGCCCCGCAGCTTCAACCTCATGTTCAAGACCTTCGTCGGCCCCATCGAAGATGACTCCAACGCCGCCTGGCTGCGCCCCGAAACCGCGCAAGCCATCTTCGCGCAATTCAGCAACATCATCGCCACCGCTCGCCAAAAGGTGCCCTTCGGCGTGGCGCAAATGGGCAAAAGCTTCCGCAACGAAATCAATCCGCGCAACTACACCTTCCGCTCGCGCGAATTTGAGCAAATGGAACTGGAGTTTTTCATCCGCCCGGATGAAGCGGTGGAACTGATTTGCGGACGCGTGACCACGCTGGCCGACAAACCGGATTTAACCGGCGAACCGCAGGAAAGCTGGGGCTGGGAAGTCTGGCTGCACTACTGGATTGAGCAACGTCTGGCTTGGTACCGCTCCATCGGCCTCCCCGCCGAACACCTCGAACTGTACTGGCAAACCGGCGACGAGCTAGCCCACTACGCCCGCGCCTGCGTGGACATCGAATACGCCTTCCCCTTCGGTGTGCAGGAACTCGAAGGCATCGCCGCGCGCGGCGACTTTGACCTCACCCAGCACCAGCGGCATTCCGGCAAGCAAATGGATGTGTTTGACGAAGCCCTCAAACAGGCCGCGGACAAACTGGACGCCGCCGCTAAAGAGGCTTTTACGGAAAAAGTGGTGGCGGAATGGACCGCACGCAACCAGTCGCCGGAAGCCGCCCGCGCTTTCGTGGCCAAACTGTTTGAAGGCAAATATGTGCCGCACGTCGTTGAGCCTTCCGCCGGCACCGACCGCCTCGCGCTGGCCTTGCTGAGCAATGCCTACGACGAAGAAACCCTCACCGACGACAAGGGCAAAACCGACCAGCGCACCGTGATGCGTTTCCATCCCAGCATCGCCCCCATCAAACTGGGCGTCTTCCCCCTCGTCAAAAACAAGCCGGAACTCTACGCCAAGGCGCGCGAAATTTTCGCCCAACTGCAACGCCGCTGGAATTGCTTCTGGGATGAATCCGGCGCCATCGGCCGCCGCTATCGCCGCATGGATGAAGCCGGAACCCCGTGGTGCGCCACCGTGGATTTCCAAACGCTGGAAGACGGAACCGTCACCCTGCGCGACCGCGACAGCATGCAACAGGTGCGCTTGAGCGTGCCGGAACTCATCCAAAAACTGGATACGGAAATCGGCTGACCCGCACGGAAGCTCACCATGGAAATTCAACGCAACGCCCCCAACCTCTCCGGCGCGCAACCCTGCCCCAACTGCGGCACAACCATCGCTCGAAACGCTACTCTCTGCGTTCACTGCGGCTACAATCTGCAAACCGGGGAAAAAACACGTCGGCAAATCTCCCGCAAGAGACTTTGGCTGGGACTGCTCGTGCTGCTCTTGGCCGGCATCGGGCTTGGCGTTCTCGTTTGGCAGTCCACCTGCGCGACACCGGCGCCACGCCAAACAACAGCAGAAGCCATCCCGACCGAATCCGCAACGCCAACACCTGCCCCAACCGCGCCCGCCCCCGTTGCGACGGATGATTTTGCCGAGCGCAAAGCCGCCGCCATCGCCAGTCTTCAGGCGAAACTGGATGCCGACGAACCGCTCTTTCAGATGAATGAAACCGTTGAATTGCGCCGCAAAAACGGGCAAGTCCATCGCGGAACATTTTCCGGACTCGCGGGCGAAGGCGAACAGCGCGTCGCCCTGATTGCCGGCGCGTCCGGCGAAATCGGCGTGCCCGTCAATCAATTGGATGCCCCCTCCCGGCGGCGCGTGGACCCGGACTACCGCGCGGAATATATTCGCTGGCGCATGAGCGCCGATTAACGCGCCTGGCGGCGGCGCAATTGCCCGCATGCCGCGTCCGCGTCTTGTCCCTTGGACGCGCGCAACGTCACGGACACGCCGTGCTGCTCCACAATCCGCTGAAACGCCTCAATCGCGGCGCGCGGCGGTGCTTCGCCCGCAAACTCTTCCACCGGACTCAAAGGAATCAAATTGACGCGGCAGGGAAACGGCCGCAATAAACGGGCCAATTCCCGCGCCATCGCTGGCGAGTCATTTACGCCCTGAATCAGCGTATATTCAAAAGTCACAAACCGTTTGGTTTGGCGCGTGTAATCCCGGCAGGCGTCAATCAAATCGGGAAGAGAATATTTATTTTCAATCGGCATCAACTGACGGCGTAGCTCGCGGTTGGGCGCGTGAAGCGAAACCGACAGCTCCACTTGCAAGCCTTCGGTGGCCAGCTTGCGAATGCCGGGAATAATGCCGCTGGTGCTGATGGTGATGCGCCGCGCGCCGATATTCAGCCCCTCCGGATGGTTGAGCAGCCGAATGGATTTAAGCACGTCGTCATAATTGTCCAACGGCTCGCCCATGCCCATATAAACCACGTTATCCGGCCGCCGCCCGGCAAACGCCGCCACCAACTGAAATTGCGCGACGATTTCGCCGGCGGACAAATGGCGGACAAATCCACTTTGTCCGCTGGCGCAAAAGGCGCATCCCATTTTGCAACCGACCTGCGTGGACAGACAAATCGTCGTCCACGTGCGCGCCGGAATTAAAACGGTTTCGATGGTTTCGCCGTCATCCAGCTCCATCAGCCATTTGCGCGTGCCGCCGCTTGAGCTCGACTCCTTGAGCATCTTCAAGGGCTCCACGGTGTGCGTCCGGGCCAGCGTTTCCTTCAGCTTCCCGGGCAGATTGCGAATATCCTCCCACCGCGTGACTCCCTTGGCCTGCACCCACTGCCAAAGTTGCTGCCCGCGAAACGCCGACTCCCCTGCGGCCGCACAAAGCTCCCGCAACTCATCTGGCAGCAGACCTTGGAGAGCAATTTTCATGAATGAGGCGGCCGGCGCGCAAGCCGGCCCTCACCCCGCTGGCCCCATCAATAGCGGTAGTGGTCGGGCTTGTAGGGGCCGTCCACCGGCACACCGAGATAAGCCGCTTGTTTGCGGTTCAGGCGGTCGAGCCGGACGCCCAGATGAGCCAGGTGCAAGCGCGCCACCTTCTCGTCGAGAATCTTCGGCAGCGTGTAAACACCGACGGGATATTTGCCCGGGTTCGTGAACAGCTCGATTTGCGCGATGGTCTGGTTGGAAAAGCTGTTGCTCATGACAAAGCTCGGATGCCCCGTGGCGCAACCAAGATTCACCAGCCGCCCCTCCGCCAGCATCAGGATGGACTTGTTTTTCTTCGTCCAAATGCGATGCACCTGCGGCTTGATTTCCTCCCAGCGATATTTCCGCATGGCGGCCGTTTCAATTTCGCTGTCGAAATGGCCGATGTTGCAGACAATCGCCAGATTCTTCATCTTGAGCATGTGTTTGGCGGTGATGACGTCGCAGCAGCCGGTCGTCGTCACGAAAATATCGCCCAGCGTGCAGGCTTCATCCATGGTCATCACCTCGTAGCCATCCATTGCCGCCTGCAACGCGCAGATGGGGTCAATTTCGGTCACGATAACGCGCGCGCATTGCCCGCGCAGAGATTGGCACGAGCCTTTGCCAACATCGCCGTAGCCCGCCACCACCGCAACCTTGCCGGAAATCATGACATCCGTGGCGCGCATGATGCCATCCACCAGCGAGTGGCGGCAGCCGTAGATGTTGTCGAATTTTGATTTCGTCACAGAATCATTCACGTTGAAAGCGGGGAACAACAGTTCCTTGCGTTCCGCCATCTGGTAGAGACGATGCACGCCCGTGGTCGTTTCTTCCGTGACGCCGCGAATGGTCTTGGCCATCTTGAGAAAACGATCCGGATTCTTTTTCACGGCCTTGCGAACCTGAGCCTTGAGAATCGCCTCCTCTTCGCTGCCATAAGGGCCATCCAAAACCTGCATGCCTTCTTTCACGGCCTTGTAGCCCAAATGCACAAACAGCGTCGCGTCGCCGCCGTCATCCAGAATCATGTTGGGCGTTTCCTTGCCCCAGTCGAGAATGCGGTCGGTAAATTCCCAGTATTGCTCCAGGCTTTCGCCCTTGATGGCAAAAATCGGCGTGCCCTTGATGGCCAGCGCGGCGGCGGCGTGATCCTGCGTGGAAAAGATATTGCAGCTCGCCCAGCGCACGCGGGCGCCCAGCGCTTGCAGCGTCTCAATCAGCACCGCGGTCTGGATGGTCATNNCGCGCCCTTGAGAGGCTTGCTCTGGGCATATTCCGCACGCACGCTCATCAAGCCCGGCATTTCGTGTTCCGCCAATTCAATTTCCTTGCGCCCGAAAGCGGCCAGCGAGAGGTCCTTGACGACTGCATCCAATTGTTTTTGTTTCTTTGCCATTCCCTTGCTCCTTGGGTCAAAAATCAGCCCGCACTATACTTATCCCCGCCCGCCGATGCAAGGATGCAACCGCAGGCGAAGCAGTAAACAGGCACAAACTATGGGGACAACACACCCGTTGTCGCGCGTCCGTTCTTCAAGCGCAATACATGCGTCATGCCGGGCGGGATTTCATCGCGCCGGTGAGTGACATAAAGCGCCGTGGTCCCTTGGCGAATACGGCGGTCCACTTCCGCAATCAAACGCTCGCGCTGGGTTTTATCAAGTCCCTGACACGGCTCGTCCAACACCAAAAGTCGTGGACGCTTCACCAGCGCGCGAGCCAGCAAAATCAAACGCTGTTCGCCCGTGGACATCTCCCCGAACAGGCGCTTGCCGAGCTCCCCCAGCCCCAACTTGCGCAGCCAGAGCCGGGCTTGCGCCCGCTGCTTGGCGGATGGCGCCTCATCCGCGCCATCGGCATCCAGAAAGCCGCTCAACACCGTTTCCAGACCCGTGAGGTTCGGATCGCAACTCCGCGATAATTCCGGCGAAACCCAGCCGATGTGCTTGCGAATATCCCAAACGCTTTCGCCCGAGCCGCGCGGCTGGCCGAATATGCGCACGTTTTTCGCAAACACCTGCGGGTTGTCGCCGATAATAAAACTTAACAGCGTGGTTTTGCCGGAACCATTCGGCCCCATGATGGCCCAACTTTCGCCCGCGCGAACCGTCCAGTTCACCCCGGTGAGCAGACGTTGGTTCTCCCAGAAAATATCCACATCTTCAAAGTGAACCAATTCCGTACCGGCCTTGAGCCGGGGCCGCGGGGCCGTCTTGGATGGCGCAGATGGCGCACAAACGGAGGCGGCTGGCCGCCATTCCGCAAGAGAACTTTGCCGAACCACCCGGAAACGCTCAATGCGCAAAACATGCGTCAGCCCGCGCGGCCAATCGGCGGGTTGCGCGCCAATGACAAGCAGCGTGGTCGCTCGCTGACGAATGAGCGTTTCCAGAATGTTGCGCAGATGTTCGCGATATGCGGCATCCAACCCCGCAAAGGGATCATCCAGAATAAGAACAGCCGGCGCGCGCATCAAAGCGCGGGCCAAGGCCACCTTGCGACGCTCTCCATTGGAAAGCGCCAGCACCGGCTTGTCGAGAAGGGATTGAATCCCCAGCCAGCGAATCACCTCTCGCGCCCGCTTTTCCCAGCGCTCGCGATCCGCGCGACGGCGGCGGACCACCTCAAAGGGATTGATGTTCTCCACCGCGCCCCACTCCAAACATTCGCGGGTGAGCAAACTTTCTTCCTGATCCAGACTGAACCAGCGCGAAGACGCGCCCGCCACGGTATCGAAGTCGCTGCCGTCGGCCAGCAAACATTCAATTTGGTCTTCGGGCTCCCGGCGCGGCACGGGCGGGAAATCATATTCGATGGCGCCGGCCACCAAGGGCAAATCCCCTCGCAGGGCACGCGCAAAAATAGTTTTGCCGGCGGCCGTTGGACCCGTCACCGCCCAGTGCTCGCCCAAACGCAATGTCCAATCCGTTTGCGGAAAGACCCGCTTGTCGCCGAGCCGAAAAGTCGCTTGCCGCAATTGAAGAATGGCGCGCCGTTCAGTTTTCATCATGAAACAAAATAATGAAGGGGCATCGCCCCGACAAGCGCAAGAAGAGGGCGAAAAGATGCTTTAACGCGATCGCCTGAGCTTGCCGCCCTGACTGGCAATGTTCAGCAAAACGCCAACCATGAACAAGGCCATCATCAGGCTGGTGCCGCCAAAGCTGATAAACGGCAGCGGCAGGCCCTTGGTTGGCAGGCATCCCGTCACGACGCCGATATTGATGGTCGCTTGCAGGGAAATCAGAACCGTGATGCCAAACGCCACCAGCCGCCCGCTGACGTCGCGCGCACGCCCGCTGATGCGCAACCCGCAAATCAAAATAATCACAAACAACAGCACAATCGTCAGCGAAGCGCCAATCCCCAGCTCTTCGCCAATGATGGCAAAAATGAAGTCCGTATGGGCTTCAGGCAGATAATATCGCTTCTGGAGGCTATTGCCGAGGCCCACGCCCTTGCCGCCGCCCGCAGCAAACGCATTCAGCGCCTGCATCAGTTGGAACGCCTCGTCTTGGGCATACCTTTCCGGGTTCATGAAGGCCATGATGCGCCCCATGCGCTCTGGATTTTGCATAATCATCCAAGCCAGGCCTCCGGCCGCCACAACACCCAACGGTGCCAACACCAGCAGTGGCGCGCCCGCCACAAACATCATAAGCCCGCCGGTGGCGCCAATCAAAATGGTTGCCCCGAAGTCCACTTCGAACACGATTAAAAGCAAAATGCTTCCAAAAATCGCGCCGGGTATCACCACCCCGTTGACGAACCCGCTTCGCTCGCGGCGCTTCACGCCGTACCAAAAGGCCAGGAAATTGATGACGGCAAACTTTGCTAATTCCGATGGCTGGAACGTCAACCCGAACGGCAGGCGCAGCCAGCGGCGGCTGCCTTTAATATTCAACCCCACGTTGGGCACATACACAAGGACAAGCAGCACCGCGACCCCGATTAGAATGGGCCACGCCCATTGAATCCACCAGCGATAATCCACCTTCGCCCCAATCCACGCCGCAATTAACCCCATCGCCAGCCAAACGGCCTGACGCTGAAAGAAGTAGTAAGGATTGTGCGCCATTCTTTCCCCTTGGGGGGCGCTGGTGCTGGTGAGCATCACCATGCCCAGGCACACCAGAATCAGCACGGCCAGAATGAGGGTGGCGCTGGTTCTCACAACAGATTCTCTACGCAAATAAAACGCCCGGCTGGTGGGCCGGGCGGTCACGCAAAGCCCTATCCGGGCCGCATGTCATGCTTACCGAGTGGGCGGGATTTTCAGCACTTGGCCGGGCTTCACTTCCTGACCCGGCTGCAAGTTGTTGATTTGCCGCAGGTCGTCAATATCCACGACAAACAAACGGGCAATCCCTTCGACATCGTCACCCGGCTGCAACTGATATTCCAGAGCGCTGTCCTGGCTGTCGGCCACGGGCGGCACATCCTTCTTGGGTTCTTTCTCCACGGCGGCCGGCTCTTCGGACTTCTCGGCTTTTTCGGACTTCTCAGCCTTGTCGGCCTTCTCGGCTTTCTTCTTCGCCGACTCTTTCTTCGCGGGCTCGGCGGACTCGGCGTCTTCCTTCTTCTCACCCTCGGCTTTCGCATCCTTCTTGGCGCCGGGAATCGTCAGCTTTTGACCCGCGCGAATCTTGTTGGCGTCGGTGATGTTATTGGCGGCCATCAGGTCCTTCAGCTTGACCCCGTGCGCCACGGCAATCTTCGACAGCGCATCGCCGCTCTTCACCACATAGCTATCCCCCGAGGCCACCGCTTCCTTGGCGGCAGACTTGGTCTTGGTGGCGGCGGACTTGGCCGTCGGCTGCGACTGCGAAGGCTTGCTGTGATCCGGCAAAATCAGCTTCTGGCCAACGATGATTTTGTTGGCATCCTTGATTTTGTTCAGCTCCGCCAACTCGCGTTGACTCACACCATGCGCCACGGCAATCTTCGAGAGCGAATCGCCGCTCTTGACCACATACACATTCTCGGCGGCCACGGACGTCTTCGCCGGTTCCGGCTGCGTCGGCGGCTGCAAAGCGGGGAACGGCACCGGCTGCGCAACCGGCGTCACGGTTGTAATCGTGGGCGGCATGGGCGGCGGGGGCGCGGAATCCACCACGGTGGGCGTGGTCGAACCGGCGCCGCTTTGCGTGCTGGTGCAGCCCTGCGTCATAATCACCGAACCAATCACCGCGACATGCACGGCGACAATCAACCCGGCAACAACAGATACCCTCATCTTCGAACTCCTTACTTCTAACTCAATCGAAATTTAACTTCGTAACTCATACTTATACGAACAAATCGCCCCGACAAGCAATCATTTTCAGTCATTTTGTTTTTTCGGCGGCGACCAAACGGCGGAAGGTGTCGCCCCGTTCGGCGAAATCCTTGAACTGGTCATAGCTGGTTCCGGCCGGCGCCAGCAGCACCACATCCGACGTAGCCGCGCCCAAAATAGCAGCGGCATTGGCATCCAACACCTCGTTATCAAACAACGCCCTCGCAATGCCCACGGACACCCCCCCCGCCCATGCAACTGCCCCGGCGAATACCAAAAGTCCGCCGTCGGCGTCGCCCCGAACGTCAGCCACTGCCCGCCACCCGCGCGGTCCACGCCGCATTCACGCGGACAAAGCCGACAAGCGGAATAATCAGGATATGTCGTCGCCTCATTCATTCTTTTGAACAAAGCCTAAGCACCAATTCGTCACCTGTCCAGCCCCGCCCTATCCTTCCGAACTCGGCGGCTCTTCCTTCAGATGTCAGGGTTCGGGGTTCGGGGTTCAGGAAAAACCCGGCCGTTGGCTGTTCCGGTTTTCACACGGGTCCGGCGGCGGGACGCCGCCGAAAGATTATTCGGCTGTTCTGTAGCTGCGCTC
>DBPO01000025.1:0-20149 GCA_002304915.1 Verrucomicrobia bacterium UBA1418
GGATGCCGCCCGTTTTGAACGCCACAACCGGCAACCCGCATGCCATGCTTTCCAAAACGGTGGAAGGCAGATTGTCCGCCAAAGACGGACACAGGAAAACATCTGCCGCGGCATACCAATCCGCCAACAAGACGGCATCCAGAATTTTTCCGGCACAATGGCACTCTACCTCGCCAAAGAGTTCCCTCGCCCGTTCCGGCGTGACATCACCCACCAGTAAGGCTAGAGGCTTTACATCGTGAAGCACCGCCAGAGCTTCAGCGGCATACCGGCTACCTTTCCGAGGGGTGTCCTGTGACATCGCCGTCATCAGCACAATCTTCCGGTCCAATGGCAACCCCAGACGAATACGCAAACTCGACTTGTCCTGGGGCCGGAACACCTGTAGAGGAATGCCGTTGGACACGACTGTGGGAGGGGATTGAAACAGTCCGGACTGCATGGCCATGTCAGCCATCCATCGCGACGGCGCCGCCGCTACAAAGCGGCCTTCAGCCGCTGTTTCCCGCTTAATACCCTGTAAAAATCCGGTCCGGTCGTGATGTGTATCCAGAGGCCACTGGCCCAATTGAGGGCAGTGCCCGCAACGCCGCATATAGGCCGTGCAATCCTGGGGATACAGGCACCCCCCGGTAAACGGCGAACAATCCCGGAACGTCCAAACCGTCGGCCGCCGGCGGGCGACGTAGCGAACCGTCAGCGGCGATATCGCGGAGGACAAGTCGTGGAAGTGCACAAGATCATATTCATAGAGCCTGCGCTGCCGCAGCAAGGTCAACATTTCCACGGGAGGCAAATCAACATAGCCCCAACGCTTCGAGAACGCCCGAATTCTCCCCACCCACTTCCCGTGGCGCGACCCATATAAAAAGCGATGGTAAGGCTTATATTCCCCCTTGATATACGACACCCAGTGGTGTGCGCGGTGGCCGGCCGCATTCAGCAACTCCACCAACTCCCCAGCTTTTCGGCTGGCCCCGCCACCCGCCGCATCGGATTTGCTGATGACGGCGATAGATAGCGTACGATTGTGCAAGCCAGTCATTGGGATAATATTGGGGGGGGGCATACTGAATTGCAAGGACAAGGCAAGGGCGAGTTGCGAATTGCGCAGATTGAGGCGGCGCGCCGTGGCGTTACAGCCCTACGCCCCATGCGAACAGTTGCATGCCAATTGTTGTGGCCTCTGATTACTCTCTGGGCCCGAAATCAATCGCCGGGCTAAACCCCACCGCCGCATTCGTCACCCAGACCCCGTTCGACACAAATCCCGACGCGCTCAACAGATGAAAGTCAGCCCCTTCCTGATCTACAAACTTCGGATCCGCCACCATGTTGCCATACCAATTTGTATTGACCCGTTGTAGCTCGACAAGGGTGTCATACGTGCCATGCACCCGTTCAGAATTAAAGAATATGTTCCGGGTTCCACCGTCGGGAGTATAGAAATCAGAAGCGATACCTACACGGGCGATCGAAATGCAACTCACGATGTTCGTGAATACCCCCGAAGCGGCCACAAAAGATGAAGCATCCCGGGAGTAGGAAATGGAATGCTCCATGTAGTTGCCCATGGCCGGCTGGATGGAGTTGAGGGCAGACAAGGTCAACGACCATAACACGCAGCGGCGAAAGGCATTGCTATTGGATGCCCCCTCCAAGCGAATGGATATAGCGGAATTGGAAATAGCATAAATCCGTTCATATTGCCCATATGAAGACCCGACCAATTTCATGCCATAGCTACCACCGGATAGGCAAATATCTTTGAAGTGTAGATAATTCCCACTGATTTCAAAATTTACATTGCTACTAGCGAATACGGTACCGGCCCCTTGGGACGTTGTCGAAGAGGAGCCCTGAAAAAGAATGGGGTTAGCGGAATTCCCATTTACTGCGCTCGAAAAGATAACCCCATCGGGATATACACCCGTGTCAATGTAAACAACATCTCCCGGCAGAAGGTTAGTGGAAGCAAGCAAGTTGCCAAGCGTAAGTTTGGGCGTTGAGGGGGTTCGTCCATCGTTGGCATCGTTGCCAAGTTGCGTGCAATACACGTCACCAACGAGAGAAGTATCGTTGATGTAATAGGTGGTCGCCACGGTCCCCGTCGCATAGGCCAACAAGCCGGCCAGCCCCAAGCTCCAAATCTTCGTTTTCATATCGGTCGTCCTCCCCCGGCAAGGCACTACGCACCTATCCGGAATGTCCACACCTTACCGAACTCTGTTCCCCTATGCAAGTACGTCTTGGATCTGATGACAGCCCGCCCCTGTTGCTGCAACGTGCCGTTTCGCCAACCCAAAAGCAGACAAGCCACATGTCTTTGGGATACCGGGTAGCACTCTATTCATGGCCGAGGCCATCCCAGCAGGGCAAAGACACCAACCCAAGTCATCATTTTTCGGCGAGCCGAAATGGTTCATACCGGTGGGCAATAGGCAACCTGAAAGTACGGCGATCAAAATCCAAGTGCTCCCCTATCCTTTTCTGTCCTTCCCCGTGATAACAGCCTGCCAAGGGCCAAAAGGTCATCTCGCCAGCATATATCCGCCCCGAGGAATGGTACAAATCAACGCGCACGTATTTGAACCCTTTCGCAATGGCTTCCGCAACCGCCACCATTTCGGACCAACAGGCTGGTTTTTCGAATTGGTATCCCTGCTTAAAGCGATGATCGAATATGAATCCGGCCTCCTGACCATCTCGATCAAGCATCTGCTCTTTCGGATCCATGCCGCGATCATAGATGAATTGCAATAATTTCACTCGGCCATCCACGCAATGGAATTTATAGTCGGGAGGTGCAGATGCATTCTCCGGATCAATGAATTGTTCGGCGAAGACTTTGGGCCTAATCCCGGCATACCCCCATTCCCCGTATTGCCAGCCATAAATACGTTGCAAGCTGGCATCAATGTGCAAGGCGGCTTGCTTATGATTCAGCTCGCGCTTGTCCCGCACGAGAATCACAGTCCCCGAGTCGTGATTAGTCTTTATCACGAAACAATTCGGCAATTTCGAAAAATCGAGCTGGGCATAACGATCGGCCACCTGGTAAATGGGCACCAGATACCGCTCGCCAACCCGCTCGCGTACGTGTTCGCGGACAAGGAGCTTATCCGAACATCGGACCTCAGCTTCATCCTGATCGAACAGCTTTAGCCACTGAATTTTATCGTTGTAGTCCCGACAGTTGACCAAATTGGGAAAACAGCCTAATTGTTTGTGGTAGTATTGGTGGATGATCCGGTAAAGAGGATAATGTTCTGGCAATAATGGCAGCCTGAACCGGTCGTAGAGCCATTTGGCGTGGAGGCGTGCGTTAAATGCAAATACCCGGCGTCTGTCTCTCAACACTTCTCCACGCCAGCGCAGGCCTTCGACAAGCCAACCCCGTACACTTTTTTTGTACTCCTTGTCCATCAGTCAATCTTACCCCGCCTAAAACGCCGATAGACTTTTCCTGCAGAGCGTTTCACCTGCCGCCACCATGGAGCCGGAGTCATTACGGTTAACATCCCATAGTGCCGAACATCATATTGGGGATATCGCTCCTGTAGCCGCCACCACACATCCGCGTTGTCTTCGATGAAGGCGGCGAATCTTCGGGCAAGAAAGGGCTGGATGCTGGCAAAAGATTGCAGGATCGAATCATCCGAATGAAAACCGTCATCAATATAAATCGCGATCCGGTCCGCCCCCAGGATGTCGCGCATTTTTGCCCGCTCATCGACAAATTGGTCGAACTCATACAGTTCCGGTTCGCTTTGGGAAAATGCCCTGCGGCTTGTCAGGAATGGGAGGTTTTCTCGGGTGTGGGACAGGTCGATGTCTAAACCAATGATCCGACTGCCTGGAAATAGATCTGCCCAAATAGCCAACCCCGTCCCTCTCAGGATACCGGCTTCAACCAGAACGAGTTTGGATTTTCGTCTTTGCACAAAAGGCATCAGAAAACGAGCATAGTGTTCAGCAAAGCCATGACTTTGCATCCGATCTCCGCCCGTCATGCCACCTTGTGTAATAACCTCGGGAGGCCTCGGATCCAACGGACTGACTTTTTTCCGGGCTACTTCTTTGTGCATGCCCCCATAATGAAGTTCACGCTCAATAAGCCAGTCTTTAATCCCTGCTGGTGTATGGAATGAAGTTTTCATATCGTTAACCCACGGAGGGCCAGGTAAATCAGGGTATCTTCAAGCAATGATCTCGCGTTGCAATTCAGCGGGCGGGTAATAGACGGGTCCCATGCTGGCCGGTCCTTTGAATTCAAATTGGAATCCCCGCCGCATATGCACCAGGGTTTGTTTGCCCCCGCTTTGGCATAAGAAAAGATTGCCGTAATAGGTCCCGGCCGCCAAGTGGAGGGGGCCCACCTGAATGATAAACCGGGTTTTCCCGGCCGGGAGTTCACCATCAAAGCCTTTGAGTGGGATCTGGGCGTGTACCACCTCGCCCGCATCCGCTAGATTCAGGTAGGAACTGGCCAGCCATACCTTCTCGCGGGTTTCCACATCCAGCACAACCTCCAGTGTGTCGCCCGATTGCAAGTTGCGTGTTTTGCAGTGAAGTTCCGCACGAATCGCTTCTCGCCCAAGTATCTGTAACGGTTCCCCTCGGGTGGGTTTATTCATTTCTTGATAAAGTGATAGAACCTGTTGGGTGGGGCCAGCTTCTAGAACTTTCCCATGTTGCAACAGGATCACTCGATCACACATTTTAGAGATGTGGTAGGGGTTATGGGACACCAGAATCACAGCAGAATTTGCCAGATTATCTCCGATTCGCCGGAAACACTTGGCTTGGAAGTTCAGATCCCCGACAGCCAGAACCTCATCCAGCAACAGGATATCTGGCTTAAACGACGAGGCCACCGCGAAGCCCAGTCGCACCGCCATGCCGGAGCTATAGTTTTGGACGGGGGTGTCTATGAAATCGCCGATCTCGGCGAAATCCACAATTTCGTCCAGTTTGGCGTCTATTTCTTTCTTGGTCAGGCCCAAGACAGAGCCGTTGACGTAGATGTTTTCCCGTCCGGTCAAAACGGGGTTGAAGCCCGCGCCAAGGGCGATTAGCGCCCCCACCCGCCCGCGCATCTCGATTCGGCCCGCGTCTGGCTTAATCAGGCCGTTGAGCATCTTGAGGAGCGTGGTTTTCCCCGCACCGTTTCGACCAATCAGGCCGAGGCATTCCCCCCGCTTCAGCTCAAAGCTGACGTTGTTGACCGCCCAAAACTCCTTCGTCCGCAAACCGCCGTGTTCTCCACGCCGACGGCCGGTCAGCTCGCGCCCCATGTCGCATAACCCGTACCACAGCGACTTCTTCAGGCTCAGGCAGAATTTTTTGGAGACTCCTTCCACCTTGACCAGAGTGTCGGAGTCGGCAGTCGGGATGGAGGGGTCAACCACCATGTCTAGACGAGATTTACGGAGTTAAACATAGTTAAAATTGAAGAATACATACCACAAGCGACACAAAAGACGCAAGGGGCGCGCACAAACACGAGCCCCGGATTCCTCCACTCAACCCCGTTCGGTTTTCCCTGACCTCCGACCTCTGCCCTCTTTCTTCGGCTGTTGCCTCCATCGGCGGCAGGATGCCGCCGCTCCCCCCTCTTTTGCGTTCCTTTTGCGCCCCTCGCCCGCCTTTTGCGTTAAACGGCTGTTCATTCCAGGTTGCAGGTTTCAGGTTTCAGGTTTCAGGAAAAACCAACGCACCCCCTTCGGTGCCTTTTCCTGACCTCTGACCTCTGCTTTCTGCCCCCTCCCCCCGGCTGCTCCCTGAACCCTGCCCCCTTCACCGCGCCCCCCAGCTACCCCGCCGCCGGGTCCGCCGTCGGGTTCATCGCCCTTTCCCATTGCTGGAATAAATTGGAATAATTGGAAATTGTGGCGCAGGGGGATGAGTGGTATGGTTGGATTCGCTGGAGGATTTGCGATTTATGAAATAGATGATTTTGGGCTTGGCCATGATGCTGGCGAGTGGCCCGGCCGGGGCCGGACAGGATGCCGCCGGGCAACCGCCGATACCCGAGGAAATGGAAGAAGTAATGGTGGCGGCAGAACCCGCCGCGGAATTAGAAAAGGATACAGACATGGTACTCATCAAGACGACTCTGGGCGACATTCAGGTGAAATTGGCGGCGGATAAAGCGCCGATCACCGTGGCTAATTTTTTGGCGTATGTGGACTCCGGGCATTACAACGGCACCATTTTTCATCGGGTGATTGACGGCTTTATGATTCAAGGCGGCGGCTTCGATGCGAACATGGTCCAAAAGCCCACGCGTGCGCCCATCAAGAATGAGGCAGCCAACGGACTGTCCAACAAGCGCGGCACATTGGCCATGGCGCGCACCTCGGTCGTGGATAGTGCGACCAGCCAGTTTTTCATCAATGTGAAGGATAACGGGTTCCTTGATTTCCGCGCGCCCAATCCGCAGGGCTTCGGCTATTGCGTGTTTGGCGAGGTGGTGGCGGGGATGGATGTCGTGGATAAAATCAAGGTGGTCAAGACGCGCCACCTGAACGGCATGGATGATGTGCCCGCGGAAACCGTGGAGATTTTGGCGATCGAGCGAATGCAGTAGCCGTAACCGCGCGCGGGGCTGGCGGCTCGACCTCCGCGCGGAACCAAATGAAAGGCGGTGGTCATGAAGAAGCGTAACACAACCGCCCGGGTCGGATTCGATCTGGGTGGCACCAAAATGATGGCCACCGTTTACGACGCCAATTTCAAGGCGCTGGCCACGGTGAAAGTAAAAACACCGGTGGATGAAGGTCCCCAGGTGATTCTGGCGCGTGTCCGCGAAACCATCGCGAATGCCCTGAGGGCGGCCAAGGTGCCTGTGCGCGCCTTGCGGAGCATCGGGGTTGGCTGTCCGGGGGTGCTGGACCTCAACGAGGGCATCATTTTGCAAGCGCCCAATCTGGGGATGAAACGCGTACCCCTGCGGGCGCTACTGGCCAAGCAATTCCGCTGCCGCGTGGTGCTAGCCAACGACGTGGATGCGGGCACATACGGGGAATATCGGTTTGGCGCGGCTCAGGGCGCGCGCACCGTTGTAGGGGTTTTCCCCGGAACGGGCATCGGCGGCGGCTGTATTTACGAGGGTCAATTGTTGCGCGGCAAAAACGGCTCGGCCATGGAAATTGGGCATGTCCCCATTCTCGAAAATGGCCGACTGTGCGGTTGCGGCAAGTTTGGCTGCCTGGAGGCACATGCCGGGCGACTGGCCATCGCCGCGGAAGTGGCGCAGGCGGTTTCGCGTGGGGAAGCGCCCTTTTTGGCTTCACACGAGGGCACGGACCTGAAAAAAATCAAAAGCGGCTTGCTGGCCAAGGCCATTCGAGCGGGCGACGCGACCGTGGAGCAAATCGTCTGCCACGCCATGCGCCGGATGGGCCGCGCGATTGGCGGGGTGGTGAATTTGCTGGCGCCGGATGTGGTGGTGCTGGGCGGGGGCATGGTGGAGGCTATGCCACGCCTGATTCTGAACGAAGTGAAAGCAGGCCTCAAGGAAACGGCGATGACACCTCTGGCGCGCAACGTGAAGGTTGTGGCGGCCAAGCTGGGCGACTATGCCACCGTGCTCGGGGCCGCCGCGCTGGCAGCAGAAGTGAAGTAGGCGGCAATCATGGCCAAGAAACCCAACCAACCCGAGCCGCTTCCCACAGCGTTGCCGGCATCGCCGTCTCCGGAGCCAACACCACCCACGTCAACGCCCCGCCGTCTCGTGGCCGCCATTGATATTGGCTCATCTGCGGTGCGCTTGGATATCGGCGAAGTGCGGGAGCAGGGCGAAGTTCGCCTGCTGGAAAGTCTGCGCCACGGCGTGCGGCTGGGCCGCGATGTCTTCACGCAGGGGCGCATTCAACAGGATACGTTGCGCCGCTGCATCACCATCCTGAAGAATTATGCGCGGTTGCTGGCGGAATACGGCATCACGCGCCCGGATCAAATTCGGGCGGTCGCCACCAGCTTTGCGCGCGAGGCCGCCAACCGCGATATGTTCGTGGACCGCGTCAGCACCGCCACTGGTTTTTTTGTGCGCATTCTGGAAGAGTCCGAGGAAACCCTGCTCACGTATCTGGCCGTGCGCGACATTCTCGCCGCGCGCGGGCTTTTTGACACCGGCAATGTCGCCGTGATGGAAGTGGGCGGTGGGCAGACCATCCTGCTTTACATCCGTCAGGGCAAGGTCACCGTGGCGCAATCGTTTCACGCCGGCGCGTTGCGCACGCACGAGCTGATCGCCGTCAGCGGCAGCGCCGGCAACCGCACCAAGAGCCTGCTGCGGGCCTATGCCACCGAGCTGATGGATCAAGTGCAACAGGTCATCCCCCGCGAAAAAGTTTCCGCGCTGGTGGTGCTGGGCGCGGGCGCGCGTTTTGCCGCGGAAAATGCCGCGGCGGACATTCAGGGGCCGGACTCGCGCA
Source organism: Verrucomicrobia bacterium UBA1418 (assembly GCA_002304915.1). GTDB lineage: Bacteria > Verrucomicrobiota > Kiritimatiellia > CAIQIC01 > Lenti-01 > CAZNGD01. Next base: position 8,442 of record DBPO01000025.1, read on the forward strand.
TCACCTTGGCCTCCACCGCCAAGCTGGCGCAACTGGCGGATGAACTGGCGCTGCTGCCCATCGAAAAGCTGGTCAAAACCCGCCACATGAGCCATCAGGACGCGGCGGGCATGGCTCCCGCGCTCGTAACCATGACGCAAGCGGCCCGCACCTTCAAACTGCGCGAGGTGCATATTGTGCGGGCCACGTTGCGCGACGGGCTGCTGCGCGAGATGAGCATGCGCGAACACCGCTCGGAGAGCTTCGAGGAGCAGGTAATCTATTCCGCCCTCACCATGGCCGCGCGCTACGGAACCGACGAAACACATGTGCGCGCCGTGGAAGCCACCGCCCTCGCTCTGTTTGACGAGCTACGCGAGGAGCATCAACTGGACGCCCACGCCCGCCTGCTGTTGCGCTGCGCAGCGCTGTTGCACGATATTGGCACGTTCGTGAATGCCCGCGCACATCACAAACACACGCTCTACTTGATTCAAAACAGCGACTTGTTCGGCCTGACCCGCCACGACATGCAAATCGTCGCGACTGTCTCGCGCTACCATCGAAAGGCCGTGCCGAGTCCCAGCCATCCCGAATTTGCCATGCTGCCATTGGAAGACCGTATGGTGGTGACCAAGCTGGCCGCCATCCTGCGCGTGGCCGACTCACTCGAACGCACGCATCGCGAAACCCCGCGCCACCTCGAATTCCGGCGCGAGAATGACCGCTTTGTCATTCTGGTTCCCGACATGGAAGACTTGAGCATGGAGCGCGTCGTCCTGCAAACCAAAGGCAATCTGTTTGCCGATGTATTTGGTCTGACCCCGGAGTTGCGCGAAGTCCGCAGTGCCCCCGCCAATGGAGCCCCGCCCTAAGGCATCCCGATGAAATCACCCGCAAAAAAACAAACCGCTGAACCGCTCTTCCTGAATCGGGAATTGAGCTGGATTGAATTCAACTTCCGCGTGCTGGAACAGGCGCGCGACGCTTCCATTCCTCCGCTGGAACGGCTGAAGTTTCTGGCCATCACCGCGTCCAACGCCGACGAATTTTTCATGGTTCGCGTGGGCGGCCTGACCATGCTGCAGCGTCAGGGCCATGAACGCCCCGACCCGGCCGGCCTCACGCCCTCCGAACAGCTCACAAAAATTGCCGAACGCATGCGCGAGCTGGTGACGCAACAACACCGCTGTCTGCAAAAAGAAATTGAGCCCGCCCTGCGCAAAGGCGGCATCCGGCGTCTGACCCTCGCGGAGCTGAGCGCGCCGCAACTGCGTCACGTGGAATCTTTTTTTGAGGACCATGTTTTCCCGGTAATCTCCCCGGTGGCCGTTTCCCTCGAAGATGAATTCCCCCTGCTACTGAATCTCGGCCTGACACTGTATGTCCGGCTGGAGCCGGAGGAAGGCTCCGCCGAATCGCGCCATGCGATTATCGCGGTACCACGCAATCTCGCGCGCTTTCTCACTCTGCCCGGCGATGGCGGCTATTCCTACATTCTGCTGGAAGAAGTCATCCGCGCCTATGCCGGACGGCTCTTCCCCGGCGTGACCGTAACCGAATGCGCCGCGTTTCGCATCACCCGCAACGCCGACATGAGCGTGCGCGAAGACCAAGCCGGCGACCTGCTCGAACAAATGCGCGAAGTGCTAACCGAACGCCAGACTAGCGATTGCGTCCGCCTGGAAATCGAAAAACGCGCCTCGCGCGAGGCGCGCGCATTCCTGCAAAAAGCGTTGCAGGTGGCAACCGCCGGCATCTATTCCATTGCCGGCCCGTTGGACCTCGCCGCCTTTTTCCGTCTGGCCGGACTGGCCGGATTTGAGCCGCTCAAAAATACTCCCTGGCATCCGCAAGCCGTGCCGGAAGTTTCCCCGCTGGAGTCCATGTTTGACGTCATCAAACGCGGCAATCTCCTGCTGTTGCACCCCTACGAAAGTTATGACCCGATGCTGCGCCTGCTGCAGGAAGCGGCGGACGACCCGAACGTGCTGGCCATCAAGCAAGTCCTCTACCGCGTCAGCGACAACAGCGCGGTGATTGCCGCCCTGACGCGCGCCGCGGAGCGCGGCAAACACGTGACGGCGCTCGTCGAGCTGAAGGCGCGCTTTGACGAAGCCCGCAACATAGATTGGGCCGAAACGCTGGCGCGCGCCGGCGCACAGGTCATCTACGGCGTCAAGGGCTTCAAAACCCACGCCAAAATCTGCCTCATCGTGCGCCGCGAACCCGATGGCGTCGTTCGCTACATGCATTTCGGCACCGGCAACTACAATGAGAAAACCGCCCGCCTCTATTCCGACATCAGTTTTTTCACGATGGCCGAGGACTACGGCGCCGACGCTTCCGCTTTCTTCAACACACTGACAGGCTATTCGCAGATGGTGAAATATCGTGCCATCCATGCCGCCCCCCAAGGCATTCGCCCGCGCCTGCTGGAGTGGATAGAAAACGAGGCCGAGCGCAGCCGCCAAGGCGAGGCGGCGGCCATTGACGTCAAACTCAATTCCCTGACGGACCCGGAACTCATCACCGCGCTCTATCAGGCCTCTCAGGCCGGCGTAACCATTCGCCTGAATGTGCGCGGCATTTGCGCCCTGCGGCCCGGCGTGAAAGGCTTGAGCGAAAACATTCAAGTCACCAGCATCGTGGATCGCTTTCTGGAACACGCGCGCATCATCCGCTTCCACAATGGCGGCGATCCGCAACTCTTCATTTCCAGCGCCGACTGGATGCCGCGAAACTTGGACCGCCGCATCGAGCTGCTCGTTCCGATTGCCGACCGCTCCAGCCGGGAAAAACTGAACCGCATGCTCGAAACCTATTTTGCCGACACCCGGCAAGCCTGGCGGCTCCTGCCCGATGGTTCCCACGAACGCTTACAGCCCGATGCGCACCATCCCGCGGGCGCTCAGGAGTTCTTTCAGCGCCAGGCCGAGGCCCGCGCCGCCAGCGCGCGCCAGCAAATGTCAACGTTTGAGCCCCAGCGTCCGGCCGAAAGAAATCCATAGGCCGCTATGAGCAAGCGCCCCGCCGTCCCCTCCCCCCGCACCCCGCCACCCGAAACGGCGGCCGCGGCCTGGAAACGTTTGCTCACGGCGCAGCAAAAGATTGTTCTACGCAACGAACCCCTCGCCCGGCGCGGCTCGGTCAAAGCGCTGCACGATTTACGCGTGGCTCTGCGACGCATCCGCACCCTCTGCGCAACCTTCCACGATTTGTCCCCGACCGCGCTCACGCAACTTGAACGCAGCGCCGCCAAGGTTGGCGACCGAATGGGTAACGCCCGCGATCTGGATGTGTGGATTGAACTGCTCAAAAGCCTCATGCGTGCGAATGGCTCGGCAGACTTATCACCGCGGGAGCAACGCGCCATCATCCAGACGTTGCAGGAGGAACGTACGCGACAAGCGGCCCTCGCGCTGGACTGCGCCAGCTTTCAGCGCACAAAAACTCTCATAGACAAATTGGCCAATCAACGCCGCTACCGGACCACCAGCGCCTCGCGTGACGCCTTCGCCGCGCGGCGCATGCTTCAGATTCGCGCCCTCATCGAAAAACGCTATCGCCAAGTCGGTTCGTTTTCCGAAAAACCCGCCCACGACCTGCGCCGGGCCGGACGCCGGATGCGCTACCTCACGGAATTTTTCGCGAATGGATTCGGCGCGCCAACGGCCGAAGCCGGCAAATGGATTATCCGAGCGCAAGCCGCGCTTGGCGGCGTCCACGATTGCGACAACGCCCTGAAATTCACTCGCGATTTGCCCGAAGGCCGGGCGCGCACCGACGTCCGCCGTGCGCTTCAAAAGCGCCGCCGCGAAGAGCTGAAAAAATTCAAAACCGCCTGGCGGCGCTATGCCGCCAAGCGGTTGCAAAAAGCCTGGCAAATCGAGCTGAAAGCCGCTGCCGGCAAATAAGGCCGTTTCTTACTGGAACACGAATTCGGCGCGCCGATTCAAGCGCCAGGAGCCTTCATCGTGGCCGAAAGCCACCGGACGCTCTTCGCCGTAGCTGCGCGTTTGCACCGCGTTGCCATCCACACCGGCGGCAATCATCGCGGCGCGAACAGCCAGCGCACGACGCTCGCCCAAGGCCAGATTGTACTCATTGCTTCCGCGCTCGTCGCAGTGTCCTTCGACGATAACAACGCGGCCGGGGTTCTGCTGCAGATACGCCACCACCGCGCTGATTTTGCCCTGCTCCGACGGATTGAGCTGCGGGCTGTCATAATCAAAATAGACCGCTTCAAACTGGCCCTCGCCAAATTCCGCGCCTTCCGTACGCAGCCCCAAAGCTGCCGGATCATCCGCATAAATCGGCGTGCCATCCGGGTTGTAACCCACAATCACGCGATCGGTGCTCATACCGGCATCCGGCAGACCCAATCCCGGCTGCTTTTTCTTCTTCACGCAACCTGTGCTGCCCAAAACGGCCAAAGCCAGCAACACCATACATACAGTCATCCAACGACGTGTCATTTTCTTTTTTCTCCTCTTGTTTTTTAAAATCGGGGGGGCTTGGAATCAGTGACTCCAAGCCGGGGCATACCAGTCGCCCGATGTTGTTAACGCTACGTATTTATTGTCCATGCTGTCAAGAAGGATCACCGAGTAACGATAGTTCACCGCGCGGGTGGCGGCCAGGTGCCGGCCGTCGGGCGCCCAGGACGGATCTTCGTAGGCCGCGCCGTCAAAAGGCGTCAGTATTCGGCTCTGCTTGGTCGCGGGGTCTATCACCGCAATCTGGAACTTTCCGCCGGCCAGCGCCTGATAGGCAATCAGGCCGTTGGCGCCCCAATCGGGCGCGACATTTTGGGAGCCGCTCAACGTCAAGCGTTCCGGGCTGCCGCCCGAACGGGACAGCATGTAAAGTTGCGGAGTGCCCGACGTGTCGGCAACATACACAATGCGCGAGCCATCCGGCGACCACGCGGGCGATCCTTCCGTGGCGCGCGGCGTCTGCGTCAGGCGCGTCAGCCGCCCCGATGCCATATCCTTAACATAAAGGTCGGGGTTGCCGTCTTTCGACAGAATCAGCGCCATGGAACGGCCATCCGGCGAAATCGCGCCGCCTGAATTGACCCCGGGATAGGCCGCAACCCGGTTGCGCGCGCCGTTCGCCAGCTCAATCGTATATACATCCGGCCAGCGCTTGAGATACGAGGTATAGCTGATGAAGCGGTTGTCCGGGCTCCAGCGCGGCTTGAGGGCAATGGCGCGGTCCTGCGTCACCTGTTGAATATCCTGCGCGCTGGAATCCATAAGATACAGTTCCTTCGCGCCGCTGCGCGTACCAATAACCGCCAGCCGCCCCAAAAAGAACGTAGGCTTGCCCGTAACTTTCACCACAATGTCATTCGCAACCTGATGCGCCACATAAATGGCCCGTGCCATCGGCTGTGAATACGTGGCATGCAGCACCGTTTGGCCGCCCGCATCGGTGACCTTGCACGTGAAGGCAACCTGCCCGCCGGATTCCTTGATGTCGCCCGCCACTAAAATGCCCGCCGGCCCGCTCACCACCTGCATCCAACCGGAGCGGTTGAGATTATTTTCCAAGGTTCGGCGGACCGCCTGCGCCGCGCCGCCGCTGGCCGTCACACCCTGCAAGCTCACCCCGATTTTTGCCCCGCCGGATTTGGTCACGGTGACATGCTGCGCCGCCACCATCCGCGCGCCGACCAAGACACACACACACACGATAATTCCAATGACTCGCTTCACGAAAATCCTCTCGTCCCATAGACTGAATCTGAACACGCGCCGGATGCTAGCGAAGATTTTTGCAGATGCAAGCCTCATCCGTCCCGCCCCTGCTTTTTGCCGGTTGCCAACGCCGCCCGCAATAGCGCTGCCGCCTGTTCCGCGCCGCCGCCCGGCATGCTTTCCGGCGGTTCGGGCGCGGTTTTCACGGCGCTCAATGCCGCGCCCAAGCGCCCGGCATACAAATCCACCGCCGGAATATGCACATGTTTCAAATAGCGCTTTAATTCACGCTCCAGCAGGGGATATTCAATAAAATCCTCGCGCTCGGCATACACCAACGGCTTGGCGTTAGCGACGCAATCGCTCAAAATGCCAAAGCCGGGCTTGGATACCACCACTTCACAACTGGCCAGCACATCCGAAAAACGAACCTCCGCGCGATCCACGGCATGAATGTTGCACCAGCCCGACCACGCCAACGGCTTCACTGTGAAAAATTCGTAGTCATCCAGCCCCGCCACCGTCGCCAGCGCCGCTTCATCCCAATCCAAAGTGGTGAAAGACAATAAAACCCATATTTTTTGCTCATCCGCGCCTGTCCGTTTCGCCATCTCTTGACGTCTCGGCGTTCCGGGCTTGGCCAGCAACGGAAGTTCCACCCGCCGCCGGAAAACATCCATGGCCGGCGAAAACGGCAGCTTCAACAATGTCTCCGCGCGCCGATAACCCTCCGCAAACATCTCAATAATTGGCTTCCAGCGCGCATCCATTTCTGCAAACGGCGCATAAATCCAGTCCCACGAAAAATTTCCCACGGCCACTCCCGGAATGCCAGCCACCGACGCCGCTTCGAGCGGAATCGAAGGAATATCCGCCACCACCAAATCCACGTCGGCTTCCCGCAACCACGAAGTTTCCGCCGCAACCAGCCGCTCGCGACGCGCCAGCAAATCCAGCGCCTTCTCCAACGTGGCCGCCACATCCACGCGAATGGAATCGCGTTGCACCATGCCAACGTCAAACGCGCCCGCCCGAATGCGCCAATCCCCGCCCGCGCCGGCCAGCCGATTCTCCAAAAAGCGCGCCGGCAGATCCGTCACCACGGTCACCCGCACACTCGGCTCATCGGCCAGCAGCGCATTCAAGATATCCGCCGAACGCACGCCGTGTCCATAGCCGTGCGCGCTGATATAATAAGCAATGTGTGATTTTCTCATCCTGCCCCATGCTACCGTTTCCCGCCGGTTGCACAACGCCGGAATGCACAGCGACGGCACACGACCGCCCCCCCGCCCCGCGCGGTTTCCGCTTTCCCCTTCATCCGCCGCATGGTATGAACCATCATCACAACCAACGAGGTTTCTATGTCGCCTGTTCAAAAATGCCACCATCGGCCATTCTGGATTGTAATCATTGTTTTGGTGCTCATCCTCGGCCTGAGCCTGCTCATCAACCTAGCCGCAGTCGGCATCCTCACGGAATCCGCCGGCAGCTTGCGCGACGGCAAAGGCGAAGATGAATATCCCGACTTCAGCGAAACCCATTCCTACGGTTCCGGCGCCACCAAAGTCGTGCGCATTGCCTATCGCGGCATTCTCACCCGCGAGATGAGCGCCGGCTGGCTCGGCTCGCTCGACCCGGTCGAAGACTGCATCCGCCAAATCCGCGCCGCCCGACAGGACCCCAAGGTCAAAGCCATTATCTTTGAAATTGATTCCCCCGGCGGCGGAGTCACCGACGCCGACGAAATCTACCGCGAATTGCAACAATTCAAAGACAGCAACGCCGACCGCAAGCTGGTGGCTCTGGTCCACGACACCGCCGCATCCGGCGGCTACTACATCGCCGCCCCCGCCGACCTCATCATCGCCCAACCCACGGCCATCATCGGCTCCATCGGCGTCATCATGCAAACGCTCAACATTCAGAACCTCAGCGAAAAAATCGGCGTCACCGACACCACCATCAAATCCGGCAAAAACAAAGACCTGCTCAATCCCTTCCATCCGGTGGACCCGGAGCACCGCGCCCTGTTGCAAACATCCATAGACGCCATGCACGCGCGCTTTGTGGAGCTGGTCGCCGCCGGACGCCACCTCAAAAAGAACAAGGTGTCGGAGCTGGCCGATGGCCGCATTTTCACCGCCGACCAGGCGCTGCAACATGGCCTGATTGACCACATCGGCTACTGGGAGGACGCCGTCTCCCATACAGCGAAATTGCTCGCCGTGGAAAACATTTTCGTCGTGAGCTACGCCGACAAAAAAGGCTTCCTCGGCAACCTGTTGGGCGCCAACAATCCCCGCCTGCCGGACATCACCTCGCTCGTGTCCTCCGCCACCACCCCGCGCCGCCTCTACCTCTGGCGTCCATAACAACCGTGGAGAAGAATTCCCCATGAAGTGGCATTTTCTCGGCGGCGCAAACCAGGTCACCGGCTCCAAACATCTTCTCGTAACCGACCAGGCGCGCATCCTTTTCGATTGCGGCCTCTTCCAAGGACGGCGCAAGGAATCCGAAGACATCAACCGCAACCTCGGCTTCAACCCCGCCGGGGTGGATGCCATGGTGCTGTCCCACGCGCACATTGACCACTGCGGCAACATCCCCACGCTGGCGCGCAACGGCTACCGCAACCCCATCCACGCCACCACCGCCACCGCCGACCTCCTCCCCATCATGTTGCGCGACTCCGCCCGCATTCAGGAAGCCGACGCCGCCTACCTCAACCAAAAAACCAATCGCCGCGGCCTCCCGCCCATCATTCCGCTCTACACCGTCGAAGACGCCGAAGCCGCCATCCAGTTAATCCAGCCCCATAAATACGCCGAAGAACTCCTCCTGCCCGGCGGCATCCGCCTCACGCACGTGGATGCCGGCCACATCCTCGGCGCCGCCCTCGCCCGCCTGGAAATCCCGCGCCAGGGTGGGCCGCCCCTGCGCGTCGCCCTCACCTTCGACCTGGGCCGCAAAAACCTGCCCCTCCTGCACGACCCCGTGCAAATCCGCGACGTGGACATCGTCATTTCCGAAAGCACCTACGGCGACCGCGACCACCTCGACGCCCGCCACGAAGGCGAAGACCTGCGCCTCGCCGTGAACCGCGCCCTCGCCCGCGGCGGCAAAGTCATGATTCCAACCTTTGCCCTCGGCCGCGCCCAGGAAATCATCTATCTCCTCGCCGAACTGCGCGAACAAAACGCCATTCCGGATGTCCCCGTCTATCTGGACAGCCCCATGGCCCAGGCCATCTCCCGCGTATTCGAATTCAATCTGTCCTACCTCGACGAAGACTATCACGACCTTCGCTCTCGCATCGGCAGCGTCATGACCGCCCCCTGGCTGCGCTACACCGAAACCGTGGACGAATCCAAAGCCATCACCTCATCAAGCGAACCCTCCATCGTGCTCGCCGCCTCCGGCATGTGCGAACATGGCCGCATCCTGCACCATCTCAAGCACGGCATCGAAAACCCCGCCAACCAAGTCCTCCTGGTCGGCTACCAAGCCGTCCACACCCTCGGCCGCCGCCTGCAAAACAAAGAACCCATCGTCCGGATTTTCGGCGATGAATTCGAAGTGCGCGCCGAAGTGGAAACCCTCGGCTCCTTCAGCGCCCACGCCGACCGCAACGAACTCTTCGACTACATCCAAGGCACCGGCGCCAAATACGTTTTTCTCGTCCACGGCGAACAAAGCCAGCGCGAAGCCTTCGCCACCCGCCTGCGCGACCGCCTCGGCATCCCCGTCGAACTCCCCAACAACGGCGACATCGTGGACCTCGCCCAACTCCCGATTCCATCGAAATGAGCGCCACCCCGCAACCCTTCCGCGCCGGCATCGTCGCCATCATCGGACGCGCCAACACCGGCAAATCCTCGCTCCTGAACGCCATCCTCGGCGAACAAGTCTCCGTCGTCTCCCCCGTCGCCCAAACCACGCGCCGCCCCATCCGCGGCATCCTCAACGAACCCCATCTGCAAATCGTCTTTCTGGACACCCCCGGCATCCGCCGCGCCTCCCACAACCTCAGCTCCATGCTCAACCGCACCGCGCGCGGACTCGTCACCGGCGCCGACATCGTCCTGCTCCTCCTCGACGCCGCCCGCCCGCCCCAGGATGAAGACCGCGGCTGGATGAAAAAACTCGCTGCCGAAAACGAAACCATTTTCGCCATCCTCAACAAAACCGACATCGGCCTCCGCCGCGCCGCCTACGAAACCGCCTGGGCCGAAACCATCGCCGCCCAGCACTCCCGCAACCCGAAATACACGCCCCCTCCCCTCCACTGGTTTGAAGTCTCCGCCCTCACCGGCGCCGGCCTCCCCGACCTGCTCACCGCCCTCCGCGCCGCCATGCCCGAATCCCCGCCCCTATTCCCGCAAGACATGCTCACCGACGACCCCGGCCCATTCTTCATCGCCGATGTCATCCGCGCGCAAATCAACCACCGCCTGAAAAAGGAACTCCCCCACGCCGTCGCCGTCTCCGTGGACAACATCACGGAAACCGAAGCCACCACCAACGTCCACGCCACCATCTACGTCGAAAAATCCTCCCAGCGCCCCATCGTCATTGGCAACCAGGCCCGCATGATTCGCGCCATCCGCCGCGCATCCGAAAAAGAACTCACCGCCATCTACGACAAACCCCACAAGCTCGAACTATGGGTCAAAGTCGAACCCAACTGGTCACGCAACTACTGGATGCTCAAAAAATTCGGCTACGTCTAGCCCCCCCCACTTCCCAGAAAAACGGACGGAAAAACCCACTTCGCTATCACTTTTTAGCACCCGTTCCCCAGCGGCCAGCAGAGAGGCGATTTTTCAAATTATCTAATGGTTAATTAACCATTAGATTTTTAAAATCAATTATGTTGATTTTACAATGACTTACGACTGAAAAGACACCTCGCCATAGTTAACAAGTTTTGTAATATTTTAACGCATCCGATTTGGGCGCAAAGAGATATGACTTTTCTCAAAAACGCCCCATTTTTCGCTATTTTTGACCAATTTCCCGCCCGACTGTTTCTCCTGACCTCGACCTCTCCACATGGTTTCAGGTTCCAGGTTTCAGGAAAAACCATTGCCCACGCTTGCGTGTCTTCAACCTTCAACTTTTAACCTTCAACCGCCCATGTCTGTCCGTGTCCGTCCGTGTTTGTCCGTGTCCGTCCGTGTGGCTGTTCCCTGCACCACGCCCGCCCCTTTTCGCCCTCTCCGCCACTGCCTCGCCCCCTTGCCACCCCTTCGGTGCCCTCCCTGAACCCCGAACCCTGAACCCTTTCCACCTTTTACCTTTTCCGCCCTCTTTTCCACCCCCATTAAAAACTTGCCACGCGCGCGCGGTCATTTTAGTATGCTTGAGTATGTGTGTGGGTCACGTCACTGAAGATAATGTTTCGCCATGAAACGTGACGGGGCCAGCGACCCTGCATCCTTTTTCTCTTTCTCTCCGTTTGTTCGCGTATCTGGCTCCCTGAAAGGAACACCATCATGAACCGTACCCTCCACACATTCTTCGCCGCCGCGCTGGCGGTGGTTTTCGCCACAAGCGTCGCATCGGCTGCGCTTGTTGGTGTGACCGTCAACGGCGTTGAGTTGGATGACACCGGCTCGAACGGCCCAGGCTGGACATATGCCGCGCCCACGCTCACGCTCACGAACGCGGGGCCCTACACCATTTCCGGCGAGAACACGGCGGGCGGGGTATGCGTGGTTGTGGCGGCGGGCGTGACGAGCGAGGTCACCCTCTCGGACTTGACGCTCGTGACAACCAATAAAAATCAGTGTGTCTTCACGCTGGAGACGAATGCCGTCGTCTCGCTCTTTCTCGCGGGAACGAACACGCTTGCCTCCGGCTACAACCGCGCGGGCCTTGAAGTCGCCGCGGGGCGAACGCTCTCCATCACCAACGCACCGGGCGATGCTTCGGGGGCGCTGACGGCCAACGGCGGGGAGACGGGTGCGGGCATCGGCGGCGGCAACGGCGGCGCGTGCGGCACGGTGACCATCAACGGCG
>DBPO01000025.1:20275-45306 GCA_002304915.1 Verrucomicrobia bacterium UBA1418
GGCGGCGGCGGCACGGTGACCATCTCCGGCGGTGCCGTCATGGCCAATGGCGGCGAGATGGGCGCGGGCATCGGTTCGGGCGGCTATGCCGGTAGCGACGGCGGAACGGTAAATATCTCCGGCGGCGCCGTCACAGCAACGGGCGGCAATTGGAGCGCAGGCATCGGCGGCGGCGATGGCGACGCGGGCGGCACCGTGAACATCAGTGGAGGCATCGTGACAGCCACCGGCGGACAATACGGCGCGGGCATCGGCGGTGGCAACAACGACAGCAATCCCGACGGCATCGCCGGCACCGGCGGCACAGTGAACATTTCCGGCGGACGGGTCACGGCGACCGGCGGCAAGTGCGCCGCCGGCATCGGCGGCGGCACCGGACAGGAACTCGCCGGCAGCGCGGGCGCGGCATTGTCCGTCTCCGGCGGCACGGTCTTCGCAATCGGCGGCGCGGGCGGCGCGCCAGGCGTCGGCGGCGGCCTTGGCAACGTGGGGGAAGGCGATACCGGCGACGCGCCGGACATCTCCGGCTCGAACCACTTCACCGGCGGCTCCATCCGGATTGACGGTGACTTTGCGATGGCCGCGCCCAGCAACGGCACCGCGCGTGTCTGGTGCGTCACGGTGCCGGACCTCACGCCCGATGCGGCCATCACGGTCACATCGCTCGACCCCTACGGCGTGAACGACCTCTTCTCCGATGGAACCGGCAAGCTCTACCTCTGGCTGCCCAACAACACCTACAACTTCACGGCGGGCAGCACGGATTACGGGGCAACCGTCTCCGACGCGAACACAACGGCGACGCCCCAAGCGCCGCCGGCCCCAAGCGCCTATCTCACCTTCTCAAGTGCCGACGAGTTTTCCATCCGGCCGCAGACGAACTCCTGGAACGGCACACTTGAGTGCTCCACCGACGCGGCGAACTGGGCGCTCTTCACCACCAACGGCGCGGCAGCGACCACCAACGCCTCCGGCGAGTTCAAGCTCTACGTCCGCGGAACAAGCAATACCGTCATGACCGGCGATGCAAAGCCCGGCTGGCTGCTGAATGCTACCGGGCCGGTCGCCTGCTCCGGCAACATCGAAACCCTGCTCGACTACGCAACGGTGGCGGCCGGCCAGCATCCGGCGATGACCAACGGCTGCTTTGCACATCTCTTCGACGGTTGGACCAACCTGACGGAAGCGCCCGGCCTGCCGGCCACGAATCTGGCCAGCTCCTGCTACGAAAACATGTTCTATCGTTGCGCGAGCCTGACGAACGCGCCGGCCCTGCCCGCCTCCAACCTGGCCGCAAGTTGCTATGAGGGCATGTTCTTCGGTTGCACAGGTCTGACTGCGGCTCCCGTGCTGCCCGCCACGAATTTGGCCAGCTCCTGCTACGAAAACATGTTCTTCGGCTGCGCGGGCCTGACGAACACACCGGCCCTGCCCGCCATAACGATGGCCGAAAGATGCTACGTGAACATGTTCTCCCGTTGCATGGGGTTGACCAACGCACCCGCCCTGCCCGCCACGGAACTGGCCCCTTTCTGCTACTACTTCATGTTTTACGGCTGCACGGGTCTGACGAACGCCCCCGCGCTTCCCGCCACAACGATGGCCGATTGGTGCTACGCGGCCATGTTTCAACACTGCGCCAACCTGACGGAAGCACCCGCCCTGCCCGCTACGAATTTGGCCAGCTCCTGCTACGGGAGTATGTTCGGCCATTGCACGGCGCTGACGCGCCTGCCGGCCCTGCCCGCCATGACGCTGGCCGACTCCTGCTACCATGCCATGTTCTACCAATGCGCGGGCATCACGCTCTACGAAAACGGGACAGGCCCGACCTGGGGCATCCCCGCCGGCGCACAGGAAGCCCTGAACTGGAACGCCGACATGCTCACCGAGACAGGCGGCACCTTCACCAACACCCCGGTCATCGGCGCCACCTACTACTACGCGCCGCCGGCGCCAAGCGCCTACCTCACCTTCTCCAGCACGAACGCCTTCACCATTACGCCGAAGATGAACTCCTGGAACGGAACGCTCGAATATTCCACCGACGCGACGACCTGGGAGGCCTTCACCACCAACGGCGCGGCGGCGGCCACCAACGCTGCCGGCGACTACAACCTCTACCTCCGCGGAACGAGCAATACCGTCATGACCGGCGATGCGTACACGTCGGGCTGGAAAATAGCCGCCACGGGGACGGTCGCCTGCATCGGCAATATCGAGACCCTGCTCGACTACGAAACTGTGGCTGCCGGCCAGCACCCGACAATGGCCAACGGCTGCTTCGCCAATCTCTTCCACGGATGGACGAATCTGACGGCAGCGCCAACGCTGCCCGCCACGAATCTGGCCGAATATTGCTACTACTACATGTTCTACCGCTGCACGGGGCTGACGAATGCGCCGGCCCTGCCCGCCTCCACCCTGGCCGCAAATTGCTACGAGGGCATGTTCTTCGGTTGCACAGGCCTGACAAACGCCCCCGCGCTGCCCGCCACGAATCTGGCCGCCTCCTGCTATCTCAGCATGTTCAACGCCTGCACGGGCCTGACCGAGGCGCCCGACCTGCCGGCCATGAACATGCTGGAGTCCTGCTACTCCAGCATGTTCTCCAGCTGCAAGGGCCTGGCCAACGCCCCCGCGCTGCCCGCCACGCATCTCGCCGATAGCTGCTACACGTACATGTTCTACAAATGCCCGGGCTTGACAAACGCCCCGGCGCTGCCCGCCACGGAACTGACCAATGACTGCTATCGCGCCATGTTCCACGGCTGCTCGGGCCTGACAACACCGCCGGAACTGCCCGCCACAAATCTGGCGGAGAGCTGCTACCAAAACATGTTTGCCGGCTGCACGGGCCTGACGAACGCACCCGCCCTGCCGGCCGCGAATCTGCTCTACTCCTGCTACTTCAGCATGTTCAGGGAATGCACGGGCCTGACCGAAGCGCCCGAATTGCCGGCCACCACGCTGGCCGCGCAGTGTTACGCCGAGATGTTCGCCGCTTGCACAGGCCTGACGAACGCACCCGCCCTGCCGGCCGCGAATCTGGCCGATAACTGCTACTCCTACATGTTCCGCGGCTGCACGGGCCTGACGCGCCTGCCGGAACTGTCGGCCATAAATCTGGCTCCTTACTGTTACGCGGGCATGTTCGACAGTTGCACGGGCATCATGCTGTCCGAAGACGGGACCGGCCCGACCTGGAGCATCCCCGAAGACGCCACGCCCGCGGCGGGCTGGAACACCAACATGCTCGTCGAAACGGGCGGCGCCTTCACCGGCGACCCGGTCATCGGCGCCACCTACTACTACACGGCGCCCCCGCCCTCCTTCTCGAACGCCCACCTCACGTTCACCAGCGACGAAGCGTTCTCCATCACGCCGCAGGTGCAATCTTGGCAGGGAACGCTTGAGTATTCCACCGACGCGGCGAACTGGGCGGCCTTCACCACCGGCGGCGCGGCGGCGGCCACCAACGCCTCCGGCAAGTATCTGCTCTATCTCCGCGGCACAAGCAACACCTGCATGACCGGCTATGCCCGGCCCGGCTGGCTCCTGAACGCGACCGGGCCGGTCGCCTGCTCCGGCAACATCGAAACCCTGCTCGACTACACGACGGTGGCGGCCGGCCAGCATCCGGCGATGGCCGACTTCTGCTTCGCGGGCCTCTTCATGGATTGGACGAACCTGACGGAAGCGCCGGACCTGCCCGCCACGAATCTGACCCCCTCCTGCTATCGCGCCACCTTCTCCGGCTGCGGCAACCTGACGACGGCGCCGGAGCTGCCCGCCACCACGCTGGCTTCTCACTGCTACTACTTTATGTTCTTCGCCTGCCCGGGCCTGACAAACGCGCCCGCGCTGCCCGCGACGGACTTGGCGGATAACTGCTACGAAAACATGTTCCGCAGCTGCACGGGCCTGACCAAGGCACCCGACCTGCCCGCCACGAATCTGGCCGTTTGGTGCTACGGCAACATGTTTAACGGCTGCAGGGCGCTGACGCAGGCGCCCGCTCTCCCCGCCGCCACGCTGCCCAACTCCTGCTACGTGGGCATGTTCCAGGATTGCAGGGCGCTGACGAACGCGCCCGCATTGCCCGCCACCAATCTGCTCTTCCAATGCTACGCAAACATGTTCCGCGGCTGCACGAGCCTGACCGAGGCACCCGACCTGCCCGCCATGAATCTGGCCGGCAGTTGCTACAAGAGCATGTTCCACGGCTGCACGGGCCTGACGCGCGTGCCGGAACTGCCGGCGACGAATCTACTCCGAAGCTGCTACGAGGCCATGTTCAAAAACTGCACGGGCATCACGCTGTATAAAGACGGCTCCGGCCCGCCCTGGGGCATCCCCGCCGGCGCGCAGGCGCAGGAGGATTGGAATCTCGACATGTTCGCCGGCACGAGCGGCCTGTTCACCGGCAACCCGGCGATTGGCGTCACCTACTACCATGCGCCGCCGCTGGCTTCCGAGGCCCACCTCACGTTCACCAGCGACGACGCCTTCTCCATCGCCCCGAAGATGAACTCCTGGAACGGAACGCTCGAATGCTCCACCGACGCGGCGACCTGGGCGCTCTTCACCACCAACGGCGCGGCCGCGGCCACCAACGCCTCCGGCGAGTTCAAGCTCTACGTCCGCGGAACGAGCAACACCATCATCACCGGCAGCTTTGAAACGCCCGGCTGGCGAATGGACGGCGCGGACGCCATCGCCTGCTCCGGCAACATCGAAACCCTCCTCGACTATCAAACCGTGGCCGCCGGCCAGCATCCGCTGATGGCCGACTACTGCTTCGCCAATCTGTTCAGGGAGTGGACGAACCTGACGGCAACGCCGACGCTGCCCGCCACCACGCTGACCGAAGCCTGCTACTTGTATATGTTCAAAAACTGCGCGAGCCTGACGGAAGCGCCGGAGCTGCCGGCCTCCACGCTGGCCTACGGGTGCTATTACGGCATGTTCGAAGGCTGCGCGGGCCTGACGCAGACGCCGACGCTGTCCGCGATGAATCTGGCCGAGGGATGCTATGGCAGCATGTTCGAAGGCTGCACGGCGCTGACGAACGCGCCCGCCCTCCCCGCCACCACGCTGACCGATTGGTGCTACTGCTGCATGTTCCGGAATTGCACAAGCCTGATGGACACGCCCGCGCTGCCGGCTCGAACGGTGATGGAGAGCTCTTACAACTCCATGTTCCACGGTTGCACCAGACTGCGAAAATTGCCGGAGCTGCCGGCCACCAATCTGGCCCTGAACTGCTACTACAGCATGTTCCGAAGCTGCACGGGCATCAAGCTGAGCGCAACAGGCCCCGGAACCCCGTGGGGCATCCCCGCCAATGCGAAGGAACAGGAGGACTGGAATCTCGAAATGTTCACGGACACAGGCGGTCCATTCATCGGCAGGCCGGGCATCGGTGTCACCTATTACTACGACTCGACGCCGCCGTCGCCGCCCCCGGGCGGATATATCGCCTTCGTGAGCGAGGGCGCCTTCTCCATCACACCGCGGGAAGAATCGTGGAACGGAACGCTCGAATGCTCCACCGACGCGGTGACCTGGGCGCCCTTCACCACCAACGGCGCGGCCGCCGCGCCCAACGACGTCAGGGACTACCTGCTTTACCTCCGCGGAACAAGCAACACCTGCGTGACCGGACAGAACAAGCCCGGCTGGAACATCAACGCCCCGGAAGAGGCCTTCTGCTTCGGAAATATCGAAAACCTCCTCGACTACGAGACCGTGGCAAACGGACTGCATCCGGCGATGGACGCCTGGTGCTTCGCCAATCTGTTCAATGGCTGCTCGGACCTGGCGAAGGCGCCGGAACTGCCCGCCATGACTCTGTCTGACTCCTGCTACAACGGCATGTTCTTCTACTGCACGCGGCTGAAGAGAGCGCCCGAGCTGCCCGCCACGAATCTGAGCAGCTACTGCTACTCCAGCATGTTCTACGGCTGCATGTGGCTGAAAGAAGCCCCCGAACTGCCCGCCATGAACTTGGCCGAATACTGCTATGCGGCCATGTTCTCCGAATGTCTCAGCCTGACCAACGCACCCGCCCTGCCCGCCACCACCTTGGCCAATTATGGCTATGGCGACATGTTCACCGACTGCACCGGCCTGACGAGATTGCCCGAACTGCCGGCCACCAATCTGGCCGAATACTGCTACCAAAACATGTTCGCCGGCTGCTCGGGCATCGCGCTGCACGCCAACGGAACAGCCCCGACATGGGGCATCCCCGCCGACGCAACGGAAAAGACCGGCTGGAACACCGGCATGCTCGCGGAAACCGGCGGCACCTTCACCGGCGATCCGGCCATCGGCACCATCTACCACTATTCCCCCCTGCCGGCCCCGGGCGCGTACCTCACGTTCTCCAGCACGAACGCCTTCACCATCACGCCGAAATTCGACTCGTTGGAAGGGGCCCTCAGCGCCTCCACCGACGCGCTGAATTGGGTGGAATTCACCACCAACGGCGCGGCCGCGGCGGACAACGGTTCCGGCGAATACCGGCTCTACATCTGCGGGTGGGGCAACTCCCGCATACCCGCCGGGCATTATCAACCGGGCTGGGCGATTGACGCCCCCACGGGAACGGTCGCCTGTTCCGGCAACATCGAAACCCTGCTCGACCACGAGAAGGTGGCCGCCGGCAAGCACCCCGCAATGGCCAACTGGTGCTTCATGGACCTGTTCCAAATGTGCACGGCGCTCGCCAGCGCGCCGGAGCTGCCAGCCGAGACACTTTCTCAGGGTTGCTACTACGGCATGTTCGCCGACTGCACAGGCCTGACGGAAGCCCCCGCCCTGCCCGCCCAAACGCTAGCCCCGGGTTGCTACTACGGCATGTTCTGCGCCTGCACAGGCCTGACGAACGCCCCGGCGCTGCCCGCCACCAATCTGGCCAACTTTTGTTATCATCAAATGTTCGCCGAATGCCCCAATCTGACGACAGCCCCCGCCCTCCCCGCCACCCATCTGGCTGATTATTGCTATCATGCCATGTTCGCTGAGTGTACGGGGCTGACCAACGCACCGGAACTGCCCGCCACAACAATGGCCGAATGCTCCTACCAACACATGTTCTTCCGCTGCACGGGCTTGACAAGTGCGCCCGAGCTGCCCGCCACAAATCTGGCCCAACAATGCTACGCGGGCATGTTCCTCGGCTGCACGGGACTGACCAACCCGCCCGAACTGCCCGCTACCACAATGGCCATGTCCTGCTACAACAGCATGTTCCGCGGCTGCACGGGGCTGACGAGATTGCCGGCGCTACCCGCGACAAACCTCTCCTATTTCTGCTACGAATACATGTTCGAAGGCTGCACGGGCCTGACGAGATTGCCGGAGCTGCCCGCAACCGACCTGGCCTATCACGGCTACGCAGAAATGTTCCGCAACTGCACGGGCATCAAGCTCTATGAAAACGGAACCGGCCCGACATGGGGCATCCCCGCCGGCGCGACGGAAAAGACCGGCTGGAACGAAGACATGCTCGTCGGCACAGGCGGCGCCTTCACCAACGACCCGGTCATCGGCGCCACCTACTACTATGCGCCGCCTCCGGCCCCGGGCGCCTGCCTCACCTTCTCCAGCGCGAACACCTTCACCATCACGCCGTGGGTCCAGTCGTGGAACGGCGCTCTCCATGCCTCCACCGACGGGACGAACTGGGTCCCCTTCACCACCAACGGCGCAACCGCGGCGGACAACGGCTCCGGCGAATACCGGCTCTACCTCTGCGGCTGGGGCAATTCCCATATCACCGGCGCCGAGGACGCGCCCGGCTGGACCATAAACGCGGAAATGGGAACCGTCGCCTGCGCCGGCAACATCGAAACCCTGCTCGACCACACGAAGGTGGCCGCCGGTGAACATCCCGCCATGGACGACTGGTGCTTCGCGAATCTATTCCAGAACTGCGCGGCGCTCACCAGCCCGCCAGACCTGCCCGCCACGAATCTGGCCCCCGCCTGCTACCACACCATCTTCTACCGCTGCACGGCCCTGACGAACGCGCCCGAACTCCCCGCCACCACGCTGGCCGAAGATTGCTATCTCGGCATGTTCGCCGACTGCGCGGCCCTGAAAAACGCGCCCGAACTCCCCGCCACCAATCTGGCCGAATACTGCTACACGGGCATGTTCTACGGTTGCAAGCAACTGAGAAATCCGCCGAAACTCCCCGCCACGAACTTGGCGCAGAACTGCTACGAAATCATGTTCGCCGACTGCATGAGATTGCGGAACGCGCCGGAACTGCCCGCCACGACACTGACGCAAGCCTGCTACCAGAACATGTTCTGGGGATGCGAAGGCCTGACGACATTGCCGAAGCTGCCCGCCACGAATCTGGCGGAGAACTGCTACTCCGGCATGTTCCGCGACTGCACAAGCATCAAGCTGAACGCAACAGGCCCCGGAACACCCTGGGGCATCCCCGAAAGCGCGCAAGCCGCAACCAACTGGAACACCGAGATGCTCGTCGGCACGAGTGGCGCCTTCACCAACGAACCCGTCATCGGCGCCATCTACTACCATCAGGCGCTGCCGCCGCCTCCGGCCCCGGGCGCGCACCTCACCTTCTCCAGCCCGGACGCCTTCACCATCTCCCCCGAGAAAAAGGGATGGGACGGAACAGTCCAATACTCCACCGACGCAACGAACTGGAGCGAATTCACGATCGCCGGCGCGGAAGCCGCAACCAACAGCGCTGGCGAATTCCGGCTCTACATCTGCGGAACCAGCAACACCTGCATTGCGAAATGGGAAGAAGACCTGTTTGGTTGGGAGCTTGCCGCCAATGGACCGGTCGCCTGCGCCGGCAACATCGAAACCCTGCTCGACCATCCGCAGGTGACCGCCGGCGAACATCCAGCCATGGCCGACTCCTGCTTTGCGGCCTTGTTCCACGACTGGACGGCGCTGACAAGTGCGCCGGAATTGCCCGCCACCAACCTGACGGAATCCTGCTACCGCGCCACCTTCTACGGCTGCACCGGGCTGACCGAAGCGCCCGTCCTCCCCGCCACCACGATGGCCCGGGACTGCTATCTCGGCATGTTCGCCGGCTGCGCGGCCCTGACAAACGCGCCCGGGCTCCCCGCCACAGACCTGGCCGAAACCTGCTACGAGTACATGTTCCAGGACTGCACGGCCCTGACGAACGCGCCCGCCCTGCCCGCCACCACGCTGGCCAACAACTGCTACCGCGGCATGTTCCGCAACTGCACGGCCCTGAAGAAAGCGCCCGCCCTGCCCGCCACCAATCTGACCGTATATTGCTATCACATCATGTTCCAAGGCTGCACGGCGCTGACGACACCGCCGGAACTGCCCGCCACAACACTGACCAACCACTGCTACGCCCACATGTTCCGCGACTGCACGGCGCTAACGAAATTGCCCGTGTTGCCGGCAACGAATCTGGCCTGCTGCTGCTACGTGGGAATGTTCGGAGATTGCATAAATATCCGCCTGAACACCGAAGGCCCCGGAACACCGTGGGGCATCCCCGAAAGCGCGACAGCCGCGCCGGACTGGAACAACGGCATGTTCACCGGCACGGGCGGCCCCTTCACCGACGACCCGGTCATCGGCGTCACGTACTACCTCAATTCAGCGCCATTCTTCCCCGCAGACGGCTCCCTCGTCTTCGACGGCACAACACTCACCATCAAGATTACCAACGCCGAAAGCGGACTCTGGTACACCCTCTATTCGCTGGACAACCTCCTCGAAGAAACCTGGACGAAAATCGAAAGCCTCCAAGCGACAGGCAGCGAACTCACCTTCACGATAAACCTCGGCACGCCGGCGGAACCCCGCCTCTTCTTCAAAGTCGTCGCCACCCCCGAAAAGCCCTAACGCAAGCGGAGAGGCCAGAAAAAATCTGTAGCTGCGCTCGCTGAGCGCAGAGCAATTTTCCACGCTATGGAAACTTTATTTTCAGTTTTTCCACGCTATGGAAAAATAATTTCCACGGTATGGAAAACTTTTATGGCGCAACGGGGGAGCAACGGGGGTCGTCGGGCTGTTGGGTGAGCAGGCGCGGGCCTCGGCGGTACAGGCGAAGGGCTAGGATGATGGCGCGTATTTCGCCGATGAATTTGACCGGGATGTGCCAGGGATGGGCAAGATGGTATTTGGTGCGCACTTCGCGGAAAGGGCGGCGGGCAATTTGCCAGATTCGATCCAAGCCACGGCCTTGTCGCAAAAAATAATAGTAGGCTCCGACGCCGTGGTATGGGGAGGGGCTGGAGAGGTGGCTTCCGGCGGCACGGGTGCCTCCGCAGTTGACGCGTAAATGCTGTATGGAGGCGCGGGGCTCAAACCAGATTCGCCCGCCGGCGGCGATGAGGCGTTTGGCAAATTCTGTTTCGAAGCGGAAGGAGACGGGTGGGATGAAGTTTTCATCGAAGCCGCCCAGTTCCAGAAATCGCGCGCGCAGGACGGAGCAATTGCCGGCCATTATGTTGGTGAGCCATCGCGGCTGGTCGCTGGCGAAGTTAACATCCAAATCCTGCGTCAGGTGCATGGGTCGGCGCGGGCGCGTTGGACGGTGCGGTGTCGGCTGTATGATTTGCCCCACGACGGCCCAGGCTTCGGGGTGTGCGGCGTGTGCGCGGCAGTGATTGGCGACAAGGTCCGGGCTTGGAATGATGTCGTCGTCGAGGAATAACACGAGGTCGCCTTTCGCCTCGCGCACGCCGAGATTCATCGCCACGGGAATGGATGGCGCGGGCAGGCGGATGTGGCGGATGTGTCCTTCGGCTTCCTGCCGTTTCAGCTCCTGTTCCACCTGCGGCGGGTGGGTTGGGGTTTGGTCCATCACCAGGATTTCGCCGGGCGGGTGCTCGAGTTGCGAAAGGGCCGTCAGCGTTTGCAGCAGGACTTCTTCGCGCCGGTAGGTGGGGATGACCACGGAAATGGATGGGGCGAGATTTGACATGCGGATTCCTGTTTTAATCTCCTTGGACGGGAAATGAAGAGCGCCAAGTCGCTCCCAGCCAGCGCAGGAGGGCCGGAAGCGACCACGGCCGCTGCCGCAACGCCCGGGCCAGATAGGCGCGGGCCAGAGGCGGCTCGCGGTGTCGCAGACAGCAGCCGACGAAATACAACCCCGCAAATTCATCGCGTGGCCGCGCAGGACGGCGGCGGTGGCGGAGCCGGGAGGACAGCACCTCGGCTTCAGCCAGCCAAGGGGCTTCCGACTCACCGCGGAGGCGTGCGTTGTGGCACGCGCCGATCAAACGGCGATAGGCCTCCTGTTGCTTATGGTGGCGACCGCTGATGGAGTCCGGAGAATATCTGAAAGAGTACAGTGTTTCCGGTACAACACCAACGCCGCCGCGTTCCGCCAGCCGCATGACGAGGTCCAGGTCCTGAGCAAAGTAAAAATGCGGGCGATAGCCGCCGGCCTGCTGATAGGCGGCCGTGCGCATGAGAATGGCGCCATGCGGGCAGAGTGTTTTCCATTGCTCAACGATTTTTTTGCGGGCGGCGGTTTCGTCTGGGGGCAGTGCAACCGTGTATAGCGTCACACCTTCGGCAATTTGGCAGCGTGCGGCGCACACCACCAGGTCCGGGGCATCGGGCTGTTGCGCGCGGGCCAGTTGCGCCTTCAGGCGGCCCGGCAGCGATACGTCGTCGGCATCCTGCCGCGCAATCCACGGCGCGGAAGCCAAAGCGCAACCGTCCATCAACGCACGCGTGAGACCTTCGTTTTTCTTATGCACGACCTTCAGGCGGGCATCCTGCCGCGCCGCTTCATCCAGAATGGCGGCGGTGCCATCCGTGGATCCGTCGTTGACGACAATAAATTCAAGTTCCACGCCCTCCTGCGACAGGACGCTTTCCAGCGCGGCCGGCAGGGCGTCTGCGTTGTTGTAAACACCCATCACAACGGAGATTTCGGGGGACGGCGTCACGGAGCGGAACTCCACAACCGTCGCCAGCAGCTCGCCCATTTCCTGAACAAGCCGGGCTGCGCCGGTGCGGGCGCCGGGTTGCGGCAGTACGGCTGGTCGATCCATTCGAATCCCTCCACGACCGGCCCAGTCGCGATTTTCCGAAACACCGCCGTCTTACCAAAGCGCACCTGCAATTTCCAGCGCCCGGTTTCCTGTTCCAGAAAATCCACCAACTGCTTCCCTGTAACCAGCTGGCAATCGTCCACCACGAGATAGCCGCCCGGCTTGATTTTCTCGGCCGTGTAGTACCAATCCAGTGCTGGCGCGGGAAACGCATGGCAACCGTCAATCAGCACAAGGTCCAGCGGTTCGAGCAGCATGCCCGGCAACACGTCCTGAGAGCGGGCATCAATCAGCCGCAGATCAGCGCAAGACACGCCGTGGTCTTCGCACCAACGCACGATGCGCCCATGCTGTTGGTAATCGGGAGCGATGGCCGTATGGCGGGCGCCGCAAATCGCGAAGACAATCGTTGAATAGCCGCAGCCCGTTTCCAGCGTGGACGCCTGGGCAGGCAGGATGCCGGCGATCCACTCCAGCACGTCCCGACCCAGAGGCCAGGCCTCTTCCTGACCGTTCCGGCCGGTATGGTCAATGCACAACGTCCCTTCTCCATGCACGAACAGTTTGGGCTGTTCCACCCAGAGCCGCTCAATCAAGTGCCGCCGTTCCGTCTCAAGCATAGGAATCCTCCCCGTCGTAGTCCGTGCCGTATCCACTCAAAACCCGTTTCCAGAATTTAACGCTGTGGTTCATCTGCTCCCGCTGCACGTCGCCGCCCAGCCGCGCCGGCGGCTGTGACAAACAGGCGACCGCGCGGCGGGCATCCGCCGCCGAGGCGGGGTCCACGGGAATAGCCAGCGCCCGTTCGTCGGGCGGCAAACGTTCATGCTGGCGCGGATGGACCAGCACATGGCAACCCGCCGCCAGTGCATCCGTCACCGTGGTTTTGCTGCCGTAGCCCAAGGGCGACAACACAGCCACCGCCTTGGTGCCGCACAGCCGCGTCCACGGTTCGTCCAAGCGCCCAAGCCGCTCCACGTTTCCCGGCCAGTCATCCGGCGGGGCCTCCAGCAAGCCGGCGCTCGCCGCCAAACGGCGGCCGGACCATTCGGGCCGACGAGCCAGCGCGGTAAACCCGGCCGCATGGCCTCGGCCAATAGGATCCCGGGTTCCGGCCAGACAGAGCAAATCGGTTTCCCGCTGTTCCCAAGGCAGCGGGCGAACCGCCGGCAACAGATGCGGCCACGGGCAGAAATACGGCACAAAACAAACCTTGTCCTTTCCCGCCAGCCGTTGCCAGTAATGGGCATTGTCCCACGCACTGATGCCGGCCAGAATATCCGCTGCGCACGCGCACCGCCGGTCGCGCCACATCAGCCGGGCAAAGCCATAGACATCCCGCGGCAGGCCTCGAAACCGCCGCCAGTTTTTGGAGGCGCGCACCCAATGTTGAAACGCCTCAGCATTGACCGTCCGCAGGATGACCCGCGCACGAGGACAACGACGCTTCAGTTCCTCCATCGCTTCGGGCCAGAACGAATAATACCAGATCACCACTCCCGCCGACGCGCCAATCTGTGCCGCGAGTTCGCCGACATTGCCGCCGTCGAAACGGAATTCCCGCCAATCGGCCCCCAACTGTTCCAGAACGATGCGAATGCCCTGCAGATCCTTCCACTGCCCCGCCCCGCGCTCGCCTTCATGTCTGTCGGGGATGACCAGCCGAATCACCGCCTCCCTCCTTCCAATTGCCGCCGGGCCGCAATGATGCGCGCTCCAACCGGCTCTCGCAGGATATCTGCCAGCCGGTCGCGGTTCCAGTTGCGCATCTTTTTCGCGGGCGGCACATCGTGCCACAGATGGACTGCCGGCAGGAACGAACCGGGATAAAGCCGACGGGTCTTCAGGCGGTCGAGAAATTCGACGTCCTCCCAGCCCCAACCGGTGAAACGCTCGTCGTGCCCACCGATTTCCAGATAGACGTCTTTCCGGACAAAAGCCGAAAGGCCGGGATTATTCTGCTGGACCTGCGCCACGTCTCGGACATCTTGCACAGAGGCCGATGCGATTACCCGCGAACTGCTCTCCGCGTCCAGCAGGAAGAGGAATCGGATCGGCCGGACGGCCTCCCAGCCTTCCCGCGCCATGAAGTCCAAGCACTTCGCGACGTAATCTTCCGGCGGCCAGACGTCCGCATCGTGCAACAGTAGCACGGGATGCCGTGCGGCCAGAGCCCCGGCATTGAGCGCCTTGCTCTTGTTGAATGCTTCGCCGACGGCCGCCGGGACAAAGACGTGCCGAACGCCTTCCGGCCAATCGCCCTCCAATCGGGGCGTCTCGTCGTGCTCACAGAGCAGCACTTCTGCGGCCGACCCGCCAACGGCCCGCAAGGCGGTAGCCACAAATGCCAACGCTTGGAACCGGTCCGTGCCGCGAACCGGTACGATGGCGGAAACCGCTGGAACACCGGCCTGCGGTTGGAGGGAAAACGGGTGTTCGCGGGCGACATGCTGTAGAAGCCGACCGCCGAGACGCGGAAACGTTCGACAAGCGGTCAGCAACGAGGAGTCGGACCAATCGCAGATGCGGCCGACACCCGCGCCACGGACAAGACATTCGTGCCGGTTGCACAGATCAAGCCAGTCCAAGCCCGCGCGACGCGCCAGATTCGGCATGCGCAGCACCGCTTCCATGCGCCAGCGCTCGTGTAGCCAACAGCCGATTTTTTTCCGGAGGGTCAGCGGCTTCACGGACGACCTCCGCCCAGCAGTTTTCGGCGCAGGCCGGTCAGCGCAAAATAGCCAGGCACCAGCCGATGCTTCGGCAGTTGCGGCGAAAACAGAAGCGAGGGCCGCAGCAGAAGGGCTTTCCAGGCCGCCCGGGTCAGTTCGGCGTCGGACCATGGGCCGCCGTAGCGGAATTTGAGAAGCGCGGCGCCGGCCGCCGCCGCGCGGCGCAACCGTCGGGGTGCGGTCGGAATGTCCCGCGAAATCTCCAGCATCCGCAGATAATCGCGGCAGATGTTCTCCCGGTGTTTATCTCGTTGGCCGGGGTGCGTCCGGTAGGCGGCCAGCACCGCGTCAAGTTGCGCGACTTCCGCATGGAACGCCAGCCGGATCCACAGATCAATATCCGGCACGTACGGAATCCGCGGATTCCATCCGCCCAATGCCAGCGCCAACTCGCGCCGGAAAAATGCCGTGGGCTGGTAGATGAACAGCTCGCGCCCCAGCAGACGCGCCAGCGAATAGCGTGGCTGGCGCGGCGAGAAGACCACTTGGCCTTCGGCATCCACCCGTTCCACCTCTCCGAACACCAGTCCAGCCGCGGGATGCGTCCGAAAGCCTTCCGCCACGGCGGAAAAACAACCGGGGAGGTAAAAGTCGTCCGAACTCTGGATGGCGGCGATTTCCCCGCGCGCACGCGCTAGCCCTTTATTGACGGCATCCACGACACCATCATCAGGCTCGGATGTCCAGCGCAGTTCGGGAACGTTTCCGAACGACTTCAGCACGTCAACGGTTCCGTCCGTGGACGCGCCGTCCATCACGACAATCTCAATGGGCCGGTAATCCTGCTCCAGGCAGGATTCGATGGTTTGCCGAATATATGCGCCCTGATTAAAGCTCGGCACGATGATGGAAATCAGCGGTCGCGGCGGCAAGGGCTGGAACGGCGCGGGCTTGTTCATGCGGGGGAAATCCGTTGACAATCCGCCAGCCACGCCTTCACCAAGGGCCACTCGTCCGGCGGGAATATGTTTTCAGCCACCAGCGCCTGATAGCAAAGCAATAAGTTGTCGGCCACGGCCGCCGCGCCGGGGGCCAGTGTCAATTTTTCCAGAATGCTGGCAATGCGCGCGTTTTGCAGATAGCCGGGCACCTCGTCTTCAAAATCGCGCAAATAATTGTGCGGATTGCGGTCCTGATGAACTTCGGGCGCATGAAAAACCACGCCAACACCCAACGCCCACAGACAGCGCTGGGCAATCAGGCTTTTCCAGATGTCGCACATGCGGAAGGAACAATGGCTGGGCACATAAAGCAGCGGAAACGCACGCGGCCACCACCACGTGCTTTGCGTATTAAACGGGCACCACTGCCCCTCGGTCAGCACAACCGGCGGCCGCGTTTCAAAATCGAAGGGGCGGTCCTGCGTCAAGCGCCAGACGGCATCCACGTCCGGCGAGCCGTTGGCGAGACCCTGCTGAACGGGCGCATCCACGGAAGCGCCCAATGTCCGCGCGGCAGGCGGCGCATCCCCCAGCCTCTCCAACGGGAAGCCGCGCGGCCAAATTTGCGGGTCCTCGGTGAATTGCCGATACACATTCACCCAGCCTGTACCATCCACGCCGCGCGCATCCGCGACCTGCTCACGGCGCAATGTCCAGGACGCCAGCGGCGCATTGTCGTCGTCGGTTTCGTAGATGCACGTCGCGCCGGATCGAATGGCATGCAAATAGCCGATATTTTTTCGGGCGTAATGACCAATCGGCAGATGCGCGGCCAATTCAAAGCCGCTGGCTTCCTGATCGACCAGACTTAAAAAATCGCAGTTGGGCAGTGAGAACTCCGGCGGCCCTTTTTTGTCGCCAGCCACCACCAAGCGGCCCTGAAATTCGCCCAAGCGCCGATGCAGCTCGCGAACGGCAACCGTCGGCGCCTGAATGGTCGTGATAACGGCATAGCATGAAGACAGCTGTGGCATGTCAGTTTTCCTCCCGAACGGCAATCCGGCATTCTCCGCGCACGGCAATCAGGCCTTCGCGAGCCTCACCGCGATATCCGTGGCCGTACCAATCGGCTTCGATGACATCACAGGTCAATGCGCCATCCACGCGATCAATCAGGCGCACACCCGGCTCGAACACCAGCAAGTCCAACGAATAGGCCCCAGCCATGAGGGGAAGTTCCGGAATTTCCAGACGAACGATTTCTTTTGCGCCGCGGCGGGCTGAGCCGAAGCCGCCGGCCATCGCGGTGTTAAAATGAATAATCTTTTGGTCAAACACGGAGCGCACGGTCACCCCAACCACGGCAGACGGAAACTGATTGAGTTGCTCCACACGAACATCCACCCGCAGTGTTTCACCCATGCGCACAGCCGTGACAGCCTCCCCGTGCTCATTGACCATCCGGGCGGCGCGAATAATCACCGGCGAATGGGCCAAAAGCGGCTTGCGTTCGTGTAACGCCACAAAACCCGCGGCATCCTGCGCATGGGTATCGGCTGTGGATTGAATGTAGGTCTGAATCACCTCATCCGTCGGCCCGATGGCCACCTGACGCCCCTGCCGCAGCAAAAGCGCCCGATGACATAGCGAGCTGACCGCGGCCATGTTGTGGCTGACAAACAACACGGTCCGCCCGCCGCCGGCGACTTCCTTCATGGCGCCCAGGCATTTGTGCTGGAACTCGATATCTCCGACAGCCAGAACTTCGTCAATCAGCAGGATTTCGGGACGCAAATGCGCCGCCACGGCAAACGCCAGACGCACCTGCATGCCGGAGCTATAGCGCTTGACGGGGGTGTCCATAAACGCTTCCAGTCCGGAAAACTCAACGATGCGGTCATATTCTTCGCGAATCTCGCGCTGGAGCATGCCGAGAATGGCGCCGTTGAGAAACACGTTTTCCCGCCCTGTCAATTCAGGGTGGAATCCGGTCCCCACCTCCAACAGCGATGCAATCCGCCCGCGTAGAATCGCGCGGCCCGACGTGGGGTCAGTAATGCCCGCCAACAACTTGAGCAGGGTGCTTTTACCCGCGCCATTCGCGCCGATGATGCCGAACACTTCCCCCTCGGCAACGGTGAAGTTAACCTCATCCAATGCACGCAATATCGTTGGAGCGCTACGCTGGACGGCGCGTCCCCGCAAGAGGGCAGCCGCGTCGGCCAGCCAGTCGCGGTGTGTCTCGCCCAGACGATATTCCTTGCTGAGCGCATGGGCTTCAATCGCAGGTTTATTTCGCGCGCTCATAGCACATCTGCCAAGGTGCGTTCTACGCGCCGGAAATAAATCATGCCGGACACCAGAAAAACAAAGGCCAGACCAAACCCAGCGAAAATCACGCCCCACCCGTCCACCGGCTTGCCGAGCAACGACCAGCGAAAGCCCTCCACGACGCCCGTCATGGGATTCAGTTGCAGCATCCAGCGAAAGCGTTCCGGCAGCAGATTGACCGCGTAAACCACCGGCGTAATAAACATGCCCAACTGCAGCAGATACGGCACCAAATGCAGAACATCCCGATAACGAGCGGCCGCCGCGCTCAACCAAAGCGACACCCCTCCCGCGAATACCACCGCCGGAATCAAAAACAAGGGGAACAGCAAAATCGTCCAACTGAAGACCATGTCCGCCCGATACCACCCCATCATGCCGAAGAGCACCAGCATCGCCAGCAGCAAATCAATCAGGCTGGTGAACAGATAGGAAAACGGCAATATCATGCGCGGGAAATACACCTTGTGAATCATGTTGCTGCCGCTCAACAAGCTGCCGGATGCGCTCGTGATCGTGGTCGTGAAATACGTCCACGGCAACAAACCCGCGTAGAGAAAAATGGGATAGGGATAACCATCGGAAGGCAAATTCGCCAAATGACCGAACACCACGCTGAACACCACCATTTGAATCACCGGCTTGATGATGGCCCAAGCGATGCCCAGCAGGCTTTGCTTGTAGCGCACGGTCAAATTGCGCCAAGCCAGCGTCGCCAGCAAATCGCGATAGGCCCATAATTCACCCAGCGCCAAATCCAGCCAGCCGCGCCGAGGACGCCGGACGATTTCTCTTTTTTGCGGTGCACTCATTCGGTCACGGCGGCAATCATGGGCTCTTGATGCAGTAAAAGGCCAGTTTGTTTTTCAACCCGCTCGCGGACCAACCCCGCTAACGCCAAAACATCGGCGGCCGTTGCCTGCCCGGATTCATTGATAATGACCAGCGGATTACGCGAATAAAGGCGCGCGCCAGCCCGCTGCAATCCAGCCGCGCCAGTCAGTCGAATCAATTGCCCCGCGCTCACTTTGATGTGATCATCGGCAACAGCAAATGACGTCGCCCTCAGTTGCGCGGCCGCCTCCGCCCCCAACTGGTCTTGCACCTGTCGACATGCCTCTTCAAACTGCGCGCGCGACACCACCGGATTCTTGAAAAAGCTGCCCGCATTCCCAATATGGGCGGGGTCCGGCAAGCGCCCATCCCCGCGAATAGCCAAAATCCCCCGACGCATGTCCGCCGCGGAAAGGGTTTCCACCGCCTGCTGCTCCACCCACTCGCGCACACTGCGATGCGAACAGCACGGCGCGCCCTCTTTTCGCAAACGAAATGTGACGGCCGTAATGACAAAGCACCCTTTGTGCGTCGTGTTGAAAATACTTTGGCGATATTGAAACGAGCATTCCTCCTTCGCCAAGGCAACAGGCTCCAGACTGCCCCGCTCCAACGCATCCACGGCAATCAGCGTGTCCGCCGCTTCCTGCCCGTACGCGCCGATATTTTGAATGGGCGCCGCGCCAACCGTGCCGGGAATCCCGGCCAGATTTTCGAAGCCCCAATATCCAGCTTCCGCGCAACGAGCCACCAACCCATCCCACGTTTCTCCGGCCGCCGCCCGAACAGTCACCGTCGCCTCATCTTCCGCGACAATTTCAAAACCGGCCAATTCCATTTTGAGCACCAGTCCGGAAAAACCCTCATCCGGAACCACCAAATTGCTGCCGCCGCCCAAAATTAAAACCGGCAACTTCAGCTCCCGCGCCGACAACAAAGCCTGACGCACGTCGTCCACACTGCGCGCCACCATGAAATAGCGCGCGGGACCGCCCACCCGCATCGTGGTCAGCGGCTTCAGCGCAACCTGTTCTTGCCAGGCAACCGGAATGGATGGGTGAGCTTTTGTCATCGCTGCAGACGTTTCCACCATGGCGTCATTGAATACACAAAAATGGCCCTTGATTCAAAATAAAAGGCGGACATTACCACCAGAGCGAAACGCTTCTCTACAACTTCATTTTTTTGAAATGCATGTTGACACTCGCCCTCCCTCCCCCTAGCGTAATGTGTTAAGGTGTGGTCGGGGTGCCGGAAGGACTCTGGTGCATGCCTGAATGAGATGCGTACAGACCTAAAACCGAAAGTGTGTCGAGAGTGCGGCCATCACGCGCATCCCGAAGCGCGGCGTTGCTCGCGCTGTGGCGCCGTATTGCCCCGCTCGATGAGCTGGTTCTCGCGCCTGTCGCTAGTGGTTATTATATTGATTATTGTCGGCGCGATGGTACATGCCTGTTGCCAGCGCGCCCCTTCAACCGCCCGTTGGCGCTTGCCGTTCTGCGGCGAAAAAGAGACCCCCGAGCCTGCGCCGCCCGCAACGAATATCTTGCCCAGCGTGAAATCGCTGATGCTGAAATAAGGCAATCCCCCATAAACGGCAAGTTGCCTCAAACCCGGCCTGAACCACTCATTGACGCCTGCCGGAAAACGGCGCGAGGCATCGCGGCAAAATCCCCTGCAAATAGGCCAGCAAGACGCCATAGTTGACCATCGGCACCCCTGCCGTTTGCGTTTGCGCCTGCCGCCATTGCATTTCGCGCCGGTTCAACATGCACCCGCCGCAATGCACCACCAGCGCGTAATCCTTCAAATCCGGCGGATAAGCCATTCCCGCCGTGTGGGTGAACGCCAGCTTTTTGCCCGTATGTTTCAGCAACGCGCGCGGAATCTGCACAGAGCCGATGTCATCCTCCTGACGGTGATGCGTGCATCCCTCCGCCACCAGCACGCGGTCGCCATCGCGCAAACGCGCCACAGCCTCCGTGCCGCGCGCCAGCGCCGCCAAATCACCCTTGTAACGCGCAAACAAAATGGAAAAGGACGTCAGCGGCACATCCGGCGGCACCGCCGCGGACACCTCGCGGAACGCCTGCGAATCCGTAATCACCAAACGCGGCGGCCGCCCCAAACGCTCCAGCGTGACGCGCAACTCGCCCGGCTGCGTCACCACCGCCACGGCCCGCGCATCCAGAATATCCCGAATCGTCTGCTGCTGCGGCAGAATCAGGCGGCCCTTCGGCGCGGCGGCATCCAGCGGCGTCACGAGCACAACCAACTCCCCCGGCTGTAGCAAATCGCCCACAATCCGCCGCGCGTCCGCCGCATCCTCCGGCGCAACATGCGCCAGCGCCAGCCTGAGTTCCTCCACACCCGCGCCCGTCCGCGCGGAAACTGCGTGAACGGGCGCCCCGGCTTGCGCCGCCAGCGCTTCGCGGACGGCATCCGCCAGCGGCAACTCATCCGTTTTATTCACCACCACCAGCAAAGGAATCCGTTGCGCCCGCGCCGCCGCCGCCAGTTGCTGTTCGCACTCGCCCCAGCCGAACTCCCCACTGGTCATCAGCACGGCAATATCCGTCTGCTTCAGCACCGCCTGAGTCCGCTGCACCCGTTGTGCGCCGAGTTCGCCCGCGTCGTCCAGCCCCGGCGTATCCGTCAGCACCACCGGCCCCAGCGGCAGCAATTCCATGGCCTTCGCCACCGGGTCGGTCGTCGTGCCCTTCACCGGCGACACAATCGCCACATCCTGCCCGGTCAGCGCGTTAATCAAGCTCGACTTGCCGACATTGCGCCGCCCAAAAATGGCAATATGCACCCGCTCCCCGCGCGGCGTGGCATTCAAGCGATTGTCCGGATTTGAGTCCATCTTCTCACCATACCACATCCCCGCCCCCGCCCGCTACTGCCGCTTCCCCCGCGCGCCCCGCTTTGCTACCATGCGCGCCATGAATCCGCCCGCTGAATGTTTCCACACCATGGAAAACTTTTTCGCGCCTCTTCCACGCCATGGAACCGGCGGCAGTTGCCGGACCGCGAAAGGAGCAGCGTGGGCATCATAGCGGCCATTGGACGACGCGCGCCGCGAACACGGGCGCTGGTGGCGCTGATTTACGGCGCACTGCTGCTGGGCGCGGTGGCCATGCTGTATCCGCTGGGCCTGCTGGCGGCGGGTTCCACCAAATCCATCGCCGACCAGCGCGAGCATGTGCTGATTCCGCGTTTTCTGGTGAACGACACCGCCCTCTGGCAAAAGCATCTCGAAGCGCTCTTTAACGAATCGCTCGACGCGCTGAATATCGCGTTTGATTCGGATTATGTAATGTTCGCGGACATTCCCTTGCCGCCCGCCGACGCGCCGGACGCGGCGTGGGTGCCGCTGTGGCGCGAGTTTCTCGCGGCGGACCGCCTGCCCTCCGCCGCCATCGCGCTGGGCCACTACTGGGCGCCGCAGGCGGGCGCATTCCCCTTTCAACTGCGCGAGTTCCGCCGCCACCTGCAAACCAAATACGGCCCGCTGCCAGCCATGAACGACGCGCTGGGCACGGACTTCGACGCATGGTATTCCGTCTTCATCCAGCCGCCAGCCTATCTCTTCCCCTACGCCCAGCCCGACGCAACGCCGCTGGCAACCGAATTCGACGCGTTCAAATTATCCGCGCCCGCCTGGTGCCAAGTGGTCCTCTCCGTGGAGGGCTTTTACAAACGCCTCTATCTCAAGCCGCGCTACACCAAAGACATCGCCGCCTACAACGAAGCCCACGGCACCGCCCATGCGACATGGGCCGACATCACCCTGCCGGCGGACACACCGCCAACCGCCACGCCCCAAGAACGCGCCGACCGCCACGAATTCCTGACGCATTCGCTCTCCCCGCTGTGGCACACCAACGGCCGCCTCCACACGCCCGAGCTGGCCTGGCGCGCGTTTCTGGCGGAACAGCAGGCCGCCGGCCGCGAGTTGCCCGCCGCGCAACTCACCGCCCCCCTGCCGCAATTCGCGCACCACGCGCAACTGTTCCGCGACAACAAACCCGCCATCCGCCGCGAACTGCTCGCCCGCAATTATCGCACCGTGCTCGACTACATCCTTTTCCACGGCCGCGGCATTTTCAACACCGTGGTCTATTGCGCCTTGGCCGTCCTGCTGGCGCTGGTGGTCAACCCGCTGGCGGCCTATGCCCTGAGCCGCTTCCGCCCGTCGGCCACACCCCAAATTCTGCTGTTTCTGATGCTGACGATGGCCTTCCCGCACATGGTCACGCAAATCCCCGTGTTTGTTTTGCTGCGCGAGCTGGGCCTGCTGAACACGTTTGCCGCGCTCATTCTGCCGGGCATGGCCAGCGGCTACTCCATCTTTCTGCTGAAGGGATTTTTCGATTCGCTGCCGCGCGATTTATACGAGTCGGCCCAGCTCGACGGCGCAGGCGAATGGACGCTCTTTTGGCACATCACCATGCGGCTGTCAGCGCCGATTCTCTCCGTGATTGCCCTGCAAGCGTTCAGCGTGGCCTATGCCAATTTCATGTATGCGCTCCTGATTTGCCAGGACCCGAAAATGTGGACGCTGATGGTCTGGCTGTATCAGTTGCAGCAGCGCTCAGGGCCGGGCGTGGTGCAGGCGTCGCTGCTGCTGGCGGCGATTCCGACGCTCGCGGTATTCCTCGCCTGTCAGCGCGTTCTGTTGCGCGGCATCGTCGTGCCGGTCGAAAAATAAGCGCGCCGCCTCTTAACGAATCAGCAAGTCCGGCGGGGGCGGCGGAGCCGTGCGGCCGGGAACCACAATTTGCGAGGCTCGCTCGCGTTGCATCGCCGCGACCTCCTCGCGCAAATCAGCCAGCGCCTTGCGAATGGCGGGATTGAAGCCGGCAATAGCCTCCGACAAATTCGTCGCACCGTCAATTTCGCCGCTCAGCGGCAGAATGCCGCCGGGAGTCATCACTTGGGTCGAAGCGGTAAAAATCGCAGGACGGCTCAGGTCATCCGCGCCGTCAGCCGTCACCGGCACCAGCTTGCGCAAGCTGCCGGCCTTCAAATCGGTATAACTTTCCTCGCGGTACAAATTAGCGGCGTCCAACTGAAGTTCTTTTTCCACATTGTCTGTCATGCTCATCTCCTTGGGCGCTTGAGCGGCCCGATTGCTTTCTTTATTTCGCGGCGCGCCTAGGCTTGCAACATTTTTTCGCGCAGCGTGGCAAGCGCCTGATTCTGCAACTGACGCACGCGCTCGCGGGTAATTCCAAGGCGCTTGCCAACTTCTTCGAGCGATTCCGGCGGAATGCCGTCCAGCCCGAAGCGATGCTTCAAAATCAACTGTTCGCGCTCGCCCAACTGCTCAAGATTCGCATTCATCTCCTCCAGCAGTTGCCGGTCGTTCAGCGCTTCAAAAGGCGATTTGGCATCGGCGTCCGCAATGATGTCGCCGAGATTTTCGCGCCCCTCATCACCCAACGGCACATCCAGCGAGGAAGGCCGCTGTGAAATTTCGAGCCAATAGCGCACCGTTTTTTCGGATACATCGAGTTTTTTCGCCAGCTCGCGCGGCGTGGGCGGACGCCCCAGCTTGTGAGTCAGCGTTTCATTCATCCGGCGCATGCGGAACAGCTTGTCCACCATGTGCGACGGCAGACGAATGGTTTTGCCCTGGTTGGCCAGCGCGCGACGAATCCCCTGCTTAATCCACCACGCGGCATAGGTGCTCAGCTTGCCCCCCTTCTTGGGGTCAAAGCGACTCACCGCCTTCATCAGTCCGATGTTGCCCTCGCTGATTAAATCCAGCAGCGGCAGACCCAGACGCGCGTAATCACCGGCAATTTTGACCACCAGGCGCAAATTGGCGCGAATCATTCGTTGCCGCGCCTCCTCATCGCCGCGCTTGACGCGCCGCGCCAGCTCGACCTCCTCTTCGGGCGTCAGCAAATCCACCTGCCCGATTTCGCGCAGGTAAATCCGCATGCCTTGGTCGTCGCGTTCGTCCATGGCGCGGGATATTCCCAAGGTAATACCCAAAATGCAAGCACTCCTATGACATTTTCAAACGCCGTTGCGAACTTGACTTCCCGCCTCCCCCCTCGCAGACTGCCCACATGCGCTGTCCAAAGTGTGCCCAATCCGATGACCGCGTGATTGATTCGCGCTCCATTCGCCACGACGAAGTCATTCGCCGCCGGCGGGTCTGCGCCAAATGCGGCCACCGCTTC
>DBPO01000002.1 GCA_002304915.1 Verrucomicrobia bacterium UBA1418
GCCGCCGGCACCATCATCGCCATCAACACTCCCAGAATCGCAATCACCACCAGCATTTCCACCAGCGTAAAGCCTTCGTTCCGTTTCATCGCGCTCACCTGTTTGCGTTCCAATGTCATATCCGTTCCCTTCGCTCCCGCATCACTTCGCCTAATCAAAGGTCTGCAATGGCTTATTTTCACCCGGCGGCCCCGGCGACAACACCAGCACTTTTTCCATGACATTTCTCCCGCCCCACTCCACCGCGCCATCCATGTTCCGATCCATCCCAATTTGATAGGGCTGCCGCCAGGGGTCCACAAAGAGCAACGGATTCCCCGGAGCCTGAGACTTCGTCGGAATCTGCAAGTATGTCTTTTTCAGCGGGTTGTTACCCGTCAGCAAATCCATAACCTCCGCTTGATCCGCATCACTGGTCCACTTGTCTTCCCCCACCTTGGGATCGCCGGGCCAGGGCATGTACCGATGCTCGGTGTAAAACTGCATGGCCGCCACCTTGATGCTGTTCATCTCCGTCATGGCCCGACGTCTCTCGGCGATTTTTCTGGCGCTGCCAGTCACCGGCACCATAATCGCCGCCAGAATGGCGATGATGGCAATCACCGTCAGCATCTCAATCAGTGTGAATCCCGCCTGGCGCCCGCCTGTGAATCTCGTTTTCATGATTGGCAACAATCTTTCGCTCTTACAATTACCCTACCACGTTTTGAACGGGGTGTTTTCCATGGTGAAATTCTTTTTATCCGGCCCCAGCGAATACACGCCCACCTTGGCGCGAATCCCATCGGCAACACCACCCACATCAATTTTCTCATCAAAATTAAGGTCCAACAAAATGCCGTAGTCCCTCCCCCAGGGATCCTTGTACGGAGCGCCGGAGCGCAAAAGACCTTTCATCTCCTCAATGGTTTTCACCCCGAAAGCATTCGGGTCCAAGTCCAGAAAGACAATTCCCCGGGGATTCAACTTGGGATTCTCCGAGTTGTTCATCAGGATTTCCACAATCGCGGCCTGCTCAGCGCCCTCATATAGTTTGTCCGGCCCCCCAATGTCACCCGCCGGCGCCGGCATTTTCCCATATTCCGCCAGATAGCGCTTGATGGCCCCGTCCAAATCGCTCACCTGTCGCATGGCTCGAGAATGCTTGGCGCTGTTCACCGCGCCTACAATCGCCGGCACCAAAATCGCCGCTAAAAGTCCAATAATGGAGATAACCACCAGCAGTTCAATCAACGTAAACCCCCGGGACCTGTCGTGCGCTCGTCTCATTGGTTTTCCTTCTTCTGCCAAGACCATACTAAACGGCTTCACTGCCATTAAACAACCATAAGCCGAAGCCCCGGAAAAGTCGAACGAAAAAGGCGGCCCGCCGCCGATTCGCATTTAGCGGCCAATGGCTTCAGTCGCCGCCAGCGCGGCATCCACGCTGTTTTCCAAAGAAACCGGCTCACCCGCCGCCTTGCGCGCGCTGGCGATATCCTTCAATCCGTTGCCGGTGCTCATGCAAACAACGGTTTCATCCGCGCCCACAATTCCCGCCGCAGCAGCCTTCTTCAGCCCCGCCCAGGCGCAAGCCGCCGCCGGCTCGGCAAAAACACCCGCGCCGCGCGCCAGCTCCGGAATCGCCGCCAAAATCGCATCATCCGCCACCGTGACCGCCGCCCCGCCGGATTCAACCACCGCGCGAACCGCCGCCAACCCATCACGCGGCACATCCACAGAAATGGAATCGGCAACCGTCGTGGCCGATACAGGCGCAACACGCACCTGACTCCAATCGGGACGGCCGCCCCCCGCCTTTTGCAATTCCCAAACAGCGCCGCTAATCGCGCCGCTGGCCTCCGATTGCGCGCAAAGCATTTTAGGCGTGCGCTCCACAATGCCCGCCTCTTGTAAATCGCGAAAACCCTTCCAAATGCCGGCCAGAATATTCCCATCGCCCGTCGGCACAACCACCCAATCCGGAATGCGCCCGAGCTGCTCATAAATCTCAAACGCCGCCGTTTTTTTGCCCTCGCGGGTGAACGGATTATGCCCCGTGTTGCGATTAAACCAGCCGCGCTCGCGACACACCGCCATGCACAAGTCAAAAGCATCGTCATACGTGCCGCGCACGGCAAACACATGAGCGCCAAACACCAGCAATTGCGCAATTTTGGCGGCAGGCGCGGTCTCCGGCACAAAAATCACACACGGCATCGCCACGCTCGCCGCCAGACACGCCATGGAGCTTCCCGCGTTGCCCGTGCTGGCGCCGCTAATCACGCTCACCCCCGTTTCGCGAGCGCGAACCAGCGCCACGGCCCCGGCGCGGTCTTTGAAAGATGCGCTCGGATTCTGCCCGTCATCCTTCAGGAAAAGATTGTTCAGCCCCGCGCGCTGACCCAATCGCGGCGCGGGATACAGCGGCGTGCGCCCCACGCGCAACGGAGCCGCCAGCTCCAGATTCGCCACCGGCAAAAGCCCCCGATAGCGGAAAATATCCGCCCGCGCCACATCTATCCACCACCGGCCCGGCGCGCCAACGGGCCAATCATAGCGAACCTCCAGATTATTTTCGCAGCGCGGACAAACATAGCCGCCGAAATCAGCCCCCACCTCATGCCCGCACGCAAAACAACGGAATCCGCAAAAATGTGTTTTCATGCCGTCAGTATGCCGCTTGTTTCCACAAGAAGCAAGACGCACGACACACCCCCCGCGCAAACGCGCGAGTTATTCCACAAGATCAATCAGGTTGCGCACCGCGCTGTGCTCATCCGCCGGAGCGCCGCCATCGCCCGCGCCGGCATCCGCATCCGCCGCCGATGGCGACGGTGCCGCCGACTCCTCGCGAGGCGCCCGCGACCCGCGC